>JBCBCR010000053.1:0-16923 GCA_038530495.1 Pseudomonadota bacterium | reverse complement strand
TATCTTGATCGGCACAGTCAAAGGCGACATCCACGACATCGGCAAGAACCTCGTGTCGATGATGATGGAAGGCGCGGGGTTCGAAGTGGTCGATCTGGGCATCAACAACCCGGTCGAAAACTATCTCGAAGCGATTGAGAAAGAAGGCCCCGACATCCTCGGCATGTCCGCCCTTCTGACAACCACGATGCCCTACATGAAGGTCGTGATCGACACGATGGTCGAACAGGGCATTCGTGATGATTACATCGTGCTGGTCGGCGGCGCCCCACTGAACGAAGAGTTTGGCAAGGCCATCGGTGCCGACGCCTATTGCCGTGACGCGGCTGTAGCCGTTGAAACGGCCAAGGAATTCGTGGCGCGCAAACACAACCAACTGGCAAGCTGATGTGGCCCGCGGATTTCGATCCGCAGCCCACGCTTTCCGGGCGCGGCCTCGCGCTGCGCCCGTTGACCCCGGGGGATCGCGACGCGCTCTATGCCGCGGCGTCTGATCCGCTGATCTGGGAACAGCACCCGGTGCACGACCGGCACGAACGGGCCGTGTTCGATCCTTATTTCGACAGCCTGCTGGCCCGCGGCGGCGCGCTTGCGATGCTTGATGACGGGGGCACCGTGATCGGCACCTCCAGCTTCTACCTGACCAAGGGGCCGCCGCGCTGTGCCTCCATCGGCTTTACGTTCCTGGCGCGCGCCCACTGGGGCGGGCCCACCAACCGCGCCGTGAAAACCCTGATGCTCGATCACCTGTTTGCGCATTTCGACACCGCATGGTTCCACATCGGCCTCGACAACATCCGCTCGCAAAAAGGCACGGCCAAGCTGGGCGCGATCCGGGTCGAAGATGATCTGCTCGACATCATCGCCCCCCCGTCGCTGCACGCCGTCTACCGGCTCGACCGCGCCGCCTGGCACGCCGACTGATGCGCGTCACCGACGATCAACTCACCGAAACAGGCCTCGCCGCTGACGGGCCGGGCGACATCCTACTGATTGCCTGCGGCGCGCTGGCCCGCGAGATCCTCGCGTTGAAAGAGATCAACGGCTGGGACCACATGACCCTGACCTGCCTGCCAGCCAAGCTGCACCTCTATCCCGACAAAATCACCGATGAAGTCCGCAAAGCGGTGGCCAAAAACCGCGAAAGCTACACGCGCATCTTTGTCGTTTACGCTGATTGCGGCACCGGTGGTCAACTGCAGTCCGCCTGCAAAGAAATGGGGGTCGAGATGATCGCAGGCCCGCATTGCTATAGCTTTTTCGAAGGCAACGACCGATTTGCCGCCCAAAGCGCCGACGAGATCACGACATTCTACCTGACCGACTTTCTTGTCCGGCAATTCGACGCGTTTATCATTAAACCGATGGGCCTCGACCGTCACCCGGAGCTGCGTGACATGTACTTCGGGAACTACGAGAAACTGGTCTACCAGGCCCAAACCGACGACCCCGCTCTGACCGAAAAAGCCCGCGCTGCGGCGAAAACACTGGGCCTGACATTCGAACGCCGATTTACCGGCTACGGCGATCTGGCCACACATCTCGCGCGGCTCTGATCCATCTTCATTTCGCCCAAAAACCGCGGGGGTGAGGCCGCAGGCCGAGGGGGCTGGCCCCCTACCCGGCTGCCACGCTGCGAATCCGCTCGATCATGGCGCGCAACCCATTTGACCGCTGTGCGGACAGATGATCGTTCAGCCCCAACCGCGCCATCTCGGCCCGCGCATCCACGGCCAGAACCTCTGCGGGGGTCAAACCATTATACAGCTTGCGCAACAGTGCGATCAGCCCGTTCACGATCATCGCGTCGCTTTCGCCATCGAAATGCAATCGCCCGTCGTCGCTGACAGGGTGCAACCACACTTGGCTTGCGCACCCGTCAACCTTGGTTGCCGGCACCTTGAGCGCGTCGGGCAGAGGGTCCATCGCCTTGCCTTGCTCGATCACAAAACGATAGCGATCTTCCCAGTCCTCCAGGAACTCGAAATCCTCAACAATCTCTTCGAACGCGACACTGGCCATCTGCTTCTCCTGTCGTTGTTCCCAGCACTTAGGCCCGGTGGCTGCCGAGGTCCAGCCGCAACATCCGCGCTTTTCAAGGGCGCGCGCTTGGGCTACCACTTGGGCACCGGAATAACCTTGCAGCACTGATCCAAGCCCATGCGCGTTCTCACCGTCACAGTCCTGACCGCCGCCCTTACCCTGTCAGCCTGCGCCGCTGTGCGCGACAGCCGGGTGAACCCGTTCAACTGGTTCGGACGCGGTCAATCTGAACCGGTGGCCCAAACCCCGGCCGAAGAAGTTAACCCGCTGATCCCGGTCCGCAACGACCGTCGCGCCAGACTGTTTCGCCGCAATGCAGAGCCGGAATATCTCGGCGCGCCGATCGACCAGGTCAGCGGCCTTATAGTCGAGCGCGTCCCGGGCGGTGCGATGATCCGAGCCTCGGGCATATCTCCGTTTCAAGGCGCGTATGACGTGCGCCTGACCCCCGCGAATGACGACGAAGAACCGGTGGATGGCGTGCTGACCTATCGGCTTGAAGTGGTTCAGCCGTTCCGCGCCCGCCGCGGCGGACCTGAACGCGTGCGCACAGTGACCGCCGCACGACGGCTCACGGACAACCAGCTTGCCGGCGTGCGCACCATCCGCGTCGAAGGTGTGCGCAACGCGCAGACGTCGCGCCGCAGGTAAACCCCGCGCACGATCTGCGCGCTTTACCCCTCCAAAGATACGATTTTGATGCGGTCACCATCTGCCGCCAACGCCACGCGTCCATCACACAGACGAAGCGCGTCGTCACCAAACACCTCTGCACGCCATCCCGTGAGGGCCGGCACGTCACGCAACCCTGCGGCCAATGTGTCGAGATCGGCGGCACTCGCGATCAGTTTGGCCGCGACCCCTTCCTGTTCCGTTTTGGCCTTCAGCAGCACGCGCAACAGATCGGCCAGCGCCGGGTTCACCTGCAGTTTTTCGCGACCACGTTCGGGTTTGGGCATGTCGCCCGCTGCCATTGAGACGCCAGCAGACACGGCTGACAGGATCCCTTGGGCAATGTCGCCCTTGCGCGCCTCACGCAGCAACAGGCGCGAGCGGTTCAACTCTTCGATGCTCTTGGGCTTGTTGCTGGCAATCTCGACCAGCGCATCATCCTTGAACACCCGGTTGCGCGGGATATTCCGTTCCTGCGCAAAACGCTCGCGAAACGCGGCCAAGGTCTGCACCACCGCCAGGAATTTCGGCGAATTCGTGCGCGTCTTGACCCGACGCCACGCGTCATCCGGTCGCGTGATATATGTGTCCGGCGTCAGCAGAGTGCGCAGTTCTTCTTTCACCCAGTGATGCCGCCCCGTCTTTTCGAGTTTGGCGGCCAAAAATTCGTAGATCTGGCGCAGATGCGTGACATCCGCCAGAGCATAGGTCTTTTGCGCATCGCTCAGCGGACGGCGCGACCAGTCGGTAAAGCGCGATGTCTTGTCGAGCCCTTGCCGCGCGATCTTGCGCACCAAGGTTTCATAGCCGACCTGTTCGCCAAAGCCGCAAACCATGGCGGCGACTTGCGTGTCAAAAAGCGGTTCGGGGAACACCTGCGCATCGACATAAAAAATCTCGAGATCCTGCCGCGCCGCATGGAATACCTTGACTACCGATGTGTCGCGAAAAAGCGCATAGAGCGGCTCGAGCGACAGCCCGTCAGCCAGCGGATCAACCAGCACCGCGTTTTCGTCGCCCTTCCCCGGCATCGCCAATTGCACCAGGCACAGCTTGGAATAATAAGTCCGTTCTCGCAGAAACTCGGTGTCCACGGTAACGTATGGATGCCCTGCTGCCTCGCTACAAAATGCAGCCAGCGCGTCAGTCGTGGTGATGGTTTTCATCTGTGTTTTTCATGTTTTAGGGGCGGAGTGAACGCCGGTCGTGTGCGCGTACACCATTTGTGCGTGAATAGCCAGCGCGCCCGACACCGCTCACAGCTCAAGCAATTCTGTCTCATCTTCCAGAAACCGCCGCAGGACAGCCGGGTACAAAACATGCTCGCGTGCCAGCACGCGGGCGGCCAAAACCTCTGGCGTGTCACCGGGTTCGACCGGGACTCGTGCCTGCCCCAGCATCGGGCCGCAATCAAGTTCCGACGTCACGATATGCACGCTGCAGCCATGCTCGGTATCCCCGGCGGCAAGCGCGCGGGCATGGGTGTGCAGCCCCGGGTATTTCGGCAAAAGCGACGGATGGATGTTCAGCATCCGGCCCGCCCATGGATCAACAAACCCTGCGGTCAGAACCCGCATGAAACCAGCCAGACAGATCACGTCCAACTTGAACGGCGCGATTGCATCCGACACCGCTGCTTCGAACGCCGCCCGGTCGCCGCCAAACGGCCTGTGATCGACCACCGCCGTCGCGATCCCGTTTTCCGCGGCCCAATCAATGCCGCCCGCATCCGCGTTGTTGGAAAAAACCAGCGCTGGCGCGCCGCCGTGACCGGGCCGCCCCATGTCCTCCACCAGCGCACGCATGTTCGATCCGCCGCCTGAGACAAAGATGCCCACCCGTTTGGTCACAAAAGAGCGCCCGTGTAGTGCACGCCTGAACGCGCCGTGACCGTGCCAATCCGGTTGACCGTTTCGCCGCCAAGTGCGGCTGTCACGCGGTCCACGGCCTCCGGCGCGACCACCAGCGCCATGCCGATCCCCGCGTTAAAGGTCTTCAGCATCTCAGCCTCTGCAATTCCGCCGGTATCAGCCAGCCAGCGAAACACTGGCGGCACATCCCAACGGGTCAGGTCAATCTCGGCGCCCAGCCCGTCGGGCAACACGCGCGGCAAGTTTTCGGTCAGCCCGCCACCTGTGATATGCGCCAATCCATGCACGCCACCTGCCCGGATCGCGGCCAGCGCAGGCTTCACGTACAGCCGCGTGGGCGTCAGCAGTGCCGCGCCCAACGTGCCCTCGCCAAACGGGCACGCGTCGCCCCAGCCAAGCCCTGACGCCTCGGCCACCCGGCGCACAAGGCTGAAGCCGTTGGAATGTACACCGTCCGAGCCGAGCCCCAGGATCACGTCCCCTTCGGCCACGCCAGCCGGCAGCGCTGTGCCCCGCTCCATCGCCCCCACGGCAAACCCGGCAAGGTCAAATTCGTCCTTTGCATACATGCCCGGCATTTCTGCCGTCTCACCGCCCAACAGCGCGCATCCCGTCGCCGCGCAGCCTGCCGCAACCCCTTCGACGATGCGTGCCGCCTGATCGACGTCAAGCGCGCCGGTCGCGAAATAATCAAGGAAAAACAGCGGCTCAGCGCCCTGGCAGACCAGATCGTTGACACACATCGCCACCAGATCGATGCCGACCCCGTCGACCGTGCCGGTATCGATGGCAATCAGCAGCTTGGTACCCACGCCATCCGTCGCCGCGACAAGGATGGGGTCTTCATACCCTGCGGCCTTGAGGTCAAAAAGCCCGCCAAACCCGCCAAGGCCCGAGGCCACCCCGGGCCTTTTGGTGCGCGCCGCGGCAGGCTTGATCCGTTTGACCAGCGCATTGCCCGCTTCGATGTCGACGCCCGCCTGCGCGTAGGTCAGTCCGCCCTTGCCCGTGGTGTCATTACTCATGCCATCGCCCCCGCTTTTGCGCCCTGCTAGAGCAAGCGACGCCGCGGCGCAACTGCCGCTTGACGCCCCTTGCCCACGGGCCTAGGCATGCACGCAGGCGGGCCTGTAGCTCAATTGGTTAGAGCAGAGCGCTCATAACGCTTTGGTTGCGGGTTCAAGTCCTGCCGGGCCTACCACTTGCCTCACATCTGCACCGCTGGCACCATGCCTGCATGGAGACCGCGCAAAACCTGTACACGGCTTTTTTCGGTGCCGATGTGCTGATCGCACCGGAATACCTGCTGCTGTCGCTGGGGCTCGCTTTTGTGCTGTACCGGTTGCGGTCCGTCGACGGCGGGTTTTGGGCCTGGGCCCTACCGAAACGGATCTGGCGCCACCCGTCGCACCGCGTCGACATGCAACTGTTCATCATCGGGCGGCTGCTGGTTTTTGTCGGGCTGTTCAACAAGATCTCGATCACCTCTCTGACGGCAATCTGGATGGCAGGCGTGGTCGGCGGAGCGGGATTGACCGGCGGTATCGTGTCACCGTGGACACTGGCGCTGCTGCTCTTTCTGGCCGAAGATGGCACGCTCTATTGGCTGCACCGGCTGTATCATCGGCACAGCCTGATCTGGCCAATCCACGCGGTCCATCATCAGGCCGAAGTGATGACACCGATCACCGCCTACCGCCAACACCCCCTGTCGCTGGTTCTGGTCACAGTGGTGGTCAGCGGCTGCGTCGGCCTGACCCAGGGTTTGGTGATCGGTCTGGTCGATCCCGGCACCACGATCGCCACCGTGGCGGGCATCAATGCGGTGCTGTTCACGCTGTCGCTGATCTTTGCCAATTTCCGGCATTCGCACATCTGGATCAGCTTCGGTCCGGTGCTTGAACGCATCCTGATCTCGCCCGCGCAACACCAGATCCACCATTCCGTCGACCCTGCGCATCACAACCGCAATTTTGGTGAAACACTGGCACTGTGGGACTGGATGTTCGGCACATTGGCGCTGGCGCCGCGCGCGGATGCGGGCCTGCGGTTTGGCCTCACGGATGAGGAGGGCCGCCCCGCACCGGGTGCGGGACAATTGGGTCAGACCATGTGGAAACCGTTCCGCGACATCGCTGCCGCGCTGCGGCGTCAGAACTGACTGTCAGGCGATTTGGTTGTCTTTACCGGTCCACGCGTGCGGTTGTTGTTGCGCGTGCCAAAGATCAGCGCGCCAAGTGCGATAATCAGCACGATCGCTGCCGCATCCGACCCGCCGCCGCCCGAACTGCTGGTTGCGGTGCGCGAACCTGCATGGCCCTGCATGGGCGCAGTCGCCGCCAAGGCCGCACAAAGTGCCGTGCTCAAAAGCGTTTTCTTCATGATCTCCCCCTTTTTCTACCGCGACCAGCGTCGCGCGCGAAGGGGGCGTGC
Organism: Pseudomonadota bacterium; assembly: GCA_038530495.1. GTDB lineage: Bacteria > Pseudomonadota > Alphaproteobacteria > Rhodobacterales > Rhodobacteraceae > Tateyamaria. The sequence continues at coordinate 9,904 of JBCBCR010000053.1, read as the reverse complement.
GTCAAGCCCGCTTGACGTGCCAGTCCACGCGCATCTCGACCACCGGGTCGCCGGCATCGTCGCGAATGACCACGTCGATGCCAAAGGCGACCTTGCCCACGTCCTTGAGTTCGGCCAGCAGATCCGCCCCGGGCCTGTCCGTCGCTGCCTCTGCCGTCAATTGACCCTTGGCGATCTTCACGTACCGGATGGTCGCCCCCGCCGCCACCGGGCGCACCTCAAGGATCACGGGGGCCAGCGCGCCGGCCAGTGCCGCGCCGGACGCCGCCTCGCCCAAGGTGAACATCGCGCCTGCGTGCTGTGTGCCGATGTGGTTCGAGGTTTCCGTGCGCTGTGCCAGCATCGCGGTCGCCTGCCCGTCTGAAATATCGCCCAGCTCCACGCCCACATGATTGGCAAACGGGATGACGGTGCTCCGATGCGTGCGGATCATGTCGTAGGGGTTCATTCGGGCCTCCATGCGTTTGGCGCACAAGGTCACGGCAACAGCCCCGAGGCAAGTGTGCCGCTGCGGAAGGTCTTGGGTCAAAGGCTGGTCGCGGCGATCTAGCGCGCAATCACGATGTCCGCGCGCAGGCCCCCCAACCGCTCGCTGCGCCCCAGCCGCAACACACCCCCATGCCCGCGCGCGATATCGGTGGCGATGGCCAGCCCAAGGCCAACACCACCGCCCTTGTCCTGGTTGCGTGCCGGATCCAACTGCGTGAACGGCTTTTGCGCCTCGGCATGCTGGTCCTCGGGGATACCGGGCCCATCGTCCTCGACGCGAAAGCGCAAAGATTTCTCGGTCACAGCCACCGACAGCTCGGCCCGGTCACCATGACGAATCGCATTGTTGATCAGATTGCCCAACGCCCGCCGCATCGCCACCGGACGCAGCAGCGCGTGCCCCTCGCCCTTGACCCCGGCCAGCGTCACCGGTTGCCCGCCGCGCCGCGCGTCCTCGACCAGATCGCGGGCCAGCGCGATGGGGTCGACCTTTTCCGGCTGCCCCTCGCCCGCGCCCCGCACGAAATCAAGGAACGCGTCAATCATGCCCTGCATGTCCTCGACATCCGGCGCAAGCGCCTCGCGCGCCTCGTCGTCCATCATTGACAGGCTGAGCCGCATCCGCGTCAGCGGCGTGCGCAGATCGTGACTGACCCCCGACAGCATCCGCGTCCGCGTTTCGATCTGCCGTTCGATCCGTGCGCGCATGTCAACGAACGCAGCCCCCGCGGCCCGCACCTCGGTTGCGCCCGCGGGTGTGTACGGCATGTGCCGCCCGCGCCCAAACGCTTCAGCCGCCCGCGCAAGCCGTTTGATCGGACGCAGCTGATTGCGCAGGTAGATAAAGGCAATGACCGTGGTCAGGATCGAGAAAAACCCAAGGTAGACCAGCAACTGATGCGGATTGCGCGCCGTGATGCGGTTGCGGTCAAACGTGATCGACACCGGGCCCGCCGCCGACAGCGCCATGACCCGCACCAGCTTGTCCGCCGACAGATCAAAGCTGGTGATAGCGGGCACTTCCTGGCCAAGGTGCCGGATCACCACCCGGCCGGAAAAGTCATCCCAACCACGCAGGTTCGGCGCATCCAGCGCCTCGGGCACAACAGGCCGCACAACGAGGTCCAGCGCGTCAAGGCGATCGGCAATAGTGTCTTCGACAGGCAGGTCGGGAGCGTCCGCCAACGTGTCCAGCACCAGCCGGATCTCGCGCGCCACGGCCGTGGACATCTGGACCGTCACGTCTTCGTATTGTCGCTGCACAAAGACAACAGCCACCACCACCTGCACCACCACGATGGGCAAAAGCAGGATCAGCGCCGCCCGGCCATAGAGGCCTCGGGGCAAATAGCGTTTGAGCCAGGTAAAGATCATGCGCTAATCCTTACCCCCGCACCGCCCGCAACAAAAGAGACGCCAGTGACCCCGCCCGACGCGTTCGACCCACCCATCGGCCAAGCCGAAACGCTGGAGACCGGCATCCGCCGCATCGTGGCGCCGAACCCGTCGAGGATGACCTATCGCGGCACCAACACGTACCTGATTGGCACGCGCGATCTGGCGGTGATCGACCCGGGCCCGGACAGCGGCGACCATCTCGCCGCGATTCTGCGGGCGATTGAGCTCGGACAGCGCGTCACGCACATCATCGTCACGCACAGCCATCTCGACCACGCGCCCCTCGCGCCAGCGCTGTCGGACGAAACCGGCGCTCCGATCCTGGCCTTCGGCGATGCGCAGGCGGGCCGGTCCGCGGTGATGCAGGACCTCGCGGCCTCCGGCCTTGCCGCCGGTGGCGAAGGGGTCGACACAGATTTTGCGCCCGATCAAACGCTGGCCCACGGCGCGCAAGTCCGCGGCAGCGATTGGACGCTCGATGTCATTCACACCCCGGGACACATGGGCAATCACATCTCGCTTGGCTTCGGGGACGCGTGTTTCACAGCTGATCACGTGATGGGCTGGGCCAGCTCGCTGGTGTCGCCACCCGACGGTGACCTGACCGATTTCATGGCCTCCTGCGCAATGCTCCAGGCGCGCGCGTGGCGCATCTTCTACCCCGGCCACGGCGCCCCGGTTTCCGACCCGCACGCCCGCCTCGATTGGCTGATCACGCACCGCCGCGCACGCGAGGCTGCAATCCTCGACGCCCTCGGCGCAGGCCCCGCGACCGCCGAAACCCTCGCCCGAAGCATCTACACCGACACGCCCGCAGCGCTTCTTCCCGCCGCGACGCGCAACGTGCTGGCCCACCTTATTGACCTCACGGGCCGCAACCTAGCAGCCCCTTCCGACCACCTCTCGGCCACCGCAACGTTCCGTCGCCTCTGAACCGCCAAAAATTTGAACCAACACCTCGGAAACCCTCTGGACGCCCGAAATCCCCCTTGCTATAGCGCGCAAAGTTCCGGCGTAGCTCAGCGGTAGAGCAGTTGACTGTTAATCAATTGGTCGTAGGTTCGATCCCTACCGCCGGAGCCAAAAAATCTCAGCAAATACAACCAGATGTGTGGCGAAGAGCTCCCACAGCTGGGACTGAACCGCGCTTTAATAAGCCTTACACACTCTGCGCAATGTGTGGGGAATCCAGCAACATGGCTGACGAACACTCTCCTTCATCAGTGAAAAAGTATCCATCAAACCGGGGGAACTACAAAACGCGGTGCTCGGTTGATATTTTTGGCCGCCCACCAGCCAGCAAACGCAATCTTTATCAAGCTTAGGCGCGCGTGCCCTGTTGGACGTCGAATGGTCGGAAACCTCACCCTTCTGCAGTTCGAATTCTGAAGAACCGTTAGCAGAATATGCCGCCGCTGCGGACGCAGAGGGCGCGTCTGGAGCCGTTTGGTCTGAGAAGGGTGACGCGCCATCGGCAATAGCTGCGGCTGACACGCAGTTCAGCCAACTTTATCTGTCAGACTACGCATATCACGGGCAAATCGAGCCGATGGCAGCGGTTGCAGATGTCGACGCGGATGGACAAGGCGCAGAGGTTTGGGCCGGTACCCAAACGCAATCTTGGACGGTGCGAACGGTGGCTGAAACCCTTGGCATTCCGGCCGAGAATGTACGGCTCAATATGATGACAATGGGCGGAGGTTTTGGACGGCGTACGGCACTGATGCAAAACTATGTTCGTGACGCGGTGCTCTGCTCCAGAACGGTAAGGCGTCCTGTAAAAGTCATCTGGCCCCGTGAGGATGACGTGAAACAAGGCACCTTCCGCCCTGCCGCAGCCCAGAAGCTTGAGGCGGGCCTGACTGCGGATGGCAAGTTGGACGGTTGGTACCACAAGGTGGCAACCCCCGCTGTGATTGCCTTCTTCAACCCGGTGCGGTGGGAGGCCGCCCAACCCAATGACGTGATTTCTATGCGCGGTGCCGAAAGCAAGTTCTACGGCATCAAGGATTTCCGCGCCGATCATATCATTACCGACCGGCACGCCCGCCTCTCACCATACCGGGGTATTGGGGCATCCTACACGGCGTTCGCCGCAGAGTGCTTTATGGACGAATTGGCAGAGCAAGCGGGCCGTGACCCGCTCGATTTCCGCATGGATCTTGTCCAGACTAACCCACGTGGCAAGCACCTGTTGGAAAAGGTGGCCGAAATGTCGGACTGGTACAATCGCGGCGACCGTGCCCTCGGACTTTCTTTTGCAGGCTACAGCTCTTCGATGGCCGCGGGCGTTGCAGAAATCGAAGTGGACCCTGATCGCGGCGGCATCCAGATCAAGAAGTTCTGGGCGGCTATTGATGCCGGGATGATTGTAACGCCTGACAATGCGCTCAACCAAATCGAGGGCGGCATCATTTTTGGGATCTCAATGGCGCTGACCGAAAAGATCGACATTGAAAACGGCGAGGTCGTTCAAAGCAACTACTGGGACTATGAGATCACGCGGGCAGCGCAAGTACCCGAGATCGAGATCTATGTCGCGCAGGTGGATGCGCCGCCTGTCGGTGTCGGAGAGGTTGGTACACCGATGGTTCCCCCTGCGATCGCGAACGCATTTTACGCGGCCCGAGGTAAACGGCTTCGCCATATGCCATTCACCCCAGATCGTATCACGCAAATTCTGGAGGGTTAAAAGCATGTGCTTGTCGTACCGAACTCAACTCAACGCTGGAAAACAGCACGATGATATCCGCACCAACGCGCCGTCGGTTCTTGGGCCTGAGCATGGCCGGGCTTTTGACGCCCGGCAGTGTTTTGGCTCTGAATGATGTGCGTTACGGTGTCAGACAAGACGGGCACAGGACTTATTCTCGGCATCGTGCAACAACCCTGGGCGGGATCAATCCGATTGACTGACCACGTGAGCGCCAGCGGTGGTTGTGAGAACTGGGCATTGAACACTGGCAATAGATCGGATCGGCTTTTCGTGCAGAGGATTTAAAGACCTGCTCATTGATCTGGTGCATCAACAGCAGGTTCAGTGCCATTTCGCCCTTGGGCCGGTAGTATGACGGCGACCGCGAGATCGACAGCAACCTGCACTGCTTGCCAATCGACAGTCTGAGATTTTCCTTCTCAACGATGTTACGCCTCACTTCCGGCCCCAAGGCTTGCGCCTTCGTGACAAAAAATCGATGGCCACCGCCAACTCCGCGGTCTTGGTGTGTAGCTCTTCGTCGATCTCGGGGGTTTTCCTTTCACCCTGCTCAAACACGCCGGACGCACCCTCGAGCAACGCCCGTTTCCAACCGTGGGTCATGGTGGAGTGAACGCCAAACTGGCTGGCGCATTCAGCAACAGTGCGTTCGCCCTTGAAAGCTTCCAGCCCGAAATTCGCTTTGAACCCGGGGCTGTGGTTCTTCCGTTTCGACGTCCCTGATCTCCCTCTCATCGAAGATCAGCAAACAACAAGTCATAGCTTACCTGAGGGTCTGAACTTCGGGGAGAGATCAAACGTCTCCGGTACGGCCAATCAAACTCGAGGGCGATTGCCAAATACTTGGGCCGTTCTATCACCGCGACGCCGTTATTCGCCCAGAACTCCAACGTTTGCCGAAGTTGCCATCCGTTCAACCCTTTTCCCCTCGACGCGCATTGGTTTGTGTAGGTCAAGTGTGTTCTTGACCACGCGACCGCCCTTCATAATCAAGGCGAGCGACTGATCGGGATCAGCAAGCAGATCAAGGTTTTCGGTGGGATCGCCAGCCACCAAAAGGAGGTCTGCAAAGGCGTTTTCCTCAATGACGCCAAGCGCATGACCGTAAGCAGAGCGCTTCCCAGACAGGCCCAAAAGCGCAGCATTCTGAGATGTCGCCTGACGCAACGCCTTTGCCGGAGTGAACCAGCGCTTCAACGCAACGAGGTAAGCGCCCTGACGCTCTGCCGCTTTTGCACTGAACAGAATGTCCGAGCCCCAGCCGGTTGAAACATCCAGCGTGCTGGCAAGCTCATAGGCCCGATTTGTGCCTGCCCAGATCTCCGGCATCTTGCTGTCTGCTGGTATCTTATCCGGCCCGAGCGAGGACAATTCCGGCAGGAAAGGTTGCAGGCTCCAAAACGCGCCCTGATCGGCCATCATGCGCGCGGTTTCTTCGTCTGCAAGTTGGCCGTGTTCGATGCTGCGTACACCCGCTTTCAAGCAACGGCGCACAGCGTCAGACGTATACGCATGCGCGGCGACATACGTCCCCCAATCCGCCGCCACGCTGACTGCGGCCTCGAGCTCTTCCGGTAAAAACTGGAGAACATCAATGGGGTCATAGGCTGATGCCACTCCGCCGCTGGCCAGTACCTTGATCTGACTGGCGCCCTGAAGAAGCTGCTGGCGCGCGGCTCTCAGTACGTCCGCCCGCCCATCTGCGATGATGGAGGCCCCGAGCGTTTCGCTGCGGCTGAGGCGCGTGGGCTGGTCGGTCAGTTCCCATGCAAAACGGTAGTCACCATGCCCCGCAGTCTGCGATAGCATTGCACCACTGGGAAAAATTCGGGGGCCTTTCACCATCCCGGAGTCAATTGCGCGCTTAAGCGCGAAACATGGTCCCCCCATGTCGCGAACGGTAGTGAAACCTCGCATCAAAGTGCGCTCGGCCTGATGCGCCGCGGCAAGGTGAATGTCGCCTGTATCTGCCATCTGCAACGCCTGCTTGGGCATGGCGGCAAACATGGTGTGCCAATGCGCATCGATCAGACCGGGCATCAGCGTGAAACCCTTGCAATCAAGTATCTCGACACCATCCGGAGGCGTTGGCGAACCTTTGTCGACAGCGGCAATCTGGTCACCCAGTACAAGCACGTTGACATGACGCTGCAGGGTCAGATCACGCCCATCAAATAAAGCGAGGTTGGTGAACAAAACGCCGTTCGAGGGTGTTTTGCCTTTGTGTGTGTTTGGATCTATCGCGGGCATTAGAAACGCGCCTTTTCTGCCGTAGGTCCGATGGCTGTCATCAAAGCATCCGCGATGCGCGAAACTGCACCGGTCTCGACCACTGATTCATGGTCTTCAGCAAGCTCAAGGAAGGTGCCCGTGTTTAATACGCCGTTCCATCGTTCACGCATTTGGGCCGGATCAGAGTACCTCGTGGCGATGATGCACAACGCGGGCGTTTTAACGGGTTGAGTCCCAAATTGCCGGGCGGCATGTGCATTACGGCTATAGTTTGACGACAGGTGATGCAGCGTCTCGACGTCGTATCCGGCGGCCTCCGCAAGAACTTGCAATGCCGCATCATCCGCCATGTTTCGCGTCGCGGCCAACACGTCTTTGACAATTCTTGGCGCCAAACCAAAGGAACGCATAAATCCCCTACGGGCGGCTTCTGCTGAGTGGCGCTCGCCCAAATGGATGTGACTGTCTATTAGAAGCAAGTGTTTGCACGATAGCCCAATTTCATCCGCCGCACGTTCCAATTCGCAGGCGAGCAGCCCACCAGAAGACCAACCGCCAAGGACAACGGGACCTGCGTCAAACAGCGGTTTCAGCTCACGCAGATGGCGCTTTGCACGTTCGTCAAAAGGCATGTCTCCGAACGTGCCGTCGTCTTCAACAAGTGTCACACCCCAATGGTCAGGAAGCGCAGCGGCAAGAGGCGCATAGCAGGTCGTTTGACCCAAAGCCGGGTGCAGCAGGATGACGGTTGGGTCACCCAACTGCGCACGACGGACATGCTGATAACATGTCGTGGTTTGGGCCGTCTGACCTCCAATGCGATCCGCCAAAGCACCCAATGTGGGGTTCGAAACAAACTGAGCGAGATTTACCGTGACCCCAAACGCCTTTTTGATACGAGACAGCAGCTGGATAGCCAGCAAGGAATGCCCACCTAATCTGAAAAAGTCAGCGTCTCGACTGTCTGGTGTGACCCCCAACATCTCATGAAAAAGTGCCGCAACCTCGGTTTCGGACTTGGCCAGATCTGTCTTCGGAGCCTGCGGGGTTGCATTGGTAAACAGTTCTAGAAGAGCCTTTCGATCTGTTTTACCATTTTGCGTAACCGGCAGCGGATCGATCGCGATGATCTGAGTTGGGATCATCACTTCAGGCAGATGCAAAGCCAATTCCCCGCGCAGTGTCGCGTCGTCAAGTGTCGCACCTGGTCGCATCACAACTGCAGCCACAAGTCGTGCTGATGCGGTCTCGTCCCCGTCGCGCTTTACCAGGGTCGCGGCTGACAAGATGTCAGGGAACCGGGTAAGTGCCGCGTTCACCTCATCGAGTTCAATGCGCTGACCGCCCAGTTTCACCTGATCGTCGAGACGTCCGTGAAAGAGTACATCACCATTGGGAAGGCGCTGCACCAGATCGCCTGTCAAATAATGCGGCATACGGTCAAGCGATTTGAAGGATGCCCGTGTTTGCTCTGGCCGGTTCAGATATCCCGCGCCGACGCTCTGTCCGGCGATGCAAAGCTCCCCCAGCACGCCATCGGGGACGTCATTGTGATGGCGATCTAAGACCCGCAAGGTGACGTTCGGCATGGGTTGCCCGATGGGAACGTGCGCCCCACGTGCAAGCGTCGTGGCAGGCCAATGGGTCACGCCAATGGCTGTCTCACTTGGACCATAACTATTCACAAGTCGGGTTGTCAGATGAGTCGCACAGGTATCAATCAATCGCTGCGGCAAGGCCTCTCCGCCTGCGAACAGCAGATCGAGCGAGCTACAGCGTTCTGGCTCAATCGAAGCCAGAAATGCAGAGAGCATCGCTGGAACGAAATGTGCGACTCGAACGCCCTCGGCCTCGATCAGATCAGCCAATGCAGCGGGGTCTGCCTCGGACCCGTCTTGCGCGATAACGAGTGACGCACCGCAGGTGAGCGGCCAAAGCATCTCCCAATAGGCAACGTCAAAGCTCAAAGGCGCTTTGTGTAAGACTTTGTCGCCTTCGCCGATGGGGTAGAGCATTTGAATGCCAGATAGGAAATTTGCCAATCCAGCCAGTGTATTAACGGCCCCTTTTGGCTGTCCCGTCGAGCCGGAAGTGTAGATCAAATAGGCTGGGTCCGTCGCGCTGCGCGAACCATCAAGAATTTCCACAGCCGAAGCCAAATCATCCAGCAACAGAATTTCATTTCCTTGCCAATCAACCTCGGAGGCGACTTGCTTCGTGGTGATCACGCAAGTCGCATCGCTGTCATTTCGGATAAAGTCCAGCCGCTTCGGTGGCAATTTGGGGTCGAGCAAAAGCACAGCAGCGCCGTTGGCCAGGATTGCAAGAAGGGAAGCGACACACATGCACGACCGAGGCAACATAATGGCAACGGTGTCGCCTTGTCCGATCTCACGTTTTGCAAGCTGATCGGCAATGGCCATAGTTTTGCCCATGAGCTCGCGGTAGCTGATGTGGCTTCCGTCTTCGACAATGGCACAGGCGTTTGGATGGGTCGCGACAAGAGCGCGGAATTGGTCAAAGGGATGCGCGATATCCATTTGGCCCGATAATTCTTGGCGCGTTTTTTCCCGCGCCATCAGGATGTCAAGTTGTCCAAGCGGCGATCCGTCCTTGCCCGCAACGATGCCCAGCACATGGACAAACCTGTCGCAGAAAGCAGTCGCGACATCGGGGTCAAGCGCACCATCCCGATAGTACAGCGTCATCCGGTACTGGTCGTCGTCCGTTTCGGCCACCAAAGACAGGTCGTAGCGCGTGGCTGCAATAGGCAGGACAAGGGGACTGAAATCGCTGGTGCCAGTGTGGCCGGAGGCCGACGGGTAGTTTTGCAGGACGAAGGCAACCTGGCACAAGGGATCGGCTCCAGCCTCCCGGCCACCCATCCTGTTGGCGACGATCTTGTCAAAAGGGGCATCTTGATGATCGAGATCGTTCATCAACTCGCGCGAGATGCGTGCGACATTCGCCCTGAAATCCTGAGCGTATGCGAACTGGAAGCGGTGTGGGACGGTATTGGCGAACAGACCCGCAATGGATTCAAGTTCAGGGTGGCTGTCCCTACCTGCC
>JBCBCR010000052.1:0-16953 GCA_038530495.1 Pseudomonadota bacterium | reverse complement strand
GACCGCGACACGCCCATCGCGGAACTCAATCTCCAGCGCCCGCTGCGACTGTGCCTCGGCGGCGTCGGTCACCACCGTCTTGCCCGCGCGCACCACGGCATAGCCGCGCGCCAGCGTCGCCTTGTAGCCCAGTGTTTCGCGCAGCCGGTCCATCGCGGTCAGCCGGTCGCGCAGTTCGCGGATCTGACCGCTGCCCACCCGCGACAGCCGCGCCACCAGCGCCGACAGCCGTTCGGCGGCCTGCACCCGTTCACGCGACAAAAGCTGTGGCCCGAACCGCGTGGTGCGCGCGCTCAGCTGATCGCGCCGGGTCGCCGTCACGCGCTGCAGCGCAGGCGCCAGCCGCGCGCTCAGCTGCGCCAGCTGCTGCCGGTCCACCTGCGCTTGGCGACGCAGCCGCCCGGGCCGCAACGCGCCCGAGATATCCGCCAGATGCACCCGCCGCCGCTGTACACCCGCGATCAGCGCGGGCCCCAGCCGGTCGCCCAGCACATCCAGCCGCTGCCGCGGCCCTTCAACCAGCGTGTCGACCCGCGGCAAGGCGCGCGCCAGATCGCGCAAGCGCTGATCGCGGCGGGCAAGCCCAGTGCTTAGGGCTGCGCTCATCCGCGCACCGGCCTGATCCAGCCACGCCATCAACTCGTGCCGCACCGGGACCGCCAGTTCCGCCGCCGCGGTGGGCGTCGGCGCCCGCTTGTCTGACACATAGTCGATCAGCGTCGTGTCCGTCTCGTGCCCCACGGCAGAAATCAACGGAATGTCCGAGGCCGCAGCCGCCCGCGCCACAACCTCTTCGTTGAACCCCCACAGATCCTCGACCGATCCGCCGCCCCGCGCCACGATCAACAGGTCAGGCCGCGGCAGCGCGCCCCCCGGCGTCAGCGCGTTAAACCCGGCGATGGCGCGGGCCACTTCCGGCGCGCAGTTGGCGCCCTGAACCGCCACGGGCCAAATCAGCACCTTGCGCGGGAACCGGTCGCGCAGCCGGTGCAGGATATCGCGGATCACAGCGCCCGACGGTGAGGTCACGACGCCGATGACCTCCGGCAGGTAGGGAAGAGGCCGCTTGCGCGACGCGTCAAACAGCCCCTCGGCTTGCAACTGCGCCTTGCGTTTTTCCAGAAGCGCCATCAGCGCGCCCATGCCCGCAGGCTTCAGATCCTCGATGACGATCTGGTATTTCGACTGGCCGGGAAAGGTGGTCAGACGCCCCGTGGCCACCACCTCCATCCCTTCTTCGGGCTGGGTCTGCAGGCGGCTCGCCACGCCTTTCCACATCACGCCCGAGATCACCGCGCGGTCGTCCTTGAGGTCCAGATACACATGCCCCGACCGGGGCCGGCTCACCCGGCCCACCTCGCCCTTGATCCGCACATGGGAAAACTCGCCCTCGATCATGCGCTTCACCGCGCCCGAGATCTCCGAAACGCTGAATTCCGGGGCGTTGCCCGCCTCTTCGGGGTCGTCGATCAGGTCCATGTCTTGTCCTTGTGCCACTGCCCCGCCCAGCTTAGAACGCACCGATCCCAAGGCCAAGACGAAGAGAGACGCGCCCATGAACATCCTGATCCTCGGCAGCGGCGGGCGCGAACACAGCCTCGCATGGGCGGTTCTGCAAAACCCCAAATGCGACCGGCTGGTGGTGGCGCCGGGCAACGCGGGCATCGCCGCCATCGCCGATTGCGCGACACTCGACATCAACGATGGCGAGGCCGTGCTGCGCTTTGCCGAGGAAGAGGCGATTGACCTCGTGATCATCGGCCCCGAGGCGCCGCTGGCCGCAGGCGTCGCCGACGTGCTGCGCGCCGCACAGGTCGCCGTCTTCGGCCCCAGCCGTGCCGCGGCCCAGCTTGAGGCCTCCAAAGCGTTCACCAAATCGATTTGCGACGCCGCGGGCGCACCCACTGCAGCCTATGGCCATTTCACCGGTGCGGACGCGGCCAAGGCCTATGTCGCGGCCCAGGGTGCCCCCATCGTGGTCAAGGCTGACGGTCTGGCCGCGGGCAAAGGCGTGATCATCGCCGAAACCGTCGCGCAGGCCAACGCCGCCATCGACGACATGTTCGGCGGCGCCTTTGGCGGCGCGGGCGCCGAGGTGGTGATCGAGGAATTCATGACCGGCGAAGAGGCGTCGTTCTTCGTGCTCTGCGACGGGACCGACGTGCTGCCTATCGGCACAGCCCAAGATCACAAGCGCGTCGGCGAAGGCGACACCGGCCCCAATACAGGCGGCATGGGCGCCTATTCCCCCGCGCCCGTGATGACCGACGCGGTCACACAACGCGCGCTGGAGGAGATCGTCAAACCCACGATGGCCGAAATGGCCGCGCGCGACATGCCCTATTCCGGCGTGCTCTATGTCGGTCTGATGATCGAAAACGGCGCGCCACGCCTGGTGGAATACAACGTCCGCTTTGGCGACCCGGAATGTCAGGTGCTGATGATGCGGCTGGGCGCGCAGGCGCTGGACCTGATGCAGGCCGCGGCCTTGGGGCAACTGGCTGACGCACAGGTCAACTGGGCCGACGATCACGCCATGACGGTGGTGATGGCCGCCGACGGCTATCCCGGCAGCTATGAGAATGGGGCCGTGATCGGCGGGCTCGACGCGATCGCCGCCAGCAGCACGCAGATGGTGTTTCACGCAGGCACCGCCGCGCAGGACGGGCAAATCGTGGCCAGCGGCGGGCGCGTGCTCAACGTCACCGCTCGTGGCGCCACCCTGCAAGAGGCCGCGGACCGCGCCTACCAGATGACCGACAGCATCGACTTTCCCGGCGGCTTTTACCGCCGCGACATCGGCTGGCGCGCGCTCAAGCCCTAGGCTCAGGACCCACTGATCTTGCTGCACTGGCGCCATAATCGCGAAACATCAGTGGTTTGGAACACGCTGGGAATAGTGGGGCTATTTCGGCAGCCCTGCTCCTCCACTCTCGCACATGCAAGCATGTGCTGCCGTGCAGTGGCCAGCCAGAAAATCTGTCAAACCTGTGCCGTAAGATCAGTGGGTCCTGAGCCTAGGACAATGCCGGCGGCTCGCAGCTGACACCGTCATCGTCGATCTCCGAGATCTGCTGGATCTGCCCCGACCCGGTGCTCAGCACGTACATGGTGTCATCACGCTCGAAGGGCATCCAGCAATGCGTGACCCCTGGCGGGTCGTCATCATAGTCAAAACAGACGGCACCGTCTTCGATATAGACCAGCCCATAGGCGCAGGTGCCATTGGCGCGGGCCCAGACGGTGCGGTCGCGCCGCACAAACTCCTCGATCCCCACCAACTGCCCACTGTTGAAATCGATGAAAGTCGCCGTGCGCCCCTGAAGCCGGTCAAGGAATTCCTCGGCGGTCAGCGGATCCTGCGCCAGCGCCGGACCGGCACACAGCAGCGACAGGACCAGGGCCCGGATCATTGGCACGCCATCGCACGGGCAAAGGCCGGGCGCGCGGTGTCGCGGCCCAGATCGGCGCGGGCAAAGCCAGCGCCATCCCAGTGCAGTGCCACCAACTGCCCCCAATTCGCGGTCGCCAGGATCATTTCGGGCCCCGCGCCGCAGTCGCGGATGCCACCGGCGATGTCCGGCTCGCCGATGCGGTGGTTGGTCACGCCCGCCAGTGCTGCCACCTCACGCAAGGTGCCGTCCTCATAGGCCCAGAGGCGCAGCGTCTTGGCCAGATGCGGCCGGTCGACATAGGCCAGCTCCACCACCCCGTCTCCGTCCAGATCGGCCGCACCCAGTGGCGCCAACCAACGGTTGCGCGTGCCGATATGCGGGGTCTCGGTTATCTTGCCACCGGGGCCGTATATCGCAAGCGCCGCACCAGCGGTCACATCCGCCTCGACCACGATCACCTCGGGGGCCGCGTCGCCATCCAGATCGGCCAGCCGCGGCGCGACATCTTCGAACACGTGGTCCAGCGGCAGGGTCACGGTGCGGGTCACTGTCGCGCCATCCGCGGTGCGCACGGTCATTTCCAGCCCGCCCCATTCGATCGCATCGCCCAGCACACCGTGGGCATAGCGGTCCGTCGGCGCCACATAGCGTGCAGACAGGATGGTGTCCGCCGCCGCCATCCCGCCCGTCGCCGCCAGCCACAGGCACACCGCCCGCACCGCGCCGCGCGCATGACCGCGCCACAGGCCCGACAGAAGACGCGGCGCCTTGGCCAAGATCAGATCTGCTTTTCGGGCATCTGCACCACCAGCCCGTCCAGCGCGTCGGTCACCTTCAGCTGGCAGGTCAGGCGCGACCGGGTCTCGTCCGGCTCGTAGGCGAAATCGAGCATGTCGGTTTCCATATCGTCCTTGGCCGGCAGCTTCTCGACCCACGCCGGATCGACATAGACATGGCAGGTCGAACAGGCGCACGCCCCGCCGCAATCGGCCTCGATGCCCGGAATGTTATTGTCGCGCGCGCCTTCCATCACGGTCAGCCCGTTGGCGACCTCCACCTCGTGCGCGGTGCCGTTGTGTTCGATATAGGTAATCTTGGCCATGCCGTTGCCCTTTTGCCTTTGGTTCCCGCTAGACTTAGTGGGCGGACCGGGGTGGCGCCAGTGCAATTTTTTGCGGCGCATACGGCTTTGCCACCGGGAATAAATGTTCTATATTCGTTCTCATGCACGTGTTCCCTGCCCATTCCCCCGCACCGGCCCGTGCCGGCGATGCGCCCTGGCCCCGGCCGCCGTCCTGCCTGCGGGCGTCGGAACTGGACCTGCCGCCGGTCAATGCACGGGTGGCCGTGGCGGGGCTGGTGATCCTGCGCCAGCGCCCCGGCACGGCCAAGGGCGTGATTTTCATCACGCTCGAAGATGAAACCGGCGTCGTGAACATCATCGTCTGGCGCCACATCTACGAAAAATTCCGCCGCGCGGTGATCGCGGGCCGCATGCTGCGGGTCACGGGCCGGATGCAGCGCGCCCACAGCGTGACCCACGTGCTCGCCGAAGAGATCGAGGATATCTCGCACCTGCTCGACCAGCTTCTGGCCGAAGACACCGGCCGCCAGATGGACGCGGAGGTGCGGACAGAAACATGGGACGGCCGCAAAAGCGGTTGAGCCGTCATCGCCAACGGTTGCGACCGCAAAGCCGCGAAAGCATGCCCATGCGCACGCTGCGTGTCTCGGGACTATCCACAACCGCGCCACCCCGCTATGCTCTGGCAAAAGCCCAAACCAGAGGCTCGAGCATGACACGTCTTCCCTGCGCGGCACTTTGCGCCGCCATCGCCCTGTCGGGCTGTGGCATCAACCCGGTGGTGACATCGGCCAATGTCGATCCGATCTCGCTGGCCAGCGCCCCGCCCGGCGCCGCCCCCGGCACCTGCTGGGACAAGACGACAACCCCGGCCGTCGTCGAAACCCAGACCCGCAAGATCCTGCTGCAACCCGCGCAGATCAGCAGCGATGGCCGCGTGCAGCACCCCCCGATCTACAAGGATGAAACCCAGCAGGTCGTGGTTGAACCGCGCCGCGAAAGCTGGATCGAACTGCCGTGCCCGCACGTGCTGACGCCCGACTTTGTGTCGGCCCTGCAGCGCGCGCTCGCCGCACGCGGGCACTACAACGGCACCGTAACGGGGCGGATCGACCTGCGCACGCGCATGGCCATCCACAGCTACCAGCGGGCCCAGGGCCTCGACAAACCCGAGCTGACCATCGCCACCGCCCGGCAACTGGGCCTGATCACCGTGGATCTGGCGCAGGACAGCTAGGTCAAAACGAAACAGGGCGGACCCAAAAGGCCCGCCCCGTTTGCGTTCTATACCGGTATGCTTATTCGGTCAGGCTCAGCGCGACAAAGCGTGGATCACCCGCGCGGCGCACCAGCAGCAGCAGCGATTTGCGCCCGGCGTCCTTGACCTCGGCCACCCGCGTCTCGAAATCCGCGATGCTGGCGACCTTCTGCTGGCCCGCTTCGGTGATCACGTCGCCCGCGCGCAGGCCCTTTTCATAGGCCTCGGTCGTCTCGTCGACATCCGTCACCGCCAGCCCAACGAGGCTTTCATCCACGCCCAGTTCGGCGCGCAGCTCATCGTTCAGCGTGCTCAGCGTCAGGCCCAGCAGTTCTGCGGTCTGCGGCTCTTCCTCTTCCTGTGGTTGCTCGGCAGAGGCGGGCACCGCACCTTCCGCTTCCTCGCGGCGGCCCAGCGTGACGCGCAGCGTGACCGTGCCGCCATCGCGGAACACCACCACGCGCACCGTTTCCCCCACAGGAGAATTGCCGACCTGACGGACCAGCGCACGGGTATCCTCGACCTCAACCCCGGCAAAGCTCAGGATCACGTCTTCGGCTTCCATGCCCGCATCCTTGGCCGGACCATCGGGCACAGACGTCACCAGCGCGCCGCGCGCATCCTCAAGACCCAGCGCCTCGGCCAGATCGTCGGTCACGTCCTGAATGCGCACGCCCAGCCAGCCGCGGCGCGTCTCGCCGAACTCCTGCAACTGGTCGACAACGTTGGTGACCACGTTTGACGCCATCGAAAACCCGATGCCGATCGACCCGCCATTGGGCGACAGGATCGCGGTGTTCACGCCGATCACCTCGCCGTCCATGTTGAACAAAGGCCCGCCCGAGTTGCCGCGGTTGATCGCGGCGTCGGTCTGGATGTAGTCGTCATAGCTGCCCGACAGCGCCCGGTTGCGCGCGGACACGATGCCAGCCGACACGGAAAAGCCCTGCCCCAGCGGGTTGCCCATCGCCACGACCCAGTCGCCCACGCGGGCGGTGTCGCTGTCGCCAAAGGGCACAAAGGGCAGCGGCGCGTCCGCTTCGACCTTCAAGAGCGCGATGTCCGTGGTCGGATCGGTGCCCACCAGTTCGGCCACCAGTTCGTCACCGTTGAAGAACTCGATGTTGATCTCGTCCGCGCCCTCGATCACGTGGTTGTTCGTGACGATGTATCCGTCTTCCGAGATCACGAAGCCCGAGCCCAGCGCCGAGGACCGGCGCGGCCGGTTGCCCTGCCCGTTGCGGTCCTGAAATTCGCGGAAAAAGTCCTCGAAGGGCGAGCCTTCGGGCACGATCCCCTGCGGCCCGGTGCGCCCCGCAACGACCGTGGACGTGGTGATGTTCACCACCGACGGGCTGATCTGTTCGGCCAGCGGGGCAAGGCTTTCGGGGCGCGCCTGCGCGGTCAGCGCCTGCACCAGCACAAAGGCCAGCGCCAGCACACCCAGCCACAAGGCGCGGATATAAGATGTTGAGGGAAGCTGCCGCGAAGCGACAAGAACCTTGGACTGCATCAGGGTTGTTCTCCTGCATCAATGTCGGCCGTTTTGGCCGTTTGGCATTCGTGCGGTGGCCCACACATAGCGTGCATGTAGGGTTGCACACACGCAACAGTAAAGATGTGGCGTGTTTCACATCTTTCAACTCACCGTTAGCGGCCCGTGATCCTGCCCGGATTACAGGCCAATGAAAAACGCGAGGTAAATGCAGATCAGCCCGCTCACCAATACCAGCGCACCGAACTGGCGGCGCGCGGCCTCCGGCAACGTGCGCAGCACCTCCAGCACCCGCTCAATAAGCGAAGGGGCCAGCACATAGGCCAGCCCCTCCACAACCATCACAAGACCAAGGGCCAGAAGGACCCAGGCCATTACTGCCCCGGCGCGCCGGTCGGCGATTTCAGGTAGTTGAAGAACTCCGAATCCGGGCTCAGAACCATGGTCGAGTTGTCGCCCTGCAGCGACCGCTGATAGGCGGTGAGCGAGCGGTAGAATTCAAAGAACTCGGGGTCCTGACCAAACGCCTCGGCAAAGATCGCGTTACGGCGGGCGTCGGCCTCACCGCGGATGATCTCGGCCTGACGCTCGGCATCCGATGTCAGTTCCACCACGGTCCGGTCGGCCTGCGCGCGCACGCGCTGTGCCGCCTCGTTACCGCGGGCGCGTTCGTCGGTCGCTTCTCGCTCACGCTCGGCACGCATCCGTTCAAACGTCGCATCCAGGTTTTCCGACGGCAGGTCGGTCCGCTTCAGACGCACGTCCACGACCTCGATGCCCAGCGCACGCGCCTCGGCAATCGCACCATTGCGGATGCGCAGCATCAGCGCGGCACGATCCGAACTCAGGATGTCATTCGACGACACCGAACCCAGAACTTCCCGCAGCTCGTTCCGCAAAATACCGTCGATGCGGCGTTCGGCGGCCAGTTCGCCACCGGTACCCACCGCCTGCCGGAACTGGTTCACATCGGTGATCCGGTACCGGGCAAAGGCATCCACCACCAGACGGCGGTCATCGAGCGGGGTAACCTCGAGCGGTTCGACATCCCGGCTCAGGATGCGGTCGTCATAGCGTACGACCTCCTGAATGAGCGGGATCTTGAACGCCAACCCGGGGTCTTCCTTGATCGCGACAACGCGACCAAACTGCAGGACCAGCGCCTTTTCGCGTTCGTCCACGATAAAGATCGAACTCAGGCCTATGGCACCAAGGATCGCGAGGATCGGGATCAAAAAGCCGGTTTTACGCATCAGTTCGTCCCTCCTGTGCTTGGCGTGCGGCGCAATTCGTTCAGCGGCAGGTACGGCACGACGCCCTGTCCCCCGCCTCCGTTCTCATCAAGGATGATCTTGTCCACGCGCCCCAGAACCTCTTCCATGGTCTCAAGGTACAGACGCTGGCGCGTCACCTCGGGGGCCTTGGCGTATTCTTCCAGAACGGCGACAAAACGGCTGGCTTCACCTTCGGCCTGGTTGACCTGCTGGGCACGATAGCCCTCGGCCTCTTCCAGAAGCTGCGCAGCCTGACCACGCGCTTCGGCGAGCACCCGGTTGGCATAGGCATCCGCCACGTTCTGCAGACGGTCCCGCTCCTGTTCGGCGGCCTGCACGTCACGGAAGGCGTCGATCACGGGCTGCGGCGGGTCTGCGCGGTCAAAGTTCACGCGGATGATGTTCACGCCACTGTCATAGCTGTCGAGGGTCGACTGGATCAGATCCTGCAGACGCTGTGCAATCGCCCCGCGGTCCCGGTTCAGGATCGGCGCCAGATCGGATTGCGCGATGATCTCGCGCATCGCCGATTCAGACACGGCACGGATCGTTGCCTGCGCATCGCGCAGGTTAAACAGGAATTCCGCCGGGTCGCTGATGTTCCAGACCACCTGGAAATCGATGTCGACGATGTTCTCGTCCCCGGTCAGCATCAGGCCCGCTTCGCCGCCACGACCACCCACACCGATCTCTTCGGTCTGTTCGCGGGTCACCGGGATCACCTCGGCGGTAACCACCGGCCACGGGGCAAAGTTCAGACCCGGGTTCCCGACAGAGGAAAATTCGCCCAGAAACAACTCAACCGACTGTTCTTCGGGCCGTACGGTGTAAAAGCTGGCCATGCCCCACAGCACCAGCGCAATCAGCGCACCAATGCCAAAGGTGCCGCGCGTCAGGAACGGTCCACCGCCGCCTGTGCCTGTGCCACCGCCCTGACCGGACCCGCCGCGCCCGCCCATCAGGACGCGCAGCTGCTCCTGGCCCTTTTTGACCAACTCATCAATTTCGGGGATCTGCGGGCCGTCGTCACCCGGTCCACGGCCACCGCCGCCACCCGAGCCGCGGCCACCGCCGTTACCGGGGCCGCCAGCGCCGTTTCCGCGCCCGCCGCCCGAATTTCCACCGCCGCCCCAAGGGCCGCCTGTGTTACCAGCCATGTGGTTGTCTTCTCCTTTGTCATCGCGGTCATCCGCGTCGTGTCATAAGTGTGCGGTTTTGCCGAAAGTTCAAGCAAACCACCGCGCATCACCCCGATCTGGTTGGGGATTTCATCGTCACGATTTCCTCGGACATGGTGGGATGGACCGCCACCGTGCGGTCGAAATCAGCCTTGGTTGCGCCCATCTTGATCGCAACGCCCGCCAGCTGGATCATTTCGCCCGCATTCGGTGCGACGATGTGACAGCCTAGAACGGTGTCGGTTTCCTGGCTCACGATCAGTTTCATCAGCACCCGGTCCGGCAATCCGGCAAAGGCGGTCTGCATCGGCCGGAACGACGTGGCATAGACGTGGATCGGCTCGCGCTCGCGCGCGGCTTCCTCGCTCAGACCCACGGCACCGTATTCGGGCTGCGTGAACACCGCCGACGGGATCAGGTCGTGATCCACCGGGGTGGGGTTGTCCTTGAACACGGTTTCCACAAACGCCATGCCCTCGCGGATGGCCACCGGCGTAAGGTTGACCCGGTTGGTGATGTCCCCGATGGCATAAATGTTGTCGACATCCGTCTTGGAATGATCGTCCACGACGATCTCGCCCGCGCGCCCCAGCTTCACGCCCACATCTTCCAGTCCCATGTCGGCGGTGTTGGGCCGCCGTCCGGTGGCAAACAGAACCGCGTCGAACACGCGCTCGCTGCCGTTGGTGGATTTCACCCGAATGGGTCCGCCGCGCGACGGGTCCGCCGCCTCTGCCGTGGCCTCCACCAGTTCGGACTGGTGGCTCACATCCGCGCCCATGGTCGCATCCGACCCGGTGGTCCCGCTACCCATATCCGCGTCCGACGCCAACTGCATGCTGACGATGTTGGTGCCGGTGTGCACGTCAATGCCGCGCGTGCGCATCGCCTCGGCGATCAGGCCGCGCGCCTCGTCATCGAACCCGCGCAGGATCTGCGCGCCGCGGTAATACTGCGTCACCTCCACGCCGAGGCCGTGCAGAATGCAGGCAAACTCGCACGCGATATAGCCGCCGCCCACGATCAGGATCGACTTGGGCAGGCTTTCGAGGTGAAAGATATCATCAGATACGATGCCAAGGTTGGCATTGGGCAGATCGGGCCGCACCGGGCGTCCGCCCCCCGCCAGCAGGATGGTCTTGGCGGTGACCTCCTCGCCGGTGGACAGCGTGACGGTGTGCTTGTCCTTCACAGTGGCCCGCGCGTCGAACCGCTTGACGCCGGAATTGTCCAGCAGGCTCTTGTAGATCCCTTCGAGCCGGTCCAGCTCCGTGTTCAGCCGCTCGCAAAAACCGCGCCAGTTGAACGTGCCGGGCGTCATGTCCCAGCCATAGCCCTTGGCCAACGTGCTCACGTCCGCAAACTCGCTGGCAAACACCATCAGCTTTTTCGGCACGCAGCCCCGGATCACACAGGTCCCGCCATAGCGACTTTCCTCGGCCAGCCCGACCTTTGCGCCGGTCTCTCCGGCGGCCACGCGCGCCGCACGCACACCGCCTGATCCCCCTCCGATCACAAAGAGGTCAAAGTCGTATTCCGCCATGTCAGGGGTCCTTATTATTCCGCGAGGTCAGTGAACAGGTTGTCCGTCTCAACAAAGTCGATGCGATCATGTTCCACCGTGCCTTCGTTGATGTCGCGCAACTCGACCCGGCCATCGCCATAGCCGATGATCACCCTGTCACAGATGTCGATGAACAGACCGTTTTCAACCACCCCCGGCATCTGGTTGATCACAAGGCTCAATTGCCGCGGATTGCCGATGCGCTGCAAATGCAGGTCGAGGATATAGTTGCCCTCGTCGGTCACGAACGGCCGGTCCACGTTCATCCGCAAGGTCGCGGTGCGCCCCAGCACATCCATCGACACCAGCGTTTCCTCGATCAGCGCCTGCGTGGTCTGCCAGCCAAACGGGATGATCTCCAGCGGCAGCGGGTAGGCGCCCAGATGCTCGACCTCCTTGCCCACATCCGCGATCACGATCATCTGATCGCTCGCCGTGGCCACGATCTTTTCCTGCAACAACGCGCCGCCGCCGCCCTTGATCAGGTTCAGATCGCCGTCGAACTCGTCCGCGCCGTCAATGGTCAGGTCCAGCCACTTGGCCTCGTCAAGGCTGATGACCTCGATCCCCACTTCACGCGCCAGATCGGCGGTGCGGGTCGACGTGGGCACGCCGCGAAACCTCAGGCCCTCGTCCTGCACCAGCTGGCCCAGGCACTGCACCAGCCACGCCGCGGTCGATCCGGTGCCCAGACCCACGCGCATGCCATCCTCGACAAACTCCGCCGCCCGCTTGGCGGCCACGAACTTGGCTTTGTCGATGGGGGACAGCTCTCCGGTCATGGCGGCATCCTTACGCGGCTTGCGCGCATTAATCCAGCCCAGCGCGTGGCCCGCGCCGTGCCCAATGGCGGACATACCGGGGCAGAACGCCGCTTTGCTCCGAAACCGGTCGCATTGAGGCTGCGATTTGTGGCAACTGCGCCCTAGAACAGCCAAAACACGCCAGCGAGAAGGCCAGTAGGAAACACGATGTTCCTGTCCGTTTTCGACATGTTCAAGGTGGGCATCGGCCCGTCCTCATCGCACACGATGGGGCCCATGGTGGCGGCTGCACGCTTTCTCGACATGATGCGCGCCGCACCGTTCACCTTTGCCGGCGTGCGCGCGTCTCTGCACGGCTCGCTCGCGTTTACCGGCGTGGGCCACGCCACCGACCGCGCGACGATCCTCGGGCTCTGCGGCTTTGTCCCCGACACCTATGACCACGAAAAAGCCGATGACAGCCTGACAAGGCTGGAAGAGGCGCATGTCATCCACGTCGACGGCCTGCCGGCGCTCGCATTCAACCCGAAAACCGATCTGGTCTTTGACTACGATACCCCTCTGCCCGGCCACGCCAACGGCATGACCCTCATGGCCACCGACAGCCAGGGCGACGTGATCCTGCGGCAGGTGTTCTACTCCATCGGCGGCGGCTTTGTCGTGACCGAAGAGGAGCTGGCCGCAGGCGTCACCACAGACGAAGGCGCGCCCGTCCCCTACCCGTTCAAATCCGCCGCCGAGATGCTGCAGATGGCCGAGGCGTCGGGAAAAACCATCGCCCAAATGAAACGCGCCAACGAAGTATCACGCGGCTGCGCCCAAAGCCTGCAAAGCGGCACCGCCCGGCTCTGGCAGGTGATGAAGGATTGCATGGACCGCGGGCTTTCGACCGACGGCACCCTGCCCGGCGGCCTCAACGTGCGCCGCCGCGCCAAGGACATCCATGACAAGCTCATGGCCGAACACGGCATGAACCTCACCGCGCCGCACACCATCAACGACTGGATGAGCGTCTACGCCATGGCCGTGAACGAAGAAAACGCCGCAGGCGGTCAAGTCGTCACCGCCCCCACCAACGGCGCCGCGGGCGTGCTGCCCGCCACCTTGCGCTACTATCTCGACCACGTGCCCGGCGCATCCGAGAGCCATGTGGAGGATTTCCTGCTCACCGCCGCCGCCATCGGCGGTCTCGTGAAATTCAACGCCTCGATCTCGGGCGCCGAAGCGGGCTGCCAGGCCGAGGTCGGCAGCGCTGCAGCGATGGCCGCCGCAGGGCTGTGTGCCGTGATGGGCGGCACCCCCGCCCAGATCGAGAACGCCGCCGAAATCGCACTCGAACACCACCTCGGCATGACCTGCGACCCGGTCGCGGGGCTGGTGCAGGTGCCCTGCATCGAACGCAACGGCTTGGGCGCGATCAAGGCCGTGTCCGCCGCCTCTCTCGCCCTGCGCGGCGACGGCGCACACCTCGTGCCGCTCGATGCCTGCATCGAAACGATGCGCCAGACCGGCGCCGACATGAGCGAAAAGTACAAGGAAACGTCCCTCGGCGGCCTCGCCGTGAACATCCCCAACTGCTGAGGCCGTGGGCCCGCCAACTGGCCTCTGGCACGCGCCCCAATCGCGCACGCGGCGACGGCAAAACGCCGCGCGCAACACGGCCGCCGCCGCCACACGCAAACAACGCTTGCCGCATCGCCACCCCCACACCGCTGCAAAAGCCAAGAAAACGCGCCGCTCCATTTCTCAATCCAAGCGCGCAAACATAGCTGCCCGCACCAACACCAACGCAGCGCAAAACGCGCGTAGCCGCCAAAGCAAATCCAATCTTCATTTCGCCGGATAAACCGCGCCCCATTGCCCGACAGGCGGCTTTCGCCGCCGAGAGGGGAGGGCCGCTCCACCACCCACAGCCCCTCGGCCCCAGCAAAAGAACCGCGCCCATCCGCCCCTTCCTGCACGGAAAACGTGTGATAAATGTCACTTCCCGCATAGGTTGACGCGCCTTGGCGTCACTCTGCCCGTATTGAGACGTTGCATTTCACACCCGCCCGCATAACCTCCCGCGCATGTCGCAAGACCGTCCCCTGCTTGGCGTGCTTTTGATGCTGGGTTTCTGTGTCGTCGCTCCGATGGGCGATGCAGTGGCCAAGCTATTGGGCCAGACCGTGCCGCTCGGCGTGCTCCTGTTCATCCGCTTCGGGGTGCAGGCGGTCGTGCTGATCCCGCTGGTCTGGGTCACCCGCCGCATGTGGCGCATGCAGGGACGGGTGTTCTGGCTCACGCTGTTGCGCACGGTCATGCACATCTTCGGCATCGGCGCGATGTTCACCGCACTGCGCTACCTGCCGCTGGCCGATGCCGTGGCCATCGCCTTTGTCATGCCCTTCATCCTCCTGCTTCTCGGCAATGTCTTTCTGGGCGAAGAGGTCGGCCCGCGCCGCCTCTGGGCCTGCCTCGTGGGGTTCATCGGCACGCTGATGGTGGTCCAGCCCAGCTTTGCCGAGGTTGGCTGGCCCGCGCTCTTGCCGCTGGTGGTGGCGGTGAACTTCTCGTTCTTCATGCTCATCACCCGCCAGATCGCCAAGGACACCGACCCCATCGGCCTGCAAGCCGTCAGCGGCGTGATGGCCGTGATCATCATGGGCCCCGCCCTGCTGTTCTCGCAAAACCTCGACATCCCCGCGCTCGCGATCATGTCGCCCAATGCCACGGAATGGAGCCTGCTGCTCGCCATCGGCCTGCTGGGCACGCTGGCGCACCTGCTGATGACATGGTCCCTGCGCTATGCGCCCGGTGCCACGCTGGCACCCCTGCAATACCTCGAGATCCCCGTGGCCACGCTCATCGGCTTCATCGTGTTTTCCGACTTCCCCGACGGGCTGGCGCTGGCGGGCATCGGCGTGACCATCGCCGCAGGTCTCTACATCGTCATGCGCGAGAGGGCCATCGCGCGGCTGGAGGCGCAGACACCAGCGCCTCTGTAACCGCACCCAGCAACGCGCGCGGCACCATCACGATCAGCCGCGGCGCATCCACCCGCAGCGTCACCGGCCCCGTTGCCTCATTGGATGTGCCCACCCGCTGCATCGGGTCCATCGTGATCCCATCAATCGGCCAGCGCAGCCCCTTCGATGTGCCGGACACCGGCCCCAGGGGAAACAGCGACACCACCTTCCCCGCCTCCGCCGGCAGCGACAGCACCGGCGGACACAGAAACACCGCGCTGTCGTCATCCAGCAGCACCACCGCCCGCGCAGGGTACTTGACCAGCACATGCAGCACCGCCAGCTGGTGATCCAACCGGTCCCCCAGAAACCCGACCCCCAGCACCACGGGTGCCGCGATGTTGCGCAGCGCCTTGTCGAAATCGGTGCTGTCCTGCTCGGGGATGTGATGGATCGCAGCTTCGGGCAGCGCCGCCCGCCCCGCAGCGCTCAAACTGTCCAGATCCCCGATCACCGCCCGCGGCATCACCCCCGCCGCCAGCGCCCGATCCGCGCCGCTGTCAGCCGCCACCACCACCGGCGCCCGCGCCACCGTGTCCAATAACAGCGCATTCGACACATTGGCGCCGCCCACCAGCGTAATGGGTTCCAAAACGTCAACAATCATCGCAGTCCAGCTCGTTTTAATGCTATTTTGGGAAACAGATCACAATGTCGCCCCGAAATGATACCGTACCGGGCACAGATTCGGGCCGCTTTGGTCCATGGTTAACGTCTATCCCATAGCTCGCATTTCGGCATAGGACGAGCATCCGATGATGAATAACAACAAGATTTTGACAGTCTCCTACGGCACGTTCTCGTGCACGTTGGAAGGGTTTGATGACAGCTTTGGCACGATGAAGGCAATCGCCGAGTATTTTCGCGATCTGGCCGCCGATGACCGCTATTTCGGTGCCGAACCGCCCCAGCCCGATGCCGAGATGCTGGCCCGCATCGCCGAACGCGAAATCTCCCGCCGGGTCGAGGCGCGTGAGCAAGAGGGCCGGATCGTGCTCAGCGCCGATCCCACGACCGCCCCCGTGGTGCCCGTCGCCGCCGCCGCAACCGTGGCCGCCGAGGAGGTCGCCCCCGCGGCGACCGAGGAGGCCCCCGAGCAGGCCACCGTGGAGATGGCGGAAGAGGTCACCGAACAGGCACCGACCGAAACGCCCAAGGCCGAAACACCCGAGGTCGATCTCGACGCCATCGCGACCGCAACCGAGTCCGAAGAGCCCGCCGCCGAAACCGCGCCGGAACCGGCAGCAGCCGATGAACCGTCCGCCGACACCACCGAAGCGGCAGAGGCCCCCGCGCCCGTGATCGAGGCCGACATCACCGACGCGCCCGAGACCATCGACGCCAGCACCCCGGTGCCCGCCGACGAAGCCGAAGCCGACGCCGAAGACGTGCCCGCGCTCGACGCCGTCCCGGTGATCCCCGAGGCGGACACCGTCGCCCTCGGCTCCGTCACCGACGCCGCCGCGCCCAACAGCATCGCCGCCAAACTGCAGCGCATCCGCGCCGTGGTCAGCGCCAGCCAGGAAGAGGCGAACGACGACATCCTGTTCGAAGACGAACACGCAGGCACCTTCCCGCCCGAAACCGACGTCGCCGATCTGACCGCCCCCGAGGCTCTGCAGGACGACGACACCGCGCCAGAAGCTGACACCGCCCTCAGCGACGCCATCGCCGACATCGACGCCGCCGCCGAAGAAGACGCCGCAGCCGCAGACGCCGCCACGGCAGAGATCGACACCGACGAAGACGAAATCGCCGCCGCCCTCGCCCGCTTGGACACGCAAATCGCCGATACACCCGTTTCCGAGGTCACCGACGCCGACGCCAGCGCCGAGACGGACCTGGATATCACATCGGATGATGACAACATCGCAGCGGACATTGCGGCGGTTGCAGACGACGCATCCGACGATGTCACAGCAGACAAGATCGG
>JBCBCR010000051.1:0-17147 GCA_038530495.1 Pseudomonadota bacterium | reverse complement strand
AGATCGGTAGATGCGGTGCCAGCGCCCGGTCATAGCCCATGGACAGCCCGCAAGCGCTGCCGTTTTATCGCCGTACCGGTTTTGTGCCGCATGACCAGAAGGTCGAGATCTACGACGACCCGCGGGTGCACATGGGCTATGACCGGGCGCTGGCACCGCATCTACCGATCTATGACCCCTGAGAGACGAGGGACCCGATGACCGAACCCGCCCCTTTTCGATCCACCGTCATGACCGTCGAACCGGGCTGGATCGACTATAACGGCCATCTGAACATGGCCTATTACGGCGTGCTGTTTGACCGCGGGGCGGATCAGATCTTTGAAAAGATGGGGTTCGGCCCGGACTACCAGACGACCACCGGCAACACGACCTATTCGGCCGAGTTCCACGTAACCTACCTGCGCGAATTGCATCTGGACGACCGGGTCACCGTCACGTTCCACCTGATCGACTGCGATGAAAAGCGGTTTCATTCCTATCAGGAGCTTTGGCACGAAGACGGCTGGATCGCGGCGACGGGTGAAACCATGACGCTGCATGTTGACCAATCCGGGCCGCGCGTGGCGACGATGCCGGATGACATCTATGCCCGTGTCAGCGCCCTGCGCGACGCCCATGCCGCCCTGCCGCGCCCCGACCGTGTCGGCGCCAGTATCGGGATCAAACGCCGGCGCTGACCCTTTCCTCTGCCAAACTCTCGCGCTACAAGGCCAGCCGGAGTTGGGGACACGATCATGGCCGGTTGGGAATACAAAGTGATGCCCGCGCCCACCAAGGGTGTGAAGGGCAAAGGGGTCAAAGGGCCCGAGGCGCGGTTCGCCAATGCGCTTGAGGTGCTGATGAACGACATGGCCGGGGACGGCTGGGAATTTCAGCGCGCCGAGACGTTGCCGTCGATTGAACGGTCGGGCCTGACCGGGTCGACCACAGAATGGCGCAACGTGCTGGTGTTTCGCCGCGCGGTGACCGAGGCCATTGATGACTTTGCCCCCGAATTGCTGCCAGCGCCCAGTGTCGTGACAGAACCGGAAGAGCCCGAGGCGCCTGCCGCCGAGGCAGAGCCCGAGCCAGCGGACGCGGAAGACACCGCAGGCCGGCCCGGCGCGACGCAGATGCTCGCCGACAACGGGGTCGAGGAAACGTCCGAAGTGTCCGGCATGACCACGTCGCTGCAAAAGCTCGCATCGCGCCGCAGCGGGACCGAGATGACCGACGGCTGAGCCTTAGCTTTCGCGGAAGGCGCGGTTGAAATAGTCCAGCATCGGCTTGACCAGATAGGTCAGCGGTGAGCGGTCCGCGGTGCGGATGAACGCCTCCACCGGCATGCCGGGGATCAGCACCTGACCGCCGGACAGCCGATCCTGTTCGCCGGGCTTCAACACGATCTCGGCGCGGTAGAAACTGGCCCCGACGGTTTCATCTTCGAAGGCGTCCGCAGATACCAGCGCCACTTCGCCCACCAGTTCGGGGGTCGTGCGCTGGTCCAGCGCGGAAAAGCGCAGGTTCACGGTTTGCCCGGTGACGATTTCGTCGATGTGGATCGGATCAACCCGTGCGGCGATGACCAGCGGGCGGTCCTGTGGGATCAGGAACAGCACCGGATCAGCAGGCCGCACCACCGAACGCGGGGTTTGCACACGCATGTTGTAGACCACGCCCGACACCGGCGCGCGCACCTGCATGCGCTCGATTTCGGTCAGCAGACCCTGACGCCGTTCGATCAGTTCCAGCTCGCGCGAGCGCAGGTCGCGCAGGCGGGAGATCGCGTCTTCGCGGCGCTGCGAGGCCATGCGCAGCATCTCGATCTCGACCTCGCTGATGCGTTGCGCCGCCTGCGCCTTGGTCGCCGCCAGTTCGCCGATCCTGCCGTCAAGCGAGGCCAACTCGCGCTCCAGCGCCAGCACGGCTGACGCCTGGGTCAACCCGCGTTCCAGAAGCCCCGCCTGAACGTCGAGTTCCTGCGCGATCAACTCCAACTGCCGGGCCAGAGACGTCTCCTGCGCTTCGATCCCGACGATCTGGTTGCGAATCTGGTCAGCGCGCTGGTCCAGCTGCTGCAGGGTCTGGGCCATCGTCTCGCGGCGGGCGACAAACAGGTTCTGCTGGCCCGCGATCAATTCACGCACATCATCGCGGTCAGCGCTGACGGTGATCACCTCGGGATCAAAGGAGATGGTGTCTGCGTCGTCGCGCTCCGCCTCAAGCCGCCCGCGCCGGGCCATGAATTCGTAAAGCTGGCTTTCCACGATGCTCAGCTGCGTTTGCATGTGCGTGACATCCAGCTGCAACAGCAGCGCGCCCGCCTCGACCACGTCGCCTTCCTTGACCGCGATCTCGGCCACGACGCCGCCATCGGGATGTTGGACGACCTGCCGGTTCTGGTCCACCTCGATGCGGCCCGACGCGATGATCGCGCCCGCGATGCGCGTCTGCGTGGCCCAAAAGCCAAACCCGCCCAGCAGCACGACAAGGCCGATCATGCCCAGCATCACGGATGACCGCGCGGACCAGCGGTTCATTGGATGCCTCCCGCCGCTTTTGGCGCGCGGGTGATGTCGGCATGGTTCTGCACGGTGGATTTCAGCACCTCGTCACGCGGGCCAAAGGCGGTGCGCACCCCGCCGTCAATCACCAGAAGCAGGTCACATTCCTGAATGGCGGCGGGTCGGTGCGCCATGATCATGACCGACCGCCCCTCGGCCTTCAGTTGCCGGATCGCGCGGTTCAACGCCTGCGTGCCGGAATTGTCGAGGTTCGAGTTCGGTTCATCCAGCACGAGGATCACGGGGTCATCATAAAGCGCGCGGGCCAGCCCGATGCGCTGGATTTGCCCGCCCGACAGCCGCTGCTGCCCGGCGTCGAACCGCGTGTCATAGCCCTGCGGCAATTCAAGGATCATCTCGTGCGCGTCGGCCTTTTTGGCGGCGGCCACCACCTTGTCCGCGTCGGGGGTCGCGAGGCGGGCGATGTTTTCGGCGATGGTGCCGTCAAACAGCTGTACCCGTTGCGGCAGATAGCCGATGTGCTGGCCCAGCACCGATGGGTCATACTGATCGAGGGCCGCACTATCGAGCCGGATGGACCCGCCCGCGGGCCGCCACACCCCGGTCACGCAGCGCGCCAGCGTGGATTTGCCCGCGCCAGAGGGGCCGATCACGCCCATCGCCTTGCCCGGCGGCAAGTCGAAATTAATCGACCGGATTGCGGCCTTGCGGTCGCCCGGCGGCACGACCGTCAGTTCCTTGGCCACCAGCCGCGCTTGGGGCTTGGGCAGGGCCGTGCGCGCCTGTTCCGGCGGCACTGTTCCCAGCAGCCCGGCCAGATTCTCCCAGCCCTTGCGCCCGGTTTGCACCATTGGCCACTGGGTCAGCATGACCTCGATCGGCGCCAACGCGCGACCCAACAGGATGGTGCCCGCAATCATCGCACCGGCGGTCATCTGGTCCAGCAGCACGAGGTAGGCGCCAAGCCCCAGCATCGCGCTTTGCAGAAACAGGCGCAGCGTCTTGGTCAGCGACGTGAACCCGCCGCCGACATCCGCGGCCTTGATCTGCTCCTCCAGCGCCTTGCCGCGCGCGACCTGCCAGCGGTCAAAGGCGGCGGCGCGCATGCCCATGGCCTGGATCATCTCGGCCTCGGTGCGCAGCTGGGTCGACATCGCATTGGCTGTCATCGACGCGTGCCCGGCGCGCAACTGGGGCGTACGGCTGAGCACCTGATTTGCCAGGGCGATCAGGATCAGGACCGCGCCACCCAGCACCGCCATCCAGCCCAACCACGGGTGGAACACAAAGATGGCTGCCACAAAAATAGGCGTCCACGGCAAATCGAAAAACGCCATCAGCACGGGCGAGGTCATCAACCGCTGCACCGCTTCCAAGTCGCTCAGGCCGGATTCCGTGCTGCTGTCGGGGGCCAGCGCCGATTTGCGCACAACCGCGTCAAACACCCGCCGATCCAGTGCCGCCTGAAACCGCGCGCCCACGCGGCCCATGATCCGGCCCCGGGCAAAATCCAGTATCCCCATGATACCATAAAGAAAAACCACAAGGATCGAGAGTGCGATCAGGGTTTCTTCGCTGCGGCTGCCCAGCACCCGGTCATAGACCTGCAGCATGTAAAGCGGCCCCGTGAGCATCAGCAGGTTCGCAAACAGGCTGAACAGACCCACCGCCCAGTAAAGCCCACGGCTTTCCTGCCGCGCCTTGCGCAGTTCTACCCGGCCGAGTGTGAGCTGTTTATCCTGCATGCGCACCTTCTTGCCGTTTCACGCTAAGCTCTTGTGTCTGCGACCACTTTGGCGCAGTTTCGCTGTCGCGCAAGTGCCACAATAAGTCAATTCCTGCCAATTACAGCAAACGCAGTATGGGCATTCTCGCGCGACACATTAGGTATATGCAAATTCACTAAGGCGGTCTGAACGTTGCACTTTCGATTCCTGATCACGCGGCTTTTTCCTGCGCTTCTCGCCGCGGCGATGCTGTCGGCGTGTGCCGGTGGCGGCAGCCAGACCGTATCCGAAGAAGGTATCTATGACCCCTATGAACCCGGTAACCGCAAGGTGCACCGGTTCAACCGCGGTCTTGACCGGGCCTTGGTGCGTCCTGCGGCCATCGGGTATTCCACCGTGCTGCCCGACGAGGTCGAAGACAGCATCGGCAATTTTGCCAGCAATCTCGGAGAGCCGTCGATTGTGGTGAATTCGCTGTTGCAGGGCGATCTGCGCGGGGCGGGCAATTCGACCTTGCGGTTCGTGACAAATTCGACGCTGGGGCTGTTCGGATTTTTCGATGTGGCCAATGAATTCAAGATGGTGCAGCACAACACCGACTTTGGCGAAACGCTGCATGTCTGGGGTGTGGGCGAGGGTGCCTATCTGGAATTGCCGGTGCTGGGTCCGTCCACAACGCGCGACACGGTCGGCATGGTAGTCGATCTGTTTACCAACCCGCTCAGCTACACCGTGGATGAGCCCGAAGCGTATTACGGCACCGTCGCAGGCGTGGCCTCGAGCCTCAGCACGCGTGGACGGCTGACCGACACGATTGATGCCGTGCTCTATGAAAGCGCGGACAGCTACGCGCAGGCGCGGCTGATCTATCTGCAAAACCGCCGGTTCGAACTGGGTCAGGATGATCCCGGCGCCGCGATTGACCCATTTGCCCTGGATACGGAGGGGTTCTGATGACACTGTCCCGACGCGCCCTGCTGGCCTCGACCGCCGCTGCGCTGGCGACCGCGCCGCTGCAGGCGCTGGCTTTCAACGAAAACGACGCCAATTCGCTGATCACGGCGCTTGTGGGCGACATCAATCGCGTGATCGACTCGGGCAAGGGCGAAAACGCCATGCTGCGCGATTTCGAACGCATCTTTGCCCGGTATTCCGACACCTCTTACATTGCCGCCTATGCCATGGGCGTGGATGGCCGCCGCGCCTCCAACGCACAAAAACGCGCGTTTTCCGATGCATTCCAGGGCTATGTGGCGCGCAAGTACGGGCGCCGGTTCCGCGAATTCATTGGCGGGCGGCTCGAGGTGAACCAGGTCAAGCGGGTGAAGCAGTGGTTCGAGGTCTCGACCACCGCGTTCCTGCAGGGCCAATCGCCCTTCAACGTGACGTTCCAGGTCTCGGACCGGTCGGGCAAGCCTCTGTTTTTCAACATGTTCATCGAGGGCATCAACCTGCTTTTGACCGAACGGACCGAAGTGGGCGCGCTGCTGGACCGCAATGGCGGCAACATCGACGCGATGATTTCGGACCTCAAGAAACTGGGCTAGCGGTCCCGACCGCCGCCAAGGATATCCCGCAATAGCATCTCAATGAGACCCTCGGTCGAACGGGGCACCTGACGCCTTTGCTGCGGCTGCGGCTGGGCCACGCGTTGTGGCGGGGCCGGGGCCGCACCGGGCAGGGGGCGGACGGGCAGGCCGTCATGCACGCGCAGCATCGTCTCGCGCCAGATCTCGGCGGGCAAGCCACCGCCGGTCACGCCGGTGAGCGGCGTGTTGTCGTCATAGCCCATCCAGACTCCCGCCACATAATCTGCGGTGAACCCGATGAACCACGCATCGCGCGCCGCCTGAGTGGTGCCGGTCTTGCCAGCGGCGGGACGTCCGTTCAGCCGCGCTCGCGCGCCGGTGCCATTGTCGACCACCTGTTGCATCATCCAGATCAATTGTGCTGCGGCCTGATCCTGGATCACCCGTTCACCGATCCCGCCGCCGGTGCCCATAAGCGGCTCTTCCTCGCCCTGCAGGCGCAGTTCCACCAAACCGTATGGCGTGACGGAGGAACCACCGTTCAGGATGCCGGCGTAGGCGCCAGTCATCTCGAGCAGGTTGCTTTCCGACGCGCCAAGCGCCAGCGCGGGGCCCGCGGCCAGATCGCTTTCAATGCCGAACTGGCTGGCGACTTGCCTTACCAGTTCGCGCCCGACGCTTTCCGACACTTTGACCGCGGGGATGTTCAGGCTTTGCTCAAGCGCGCGGGTCAGGGTCACGCGGCCCTCGTAGCTGTTCGAATAGTTCTTGGGCGACCATGGACCCGAGCCGGGGATGTCGATGGTCAGCGGTTCATCCTGCACCGTGGCCAGCGGCGAATAGCCAAGGTCCAGCGCGGCCGCATAGACAAAGGGTTTGAACGCCGACCCGGTTTGCCGGTTGGCCTGGATCGCGCGGTTGAACACACCGGCCACCTGCGTTTCGCGCCCGCCGACCATGGCGCGCACCGCGCCGTCGGCATCCATCACGACGATGGCCGCCTGCGCTTTGGACCCTTCGCGCACTTTGGTTTCGAACACTTGGGTCAGCGCGTCCTCGGCGGCCTTTTGGATGCGCTGGTCGAGGGTGGTGGAGATGATCACGTCCTCGGTCGTGTCGCGGGTAAAGAATTCGGGGCCGGACGCCATCACCCAATCGGCAAAGTATCCCCCCGCCTTGCGCCGCGCGGCGGGCGACAGGGTCGCTGGGTTGTCCTGCCATTGTTTGACTTCAGCAGCGCTCAAATACCCCTGTTCCCCCATCAGGCGCAGGATGGTGGCAGCCCGGGCTTGCGACCGCTCCAGATCGGATGTGGGGGCAAAAACCGACGGGGCCGTGAGCAAGCCGGCGATCATCGCACCTTCGGCCGGGGTCACTTGTGCCGCATGTTTGCCGAAATAGCGCTGCGACGCTGCCTCGGCCCCATATGCACCGCCGCCCATATACGCGCGGTTGAGGTAGATCGACAGGATCTCGTCCTTGGAATACTTGGCCTCCATTGCCAGCGCGTAAATCGCTTCCTTGGCCTTGCGCTGCAGCGATCCGCGGCGACAGTCGGCGACATAGGCTGCTTCGCTCTCCCATTCGGTGGGATTATATTCCACGCCGAGGCACAACAGCTTGGCCGTCTGTTGCGTGATGGTTGAGCCGCCATGGCCCTGTAGCGGCCCGCGCCCCTCGCGCAGGTTGATCCGCACGGCGCTGGCGATGCCGCGCGGGCTGAGGCCGAAATGGCGGTAGAACCGCTTGTCTTCGGTCGCGATAACAGCGTTCTTGAGCCCGGGTGCGACCGACCCTGCGGTTACCGCGCCGCCGAACTGATCGCCGCGCCAGGCAAACACTTCGCCCTCGTGATCAAGCAAGGTGACCGACCCGCGGGCGCGGCCATCCAGCTGTTCTTCGAACCCGGGCAGCGTTGTGTAAACATATCCCACGGCCAGCCCCAGCACCACGAGACCGACAATGGCTGTGCGGCTGACAACGACCCAGATCAGCCGCATCAGCCAGCGCCATGCGCGCACGAAAATGTTGGCCTTTTTACGCGGTGCGGCCCGCTTACGGCGTACAGGTTTTGCCTTGCGCGCGGGCGCGGCTTTTTTCTTTGGGTAACGCTTGTCAGCTACAAGCGGTTTGCCCTTTTTCGACGTGCTCATAACGGTTCCTGCCCGGCGTCCAGCGCGATTGTTTGCGACAGTTTATCGGCTTTGACAGGATTTGCCACGGCGACCAAATGGCCAAAATGCGATTCCTAAATGCCTAATTTTTGATCAAAATGGGTGTTGTGCGCATTTTTTGTGCACATTTTCCGTCGTATTCACGCATTTCGCCCGCCCAAAACTGGGCTTCGTGCTGCCCATGCTCTCTGTTCCAGACCAATCGCAGGGATAATTTCTGCGCTGTTGAGGGTCAGGAATAAGGGGACGTACGTGAAACTCATCATTGCAACAATCAAGCCGTTCAAGCTGGAGGAGGTGCGTGAGGCGCTGACCGAGGCCGGGGTGCGCGGCATGATGGTGACCGAGATCAAGGGCTTTGGCTCGCAGTCGGGTCACACCGAGATTTACCGCGGCGCGGAATACGCCGTGAACTTTGTGCCCAAGGTCAAGATCGAGATCGTCGTGGCCGCCGCGATGGTCGACCAGATCGTCGAGACCATCACCAAGACAGCGCACACCGGCAAGATCGGCGACGGCAAGATCTTTGTCCTCGACGTGCAGCAGGCCGTGCGCGTGCGTACCGGTGAAACCAATGAAGACGCGATTTGATCGCAGCGTGACAAGGGAAAACAAACGGATGACTTCGCTGAAAACACTGACCGCCGCGGCCGCCTTGACGGTGCTGCCTATGGCGGCGTTTGCGCAGGATGCTGCGGCACCGGGCTTTGACGAGATCGGCCCCTACATCATGACCACCCTGCTGTTCTGCATGGCTGGTTTCCTCGTGTTCTTCATGGCCGCGGGCTTTGCGATGCTCGAAGGCGGGCTGGTGCGTTCGAAGAACGTGACCATGCAGATGACCAAGAACATCGCGCTCTATTCCATTGCGGCCATCATGTACTGGCTGGTCGGGTTCAACACGATGTATCCCGGCGACTTCAACGGCTACTTTGCCATTGGCGGCACCACGACGCTGGACCCTGTGGGTGTGGCGGCTGCGGATGCGGCGCTGGATTACGCGTCGGTCGGCTCTGACTTCTTCTTCCAGCTGGTGTTTGTTGCAGCCACCGCATCCATCGTGTCGGGTGCCCTGGCCGAGC
Source organism: Pseudomonadota bacterium (assembly GCA_038530495.1). GTDB lineage: Bacteria > Pseudomonadota > Alphaproteobacteria > Rhodobacterales > Rhodobacteraceae > Tateyamaria. The sequence continues at coordinate 8,128 of JBCBCR010000051.1, read as the reverse complement.
GGATCAAGCTGTGGCCGTTTCTGGCCTTTGTCGTTGTTTTGACTGGCATTATGTACCCGATCTCGGGTTCGTGGCAGTGGGGCGGCGGCTGGCTGAGCGAGCGCGGCTTCTCCGACTTTGCCGGTTCGACCGTCGTGCACTCCGTGGGTGGCTGGGCCGCTCTGGCCGGTGCCATCGTGCTGGGCCCGCGTCTGGGCAAATACAAGGACGGCCGCGTCAATCCCATGCCGGGTTCGAACCTCGCCTTGGCCACGCTGGGCACGTTCATCCTGTGGCTGGGCTGGTTCGGCTTTAACGGTGGCTCGCAGTTAGCGATGGGCACCGTGGGCGACGTATCTGACGTCAGCCGCATCTTTGCCAACACCAACATGGCGGCCGCTGCCGGTGCGGTGACCGCGCTGGCGCTGACCCAGATCCTGTACAAGAAGCCCGACCTGACCATGGTGCTGAACGGTGCGCTGGCGGGCCTCGTGTCCATCACTGCCGAGCCTCTGGCGCCAACGCTGTTTGGCGCGCTGTGGATCGGTGCCGTGGGTGGCGTGATCGTCGTGCTGACCGTGCCGATGCTGGACAAGTTCAAGATCGACGACGTGGTTGGCGCGGTCCCTGTGCACCTGTTCGCAGGCATCTGGGGCACGATTGCGGTGGTGTTCTACAACTCCGACGCGGCGCTGGGCACCCAGCTTCTGGGCATCATTTCCTACGGTGTGTTCACCTTCGTGGCCTCGCTGATCCTGTGGACGATCCTCAAGGTCGCCATCGGCATCCGGGTCAGCGAAGAGCACGAGATCAACGGTCTCGACACCTCGGAACTGGGCATGGAAGCCTACCCCGATTTCTCAAAGGGCTGAGTCGTCTTCCCACTCACCCTTCTGAACCAACTGGCCGGGCGTTTTGCGCCCGGTCTTTTTTTGTGCCGGGTCTTTTGCGGGTGAGTCGGGGTGGGGCGTTAATGGTGCGGGCGGTCCGTTACCGGGGGGTGCGCAACAGGGGTTTTGGGCGCTTCGGGCGGTTGTTTTGATGAAAATGGGGGGTGTTTTGTACAATTTCGGGCGTGCTCATCGCCGCCTTTTCGGCGCTCTTCGCGGGTTTTGATGAAAACGGCGGGTGTTTTGTACAAAACGGGGTCAGGGTCGTGCGACTCAGGTTAACGCGGGCGGAAAAGCCTGAAATTTCAGCGTTCTTTACTTTTGGTTAGGGGACATGTGGGGAACAGGGCGGCTGTAACGGGGTGCGGGGGTCCCATGTTTGAGCTTCGGTGGGGACGCCGCTAGCGCTCGGTTTCTGGGGATGAAAGGTGTTAACAAGCGGTTACGAAAACCGTTGCGCGTGCGGGTTGGCAACGTGGAGTTAACTGGTTTGTGCAGGGGCGCAGAAAGGCACAGATTCGGGACGCCTTGAGAGCGTGAAAGCACGCCTCCCGGAGCGCTGAGGCGCCCCGTCGACGGGCCGCGGTACGGCGATCTGAACGATCCGCTAAAGCGCTTTATGGTGCCGTGGTCATCTTCGCTCGGAGCTGTGACCAAGACCCATCGGTATCGCCGTGCCGGGGGGCGGCCCGGCGATGGGGCGGCGCCTTCGGCTTGATTCCGCCCCGTGCATAGCCAGACTGACGATGGGGGAATTGAGCGCTGTATGGTCCGCTTTGCGTGACGCTGTAGGGTGCGCCTTTACGGCGCACCGTAGCTCAAACCCCCGACGCCACGATGGCCTCGGCCAGCACGGGCACGGTCGCCTCGTTCAGGCCCGCGATGTTCATGCGGCTGTCGCCAACCATGTAGATGCCGTGATCGTCGCGCATCTTGACCACCAGTTCGGGCGTCGTGCCCAGCTGCGAGAACATACCGCGGTGCTGCGCCAGAAAGCCGAAGCGGTTGGAGCCGGAGCGGACCTCCAACTCCTTGGCCAGCTTTTCGCGCAAGGACAGCATGCCCACGCGCATCTCTTCCAACTCGGCCATCCAGTCGGCGCGCAGGGCGTCATCGTTCAGGATCATCGTCACCAGCCGCGCGCCGTGATCGGGCGGGAAGGAATAGTTCTGACGGTTCAGGAACGACAGCGTGCCTTGGGCCACACCCTTGTCGGTGCCTGCGGCGGTCATCATCAGGATGCCGGTGCGTTCGCGGTAGATGCCGAAATTCTTGGAACAGCTGGCGGCGATCACACATTCGGGCACGCCTGCCGCCACGGCGCGGGTGGCGGCGGCGTCGGCTTCGAGCCCGTCGCCAAAGCCCTGATAAGCGATGTCGATCATCGGGGTGGCGCCGGTGTCGTTCAGCAGCGCGATGATGGCGTCCCATTGCGGGCCGGTCAGGTTCGCGCCCGTGGGGTTGTGGCAGCAGCCGTGCAGCAGGATCATGTCGCCCGGCTTGGCCTGTTTGATGTCGTCCATCATGCCGTCGAAATCGACGCCGCGGGTGTCGTCATCGAAATAGCGGTAGGGCACCGCCTCGATCCCCAGATAGGCGAGGATGGTCATGTGGTTGGGCCATGTCGGGTTCGACACAAAGACGCGGCCCGAAGGCGAGGCCATCTTGAACAGCTCGAACGCCTGGCGCACGGCACCCGTGCCACCCGGGGTGGCGACCGAGGACACCGCGGCGCGGGGCACGGCATCGCCCAGCACCAGTGCCACCATGGCGTCGTTGAAATCGGGCGCGCCGGCGAGGCCGACATAGGATTTGGTGTCCTGCGTCTGCCAGAGCCGTTCCTCGGCGGCTTTGATCGCGCGCATCACCGGCGTGTTGCCGTGCGCGTCCTTGTAGACGCCGACGCCGAGGTCGACCTTTTGGTCGCGCGGGTCGTCGCGGTACATCTGCATGAGCGCGAGGATGGCGTCGGGTTTCTGGGCGGTGAGGGTCTCAAACATCAGGCATCTCCTGTGGCGACGGGCACGAGGGGGGAGGCGCCCCACTCGGCCCATGAGCCGTCATAAAGGGACCAGCTGTCGTGGCCCATGCGTTCCAGTGCGAGGGCCAGTACGGCGGCGGTTACGCCCGAACCGCAGCTGGTGATGATCGGTTTGGTGAGGTCGACGCCGGCTGCCTCGAAGACGGCGCGGGTGTCGTCTTCGGATTTCATGGTGCCGTCGGGGTTGAGCACGGTGTCATACGGCACATTGCGGCTGCCGGGGATGTGGCCCGCGCGCATGCCGGGGCGGGGTTCGGGCGCATCACCGCGGAAGCGGGCAGCGCCGCGGGCGTCGACGATCTGCGGGTCGCCCAGTTTCGACGCGCGGCTAACCTGCGTGACGTCGCGCACGAGGTGGTTCTGGAACCGGGCGGTCAGGTGGCGGTCGCGGATGACGGGGGGCATGTCCTCGGTCGCGCGCCCCTCGGCCAGCCATTTGGGGAACCCGCCGTCGAGCACGGCGACGTCGCGAAAGCCCATCAGGCGGAACAGCCACCAGACCCGTGCGGCGGAAAACAGCCCCGCACCGTCATAGACCACGACTTGATGCCCGTCGCCCACGCCCATGGCACGCATGCGGGACATGAACTTTTCGGGCGGCGGCGCCATGTGCGCCAGCTCGGAACGGGCGTCGCTGATCTCGTCAATGTCAAAGAACCGCGCCCCGGGGATGTGCGCCGCATCATACTCGGCCCGCGCATCGCGCCCGGCATCCGGCAGGTACCACGACGCGTCGAGAATGCGCAGATCGGGGTCCTTGAGATGGGCCGCGAGCCAGTCGGTGGAGACAAGGGTTTTCGGATCATCGGACATGGGCACGTCCTCGGGGTTGGCGATGGTTTTGCCTTACGCCCGCGGGGGGAGGGTTTGCAAGGGGGGAGGGGGTGTGGTGTTGGTTGTTGCGCAAGGCGCGGTGTTGCGCAGGACGCGGGTTTTGCAGTGCTTTTTGATCGCATGAGATCGAAACGTTCAAAACTGCAAGAACGTGTCGCTATACAACAAGCCACAGAACACATCGGGTGTAGGCTTTAGGTTTGGCGAACTGCTTGATAAAAAGAGGGTCATATGATCAGAAATAAGTCAAATGCCAGCGCGATATCAACTGATAGAATTAACCGTCAACGTCAAAAAATGCGTGCTCAACAACACCATACTCACTGCAATCAGCCAGCAAAAGAAACATACTGCTACCACTTGAGGGAAGGAGCCACGGCCAGCCTTCCCATAGACCAAAACCAAAGAAACCGCTCCAAAGAGAGGGAAAATTAAGGAGGTGATAAGCAGTTCAGCTCCTTTCGCCCAAGAATTTATAAGGATGCCTCCCAAGTTCCGCAGTAGGATTGGGAACCGACCTTCAAAATCGCCAAGGTACCAAAGGCCAAAATTCACAACAGAAATCGCTAGAACACAAAAAAACCAAGAAACGACCAGGGAAACTGTCCACGATTCCATAACTTTAGCTTGCGCATGATCGCTCAATTTTTTGCGCCAAGAGGCAAGATTACCGATTAATAGGCCAATCCAGCTGACCAAAACCAAGGTAATGAAACCCAAAAGCAGTACTAACCCAATTTCAACATTCCCTGATGGCGCAAGTCCAAAAAATGCCAGAAAATGGAAAGGCACAATAAACCAAGCTGCCTTAACTATAGTATCTAAACTTTCCCATTGCTTATTCTTTTTCGTAGAAGAACTCGCTTTACAAACTTCGCTCTGTTCGGCAGAATTACATCCCTCCGCAACAATGAACGGATTTTTTGCGGACCAGATCATTGAAATGAATGCGGGTAGGGATTCCAGAATATTCTCGAATTCTTTGGTTAACATTCTTAGCGCCAGTACAACCGTATATGACCGGCAGCCTGGTTTTCAGAAACTTTAAATATGTTCAAAACGGAAATCTTCGGACTCCATTCCCCGTCGGCGGCCAATCGCTCAGCTGCGGTTTCATGAAGCGCTGTGAGTTTGAATAAGTCCGCGAAAACGCCTCCTGCCCGCGTTGTTGGGATGGGGGCGGGCCATTCAAGACAGATATCTTCGTTCGTTTGGGTATGGAATAGAGTCGCTTCGATTGACGAAACATGGACCATCGCATCTTCAGCTTCGACACGTAACCGGTGCTGCTGACCCGTATCTGCATACACCGGTTGTCCAATCAAAATACTCCCTGCAACCGAAACAGTCTGCTCTATCGCAGAGCCACCAGCAGTCCTTACGTCTAAAGAGCCCGTTCCATTGAAAACAGTTTCCACTTCCGCGCCCTCATCAGTTCTTGAGCAGCGTAGACCGCCAGCATCGTAGTAAAAATGAAACTGGCTTCGTATCGTGCTACGCTTCTGCTGTGCTCTAGGTTTCAGGTGGTAGTCAACATATTCTCCCTGTGCCAGGAAGTTGCGGTCAGACGCAAGGCCGCCCTGCGCACCTCTTGCATTGCAAACTCCCTCATCCAGCTTCGAGCGAAATATTGAGATGTAATCCGGACTTACCTCCTCAATGCTGCGTGTCTCTCGACGTACGAGCACCGCTATAGTGTCGTTGTCACTTCGAAGATTGAACCAAGGTTCGCTGGCACTGGACTTTAGGTAAAATCGACCGTTTGGATGGTAAGGTTGGACAATGTTACCGCTCAACGATAAAGATCGCGATCTATCAACGCCAGGAGAGTTCGGCAGTTCTAACTTAATGGCCTGTTCGACAGATCCTGTTGCCGAATAATAAAGACCATTTCTAGATAAAATTTCTGGGCACTCTGCAGCCAACGTACTCGTTGCAAAACCTGTGAACGTAATGATCTTGGACACTATGCTGCGAACTCGCATTACACACTCCCGAATCGAATTGGTTGAGATACTCATTCGTTACCAAATACCAGCATGGCGGCGGTTCAAAATCAACTATTGCGATTTCTATTCCGCGGCACAAAACTGGGGTGCAACTCAGATCAATTCAAACGCCTGACTGGCCAATTTTAACTAAACTGTCCTGTTGTGGTCTTTGAAGTTTCCTTGCGCAAAACTATAGGACAGTGGCATACGACGGCGCAAAAACTAGAGCGATGATCCTAACCAACTCATTTGTCGTCCTATAGTCCCTGGACCGCACAGAACGAATGAATGGTCTGAGTTGCGACTGGTCAAGTGCGTCGCCGCGTGCTGACCGAGTAGCGGCAACGCCCAAACCCCACCCCTAGTGCCGCTCCTTCAGCAGCCGCTGCTTCTGCCGGTTCCAATCTCGCTTGGCTGATGTGTCGCGTTTGTCGTGGAGTTTCTTGCCCTTGGCGACGCCGAGTTTCAGTTTGGCCATGCCCTTGTGGTTGAAATAGAGCACGATGGGCACGAGCGTCATGCCTTGGCGCTGGGTGGCGTTCCACAGGTCCTTGAGTTCCTTGCGGCTGACCAGCAGCTTGCGTTTGCGGCGTTCGTCGTGGCGGAAGCTTTTGGCCTGTTCGTAGGGCGCGATGTAGCTGTTGGTGAGCCACAGCTCGCCGTCTTCGACCTGGGCATAGCTTTCGGCGATGTTGGCGCCGCCTGCGCGCAGGGATTTGACCTCGGAGCCTCCGAGGACGATGCCGCATTCCAGATCGCTTTCGATGGCGTAATCGAACCGCGCGCGCCGGTTTTCGGCGGCGACCTTGTAGTTGGGGTCTGATTTTCCTTTGGCCATGGCAGGCGGATGTAGGGGCCGGGGGGGGCATGCGCAAGTGTCTTCACCTTTTCTGAACAATTTGCGTAAAACATGGCGAGATGAGGAGAGCGGCGTGATGCGTGTGATTGTGGCCCTGTTGGCGTGCCTGATGCTGGTGGCCTGTGTCGAGGGTGTGCCCAAGGGCGGCAAGGCGCGGGTGCTGGCCATGGGCGACAGCCTGATGGCGTGGAATTCCGGGCGCGGGCAGTCGGTGGCGCATGCGCTGGAGGCGCGGCTGGCGGCCCCGGTGGTGGACCGGTCGGTGCCGGGGGCGAGTTTCCTCTACGGTCTGCCGATCACCGGCAGTCTGGGCCTGCGGATCGAGCGGCAGTTTGTCGAGGGCGACTGGGACTGGGTGGTGCTGAATGGCGGTGGCAACGATTTCCTGTTGCGCTGCAATTGCAGCCGGTGTGACCGGGTGCTGGATCGGCTGATTTCGGCGGATGGGACGCAAGGCGAGGTGCCGGCGCTGGTGACGCGCGTGCGCGCGACCGGGGCGCAGGTGGCCTATCTGGGGTATTTGCGCACGCCCGGCGTGACCTCGTCGATCGAGCGCTGTGGCGCCATTGGGGACCGGTTCGAGGCGCGGCTGGCGCGCATGGCGGCGCGGGATGCGGGTGTGGTGTTTGTGTCCAACGCAGGGCTTGTGCCGGATGGCGACCGGAGTTTCCACGCCCAGGATCTGATCCATCCCTCTGCGAAAGGCAGCGCCGCGATTGCGGCGCGCGTGGCACAGGTGATTGCGCCCTAAGCACGGCGGCGGATTGGGCCGCGCCTTTTGCGGGCGTGCGGTCAAGTTGCGCAATGCGTTGGGAGCTGCTTTTCAGCGCACCGTTATTCCGGGATGGGGCTAAGCGGGTATGGTGTGTGCCTGCCAAGTACAGGGTCCGAACGATTGCCCATGGCCGTGCAGTCAGGTTGTTCCGTGGGCACGGCGTCCGATCTTTGATCGCACTTGTCTCTGAGCCAAGGTGCGCAGTGCATGCGCACCCTACGCGTGCGCGCCGATTGATGGCTTGACGCTGATGGTTTCGACTTTTTTGCACGGCATGAGTGCCTGCGCTGCAGACACTTTGCAGCAGCGTGGACACTCTGACTGTCGGGGCGGGACAGCTTCGGCGGCGTGGACGCTTTGGCGGTTGGCTTGGGACAGCCGCGGCGACGTGGACGCTCTGACGGTTGGCGTGGGTCGGCTGCGGCGACTTGGACGCTTTGACGGTTGGCGTGGGTCGGCTGCGGCGACTTGGACGCTGTGATGGTTGGCTCGGGATAGCTGCGGCGACGTGGACGCTCTGACTGTTGGCGTGGGACAGCTTCGGCGACGTGGACGCTCTGATGGTTGGCGTGGAACAGCTTCGGCGACGTGGGCGCTGTGATGGTTAGCTCGGGATAGCTTCGGCGACGTGGGCACTCTGACGGTTGGCGTGGGTCGGCTGCGGCGACGTGGACGCTCTGGCGGTTGGCGTGGGTCGGCTGCGGCGACGTGGACGCTCTGGCGGTTGGCGTGGGTCGGCTGCGGCGACTTGGACGCTTT
>JBCBCR010000050.1:0-17369 GCA_038530495.1 Pseudomonadota bacterium | reverse complement strand
CACCACCAAACCGGGTGCCTGCGTGCCATTGCGGAACACGACCAGCGGGCCGTTCACCGGGTGCGTGACCATGTCCAGATCGCCGTCGCCATCCATGTCGAACGCCGTGGCGGCGGCGGTCATCAGGTAGTCTTCGACCCCGAAGGGACCGGAGGCTTCGGTGAATGAACCGTCCTGCCGGTTGTGGAAAAAGAGGTTGGACGGTGACACCTCGTTCGGGACCCAGGTGCCGTTGACGATATAGACGTCCTGCCAGCCGTCGTGATCGAAATCGGCGATCTTGGTGTCCCAGCTCCACCCCCCCACATCGAGGCCCGCATCCCCGGCCACATCCACAAACGCCGTGCCTTGCCAGTCCAGCAGCACGTTGGACCGCAGGATCTGCGGGTGCGTCAGCGCAATCTCGGCCGCCGTGGGCTGGCGCGTGGGCATGAAGTGGATGTCGCAATAGGCGCGGGGGATCGGCTGGGTGATCGCGATCAGCTGGCAAACACCGGGATCGCGGCGCTGGATCGCCAGATCCTTGACCAGCATGGCGCGGCATTCCTCGGCCTGGCGGCCCGACATCTCCTTGCAGCGCGCGGCATATGTGGCGTCAAAGCTGTTGCCGGACCGGTACCAGCGCTTGATCGCCATGTTCTCGCGGCAGGTGGCGAGAGCCTTTGGATCGGTGATCGCGTCGCAATAGGCGTCGAGGCTTTGCATCTTGAGTGTGTCGGACACGCCCGAGGACCGGCCCGCGATCTGCGCGAGGTAGATGTCGGGGGTGCCGTCATTCCGCAAATCAGCGGTTTTGACGGCCATCGTGGTCGTCGTGGTGTGCGGGATAAGGCCCGAGGCGGCATCGACCATGGTCAGCCCGCCAGCGCCGTCGCCGCGATAGAAATAGTCGGGGATGTCAAAGTCGTTGCCGACGATCAGATCGGTGGCGCCGTCACGGTCAAAATCGGTGAGCAGGATGCTGAGCGTTTCGCCGGGGATGCCGGGCAAGTCGGCAAAGCGGTCACCGGTGAGGCCGCCGTCGTTCAGGATCAGACGGTTGCGCGATTCCTCGCCCGGGATGCGGCGATACCAGCCTGCGGCCCAGTTGCCCACCGCCATGTCGAGATCGCCGTCCGCGTCCACGTCGCCAAAGCTGAGCGCCATGGCCAGCGGGGTGTCGGCGCGGTTGGCGATGGGGCGCAGGGCGGTGGCGTCAAAGGTGCCATTGCGGTTAGGCAGCAGGTACAGCCCGGTGTGGTACGTCGCGATGACCAAATCCTGCCAGCCGTCATTGTCGACATCCACAAGAACTGCGTTGAACACGTGCAGGTCGGCGACGGGGCCGATATCCGTCTCTAACGCTGTAAAATTCCCGGTTCCGTCATTGGCATAAAGGTACAGCCCCGCCTGCGTCGAGGCGACCACCAGGTCGATATCGCCGTCGCGGTCAAAATCGCCCGAGGACAGGCTGCGCCCTTCCCAGAACGGCGGCCACATGTCGCGCATGGAGAACTCGACCGGTTTGTCGATACCGATCTGTGCCGCTTCGAACCGGTCGAACACCGTTTGAGTGGCGGGCGACGGCGGGGCGAGCGGGGTTTCGGTCACCATGACCTCGCCCCGGGTGCCCGCCTGCGCGGGGCTGGCCAGCAGCGCGCCCAGAAGCTCTTGCAACGCGCGGTCGGATTGCCAGCTGTAGTAGCGTTGCGCGGTCAGGCCACCAGCGAGGCCCAGCACCACCACCGCGCTGGCCATAAGCAAGGCGGCGCGGCGGCCCACCGATTGCCAGACGATGAAGAACGAGTAGACCGAGAACGTGCCCAGCGTGAACAGCAGTGCCAGCACGTAGCCATGCGCCAGACCGGCCGCCAGCAAGGCGCCCGTGACCACCACGTCAAAGGCCATCGGAACCGGCAGGAACACCCCGACAAGGCACAGCGCGATCAGGATCCACAGCGCGAAGGGCAGATCATTGAGGATCTCGCGCGGCAGGAGCGTGGCGACCACGGCCCCCAGCGCGCCCGCCAGCAGCATCAGCGGCACGGTCATCTTGATAATGTACCAGAGGTTCTGGAGGTAGCTGACCAGCACCCGCCCCGCGGCACCGCCCAGCCGGGCCGGCGCGACGGCCTCGGGCAAGGGACAGATGATCTGATCCTCGGGCAGTTCGGTTTGCGGAAGCACACGGCAGATCAGGGGCACGGCAACGAGGATCATCAGGAGGCTCAGCGCGATCTTGGCCGCGGCGAGGTAGAACGGCAGGATCGAAAACGCCATGGTCAGCACCACCACGTTCAGCGTGGGCGACGCGATCATCGCCGCCAGCGTTGTTTCGGCGCGCATGCCCGCCGAATACATGCCGCGCGCAATGGGTGCAGCACAGTTCACGCAGACCCCAAGCGGCGTCCCGATGGCCATGCCCAGTGCGGCGTTGGGCAGGCTGCCCACAAAGCTGCGGCGGCGCAGATAGGGCGCCAGCGTCAGGAACCCGGCGGCAAAGAGAATGCCGAAGGTCATGCCCTTCTTGTTGGTGTCGATCCAGTTGATCGTGCTCCAGAACATGCGCTGGGGCAGGGACATGTCGGCGGTCAGCGGCACAAGCGCTTCGAAACTGAGACTGTCTTCGAGCTGGATGGCGCCGGACATCATCGCCTTTTCATCCAGCGCGGGATACCGCGAGCCGGTCCAAAACAGCACCGCGATGGCAACCAGCACCAATAGCGCCAGCGCAAAGGGCAGGCGCTGGCCGGGGGCGATCAGGTCATCCGTTTTCATGTGCCTTGGCCCGTGCCTGGGCGTCGTTGATCTGCGCGGCGGTCATCTGGGCAGCGGTCTGGCGCACGGCGTCAGCGGCCAAGGGCACATCACGGGCCTGGGCCAGAAGCAGCCATTTGTGCCCCAGTACATAGTCCTGCGGCACGCCGATGCCGCGCATGTACAAAAGCCCGAGGTTGTACATCGACGGCGCGTGGCCTTGGCCTGCGGTCCGCTGCAGGAACTGCGCGGCGGTGCGGCTGTCGTCAAAGCTTGGTTTGGGGGCCTGCAGGGTCTGCACCGCCCACTGGAACTGCGCGATGGGATCACCCGAAAGGGCCGCCTGCACGAGGGCGGCGGCATCGTCCGGCGGGCGCAGGCGCGTGTCGTCCTGATAGGTCAGCGGCTGCGCCGCCCCCTGGCCTGCCGCACGGTACAGCGCGGCGGCGCGCGCCTCGTCCAGGGGGACGCCAAAGCCGTTTTCGTAAAGCACGCCGAGGTTCGTCATCGCCTGTTTCAGGCCCTGCTCGGCGGCAGCGGCAAAGAGGGTCGCAGCGTGGGCATAATCCTGTTCAACCCCGTGCGCACGGACATAAAGCAGGCCGAGATTGTTCATCGCGCGGGCATGTCCCTGCGCGGCAGGCGCCTCGTACAGCGCGCGCGCGCGGGCAAAATCCCGGGGCACGCCGCGCCCATCCTGATAGAGCACCCCGAGGCTGACCGCGGCATCGGCAAGACCGGCTTGCGCCGCCTGTTCATAGAGGGCCGCCGCGCGGGGCAGGGTGGCGGGATCGGTTTCCAGCACCTGGGCGAGGTCCAGCACATGGCCGGGATCACCGGCACTGGCTGCGGCGGTCAAAAGCGTGATGGCCTGTGCCCGGTCGGCGGGCACGCCCAACCCCTGAAAATAGTAGCGGCCCAGCATGTTTTGCGCACCGACATGCCCGGCCTTGGCCGCGCGGTGCAGGTGGTCTGCGGCCAGCGCGTAATCCTGCAGCGATCCATCGCCCTGATGATAGCGAAGGGCCGCGGCGAAATCCGCGTCGGGGTCGGCAGCGGCGGGGACAGCCGCCAAAAGGATGAGCGCGGTCGCGATATGGCACAGGGGGCGCATCAGTCCATCTTGATGCCGCCGATGGGCGGCGCATCACGCATAGCGTCAAAATGCGCGCGGGCGGTGGCTTGGGCTGTGGCGATGTCGTCGGTGGTCATCAGATCGGTGATCGTGTCGCGCATCTCGGCCGCCTTTTCGTGCCCGCTGGCGGCGGCGATGTTGAGCCAGACATGCGCAGCGGTGTAGTCCAGATCACCCACAGCACCGGTGGTCAGCGCGCGGCCCAGCCGGAATTGCGACGGCACGTGGCCCGCGGTGGCGGCAGCGGTGAGAAAGGGCAGCGCATCGGGGGCCGGTGTGGATTGATCCAGCAGCCACTGGCCCAGAAGCGCTTGCGCTGGGGTCACGCCATCGCGGGCGTGGCTGTCGAGCCAGGCAAAGGCCGCGTCGTCCCCGGTCGCAGTGAAATGCGCCATCACCCATTGCGCGGCCTCGTGCGGTGCGGCGTCGGCGGCGGGGCTTTCATCCAGCGTCATCTGGCCCAGACGCGCGGCGGCACGGTCGGACCCTTGGCCAACCGCAAGTTTGTAATAATCCACCGCCCCGACCATGTCGGCATCGGCGTAACGCCCGGCCTCGAACGCGGCGCCAAGGGCAAAGCTGCCCTGATGTGCTCCGTTGTCAGAGGCGATTTCGAGGAAATTGCGCGCCTGTTCCAGATCCTGCGGGATCACGCTGCCGCTGAGATAGGCGAGCCCGAGGTTCAGCGCGGCGGTCAGATCCTGTCCGCGCACCGCCTGCTGCAGCCACGCTTCGGCCAGCTTGGCGTCCTGGGCCAGACCCGTGGCGCCCGTAAGATAGAGCGTGCCCAACATGCGTTGCGCCGGGGTAAAGCCGCGCGCTGCGGCACGGGTCAGCAGGGTGACGACGCTGTCGATGTCATCGCCGGACCGTTGCAGGCTGACGGCGACGTCAAACTGCGCCTCGGGTACGCCCGCGGCGGCGGCCTCTTGCAACCAGCGCGCGGCGGTTTCGGGCGGCGTGCCGGGCAATAGGGTCAGCTGATACATCGCGGGCCCGTGGCCTTCGACCGCGGCGGCGCCGAGCCATGTGGCCGCCAGATCAAGGTTCTGTTCGACGCCGCGCCCGTCCTTGTACATCAGTCCGAGCAAATGCTTGGCTTCGGCATGGCCCAGGGCTGCGGCCTGCTGAAAGTAGCGCACTGCCAAAGCCGGATCCTTGGCCGCGCCGGTCATGGCGAGGCGGCCCAGATAGGTCAGCGCGGGCAAATGCCCGCCCGTGGCCGCGTTTTGGATGCGGGTGAGGCCCTGTTCGGTATCCGCGGGCCCGCCCATGCCTTCCAAAAGCATGCGGCCAAAGCGGAATTCAGCGGTGGGCGAGGGTTCGGCTTGCATGATCGCAGCGAGCCCCGCGCGCGCGGTTTCGAGATCGCCCGCCTCGAATGCAGCGGTGATCTGCGCCATGTCGAGCGGCGTGTCTTGTGCCACCGCGGGCAGCGTGACAAGCGCAAGCGCCAAGATCGGTGCAAAAGGCTTCATGAAAGCACGTGGTCAGTTCCCCTGCCCCCTAGATGATCGAAAAGCCGCGCCGATTGCAAACAATTCGGCGGGCCGATGTCACAGCGCGTACCAGACCCACAGGCCCACCGCCGCGGCGCACAGCGCGGTGCCAAACGGCAGCGCGGTCTGGCGCTGCATTTGGCCTTGCAACACTGCCATCCCCAGCGCGAGAAGCGCGGCCACCAGTACCAGTTGCGGCAACAGGATCGGGCCGGTCAGGGCGCCAAGGCCCGCCATCAGTTTGACGTCGCCCAGACCCAACCCCTCGCGGTGGCGCAGGCGGCGGTAAAGCCACCGGATCACCGCAAAGCTGAGCATTCCGATGCACGCGCCAAAAAGCGCCATCTGCAGGTCTTCCGTGCGCAGCAGGACCACGACAAACAGCAGCGCGTTGAGCGGATCGGGCAGGCGGAACATGGCCAGATCAACTGCTGCCAGCGCCAGCAGCAGCCACAGCATCAGCGCGGTCAACAGGACCGGCCCGCCCGCGGCCACGGCAAGCACGCCAGCACCCAAGCCCAGCAGTTCGAGATACAGAAGATGCGCGGGGATGGGTGCCGCGCAGTGGCGACAGTGCCCCGCAGACAGGCCAAAGGACAGGATCGGCACCAGATCGCGCGCGCCCAGAACCGTTTCGCACGCCGTACACGATGATCGCGCCGTCACGATGTCCCGACCTTGCGGAAGACGGTCGACCATCACGGCGATGAAAGACCCGACGCAGGGACCCAGCAGCAGCACAAAGAGCATGGTGAAAGAAACCATGCGCCATAGGACGCCGGGCACCTGGGCCGCGCAAGACTAAATGGCGGTTTCGCGACCTCGAGCATGGACAGAACGCGCGCGACACGTATCATGGCCACGGGAACAGGGAGAGCGCCATGGGCCGGGGTCGCAGATCTGAACATGATGAAGATGCAGGGTTTTCGCTGCTGGAGTTGATGGTGGTGGTTGTCATCCTGTCGATCCTCGCGCTGGTCATCGTGCCACGCGTCATCGACCGTCCCGATCAGGCGCGGGCCGCGCGGGCGCAATCGGATATCGCGGCGATTTCCAGCGCGATCCAGCTCTACCGGCTGGACAATTTTACCTATCCCACCACGGCGCAGGGCCTTGATGCGCTGGTCACGTTGCCCAGCACAGATCCGCGCCCCGCGAACTGGGCGCAAGGGGGCTATATGGACCGGTTGCCGATGGATCCGTGGGGCCAGCCCTACAGCTATCTGCAGCCCGGGGTGCACGGTGATTTCGACGTCGTGTCCTTTGGCGCGGACGGTGTCGCGGGCGGCACCGGGGCCAATGCGGACATCGGCTCGTGGATGGCGAACTGACCCCGCGGGACACGCGCCTAGATCGGGGTGTGAGCCTGATCGAATTGCTTGTTGTCATGACAATCGTGTCGGTGCTGGCCGTCGGGGCCACGCTGGTGCCCATGCGGCAGGATCAGGCCGAGGCGCGGGGCCCCGCGCTGTTTGAAAGCCAGATCAACACGCTACGCGATCTGGCCGTGCGCGGGCGCGCGGTCTATGGCGTGCGGGTCGACGCGGACGGGATGCACGTGCTGCGCCAGAATGCTACCGACTGGCAGGACTTGGGGCCAGCGATAGGCTGGCGAGGCCGGGCGGTTCTGAGCGGTGCGACGGGGCGCGGCGCCGCGCCCGACATCCTGATCCTGCCCGACGGGCGCTATTCCCCGTTCGAGCTGCGGCTGGAGGCGCAGACCTGCCGCGGCGACGGCTGGCGGCCGGTGACATGCGGCGGATAGGCGGGACAAGCGGGCTGACGCTGGTCGAACTGGCGGTGGCCATTCTGGTGCTTTCCATCGGCACGCTGGCCGCGCTGCGCAGTCTTGAGGGAAGTTCCAAGGCCGCCCTGCAGGCCGAAGACCGCGTGCTGGCGCAGATCGCGGTGCGCAACCGTGCCGAGGAACTGCGGCTTTACGGCCCCGGGGCAGCCTTGCCGACCGAGGTGACGCTGGCCGGGCACCCATTGACGCTGAGCCAGGACACCACGGTAACCGCGGGCGGCTTGGCCCGGGTGACAGTGGTGGCGCAGGTCGCAAGCGGAGCAGGGGCACAGCTGGTGGTCTGGGTCGCGCCGGGGGCCCTGCGATGAAGGACCGGGGTCTGACGCTGATCGAACTGGTTGCCGCAATGGCGATCTTTGCGCTGGTGGCAACGATGGGGTTGCAAAGCCTTTCGGGCACCTTGCGCGCGCGTGATACTCTGGACGACCGGTTTGACGCGGTGCGCGCCCTTGGCCATCCGCTGGCGCTGCTGCGCAATGATCTGACGGTGCTGGTGCCCCTGGTCTTTTACACGCCGGGGGTGACGCAGCCGCAATCGGCGCTTTGGCAAAGCCGGGATGGACAGGCGCTGGGGCTGTCGATCGCGGGACAGGTGGGACTGGGCCGTGACGGTAGCGTGCGGCGCGGTGACATGCACCGTGCGATCTGGCGAGTGGACCCTGTGCGCGGCGTGCTGACCCGGCAACGCTGGGACAGTCTGACCCCGGCCAGTGCCACCCAACGCGGACCCGAGGTTGATATCATGCAAGGCGTGCAGGCCATGCGGGTACGCAGCCATTGGCCCCGCAGCGGCTGGCGGCCCGGCGTGGCGTCCGGCGACATCGCCAGCGCGGATCCTGCGGATGGTGACGGTGACGCCCGGTCGGCGGTTACATCGCTGTTCGGTGACATGCTGCCGCAAGCGGTCGAGGTGACGCTTGTTCTGACCGACGGGCGCGAAATCCCGCTTTTGGAGAGCCTGCAATGACGGGCGAACGCGGTCTGGTCCTGCTCAATGCGCTGGTTCTGGTGGCGGCGATGGCGGCGGCGGCGGTGCTGGTCTTGCGCCAATCCGAAACGCACCGCGCCAACCTTTTCGTGGCGCAGGAGGCGGACCAGCTCGTGGCCTATCTCGATGCGTTCGAGGCGCATGCCATGGTCGTCCTCGCGCGCGACAGCGCGCAGGTGGATCATCCGGGCGACGCATGGGCCGGGCCGGCGGTGCCGTTCGATCTGGACCGCGGGCAGGTGCGCGGCGAGATCGTTGATCTGCAAAGCCGGTTCAACGTGAACTGGCTGGCCAATCCAAATGATCGCGAAGCGCAAGACAGCTTTGACGCGCTGCTGTCGCAGATCGGCGGCCGTTCGGACATCGCCCGCGTGTTCGAAAACACGTTTCGGTCCGATCCGTCCGCAGGCAGCCGATTTGCGCTGCTGGACCCACCGGCGCAGGCGGTGGCGGGACCACGCGTGATGATGGCGCAGCTTGCACGCATCCCGGATCTGTCGCCGCGCGATCACGCGGTGCTGGACCCGTATGTCACGGTTCTGCCGGGCGACAGCACGCTGAACGTCAACACCGCGTCCGAGACGGTCATCATCGGCTTTTTCCCGTCGGCCAAACCGGCGCAAGTGCGCGGCGTGCTGGCCAAACGGCTGTCGCAGCCCTTTGCTTCGGTGGATGATTTCCTGTCGGCCATTGAGATCGCGCAGGGCGCAGGTCTGGGCGATGGGTTTGATCGGGGCCGGTTTTCGGTCAACAGCAGATGGTTCGGTGTCAGCATCGAGGCGACGCTGAACCAACGCACGGCTGTGCGCACACTGGTTCTGGAACGCAGGGGCACGGGCGACAAACCGCGGGTGCATTGGCGCATCACGGAGTTGAATTAATGCCAAAGCCCGACCACAAGGGACCGCGATGACAGGCACGACCCACAGTCCATTCGACCGACGCTTTGTGCCGCTTGCCCCAGGCAGCCGGATCAAGCGCGGGCAGATCGCGTTGGTGCCGGGTGTGACGGTGCCGATGATGCAGTTTGATCTGCCAGCCGGGGTGACCGGGCATGCGCGCGAGCAAGTGGCGCGGCGCCAACTCAAGGATCGGTTCGGGTTGCAAGAGGACATCGTCGACATGCGCCCCTATGCAGCCGGTGCGGATGCCTGGGACCGGGCGCTGATTTCCGACCGTGCGCAGGTCGAAGGGTGGCGCAGTTCGGCAGGCCAGGCGCGGGCGCTGCTGCCCGATTACCTCGCGCTGCCGACCTGCGAGGGGCTGTGGACCATTGCGGCGAGCGGCGACAACATCGCGGTGCGCTGCGGCCCCGGTGACGGGTTTGGCACGGCACCCGCTATGCTTGATGCGATGTTGACCGAACGGTTGGCCGCGGGTGAAACGCCCAAGGCGCTGCTGGTGCTGGGCGCTATGGACACCGCGCGGCTGGCGCAGCACGGGGTTCCGGTCCTGACCGATCCGGCGGACGTGGCCAAGACCGGCGGTCTGACCAAACCCGAGACGCTGGCCCACAATGAACTAACGCTTGACCTGTTGCAGGACCCGGCGCTGGTGCGCACGCGGTTGCGCCGGTCGTTGCAGGCGCTAGTGACCCCGGTTGTGCTCGCTGCAATCGGCGCGGGGCTGTGGGTGGCCGCGAACGTGACCGAGACCACGCGCCTGAACGAGGAGCACCAGACCATCGCCGCCGCCACCCAAGAGATCGTGCGCGCCCGGTTCGTGCCCGAAGGGCCAATCCTTGACGTGCGCGCGCAGGTCAGCGCGCGGATTGATGCGATGCAAACCGCAGCCAGCGGCGCCGAGGATGTCGCGGATGCCTATACGCTTTTCGAACGCGCCAGCGCGATCCTTGCGGCCAGCGACGGGCAGTTGATCCGCATCAACAGTGCCGATGGCCGTGCGCTGGATCTATTGATCGACGCCGCGGATTTTGCGGCCGTGGATGCTTTGCTCGCCGCACTTGCTGCAAACGGATTGGCCGTTGAATTGATCGAAGCGCGGGTCAGCGATCAGGGCGGCGCGGTGCGCACCTCACTGGCCATCACGGGGGAGGTCGCGGAATGACGGGGCTGATCGATCTGCTGGCGGCGCGGTCGACCCGGGAACGTGTGCTGCTGGCCGTCATGCTTTTGGTTGCGCTGCCGGCTGCGGTCTATGTCACGGTGTTGGAACCGGTCGCTTCGGCGCGGCAGGAGGCGCTGATTGCGCGGGACGAGGCGCTGGCGCTGAACGGATGGGTGGCAGAGCGCGCAGCAGAGGTGCCGGCACAAAGCCCGGTGACACCGCCGCGCGCCGCCCCGGTTGGTGCAACGGGCATCGAAGCCGCGCTGCGCACAGCGGGCCTGCGTCCGGCGGTCACGACGCTGACCGAAGACAACGACGGACAAATCTCGATCCGGTTCGACAGTGTGACGTTCACACAATTGGCCACATGGCTGTCCGGCCAGTCTGAGCGCTGGGGCTATGCGTTGAGCGCGTTCCGGATCGAGGCAACGGACGCACCGGGCAAGGTATCGGCGTCGCTGACCCTGCAGCCCGAGGCGTAGCGGTTCAGCCCAATCGCACCTTGATGCTGGCCCGACGGGCGGCGAGCGCACCGAGCGGATCCAATTCCGGGTGGGTGTCCACCACTTCCTTCATCGCGGCATCGGCTTGACGCAGGAATGACGCACCACGCGCCCGGTCACCTTCGGCGAGTGCGGCGAGACCAAGTTCGTGATCCGCCGTGCCCTGCACGGCCAGGGCTGCGGCGCGCCCCTCACCATCCAGAACCGCCGTCAGCGCACGCGCGGTTTGCGCCGCCTTGGCATATTCGCCAGCGCGCAGATAGCTGTGCGCCAGTTCCAACTGCACCCGCGCCTGAAACGGTCCCGGGGTTGCGGCCAACCGCTCGTACCCTGTGATCGCCCGCGCATAGCGCCCGGATTCAAGCGCTGACCGGGCCGTATCATACTGTGATTGAAAGGAGTTCGGCCCCAGCGCGCCTTCAACACCGCATGACACAAGCGCAAGCAGTGCAGCACCCGCCACCGCGGGCTGGATTCGTTGTAAAACCTGCATATTTTTGCTCGATTTTGTTTTTTTCTTTGCGCTTCGCCTATCATGATAGGCCGGTTTCGTCCACTATTGTGCACAGGAGCGGTCTGTGGGGGGCCACAAATGCGGGTGATTGCGTTTGTTTTGACACTGTTGGCGCTGGTGGGCACCGGTTTTGCCGGGGAACAGGCGTTGCGCGTGTTCACCGATGACGCGGTGCCTGTGGTGCCGGTCAAGCTGGACCGGGTTACCGCGACCGGGGCACAGACCAACAGCGCCGCACAGTCCACGCACCGCTGGCCCGATCTGTTTGGCGAGTTGCAGCCGCCCGTGCCTGTTGCGCCGCCTGCCCGCGAATCGGTCGCCGCCGAACCCAAACCACCGGCGCCGCCAATCGAAAGCCTGGGATACGCGCTCAAGGGTGTGGTGCGGGCAGGGGACGCGGTGTGGGGGCTGGTGTCCCATCCCACGGGCGAACAGATCGTGCGCGTCGGCGACACGCTGAGCGATGGCTACACCGTCACCCGCATCACCGAGCAGGGGCTGTGGGTCGATGCAGGCAGCGATACGCCCGTCCTTCTCGGCTTTCCCGAAGGCTGAGGCACCGCGGCCACATGTGCCGCGTTTCCACCTGATTTTCGATGCTTTCTCGCCCGCCTTGGGCTAAGCTGATCGAAACAACGACAAGCCCCGCGCCGTCCGGCGCCAATGACCGGACCAAGGGGCATCGAGGCAGAGAGCGATATGCGCCACATCACCCTTTTCCGGGCCACCTTGTTGGCCCTCGCAGTGGTTTGTGTTTCCAGCATCGGCGGAGTGCGCGCCCAAACAAACGGAACGGTCGAATTGCAACTGCGCGACGCCGACCTGCGCAGCTTTGTCGAGATCGTCGCCGAAGCGACGGGCCGCAGCTTTGTGCTGGACCCGGGAGTGCGGGGCACGGTCACTGTGCTGGCGCCCGAGGCGCTGACCAGCGACGCGCTGTACGAAGTGTTCCTGAGCGTGCTCGAGTTGAACCGCCTGACCCTGATTGAAAGCGGGGCGGTGGCGCGCGTGGTGCCCATGAACGTGGCACGCGAGCAATCGACCGGCCCGGTGGACATCACCCGTGCGGGATACGAGACCCGCGTGATCGAGGTGCGCAACACCCCGATCAATGAGGTCATCGACGTCATTCGCCCGCTGTTGCCGTCCGAGGCGGTGCTAACTTCGGTCCCGCGCTCGCGGCTGATCTTACTATCGGACCGGTCCCAGAACATCGATCGGATCGAAGCGCTGATTGCCCGGCTGGACCAGCCGCGGCAGGCGCCTGTCGAACTGATCCGCCTGCGCAACGCCAATGCCAGCGAAGTGCTGCAGGTGATCGAAGCGATGGGGATCGTTCCCGAAACCGCGGCCGTGACGGTGGACCAACGGTCAAACGCGCTGGTGGTGTCCGGCGATGACGACCTGCGCAAGCAGCTGCGCGTGTTGGCCGGTCGGCTCGACACCCAGCGCGACAACGTGGTCAGCCATGCCATCGAGTTGAACTATGCCGACGCGGCCACCCTGGCCGATGTGGTGCTGCGCGCGGTGCAGGACGATGCGCCAGGGCCGGGCTATATCCAGCCCCGCATCGTCGCCGACAGCCAAACCAACGCGCTGCTCATCACCGCGTCCGAAGAGGACCTGCACAACATCATCAACATGGTCCATTTCCTTGACCGTCGCCCGACGCAGGTGCTGGTCGAGGCGGTGATCTTCGAGATGTCGGTGCAAGGGTTTTCGGACCTCGCCGTGCAATTCGGTGCCATCCTGAACGAAGCCGTTGTCGGCGGGGTCGAGTTTTCGCTGGACGGACGGCCCAGCCTTTCGGGGCTGGTATCGTCGATCCTCGACAGTGATGCGACGCCATCGGCGGGATCGGGTGGGTTTGTCGGGGGCGCCGCGGGCGACGGCCAGGACGGGATTGCAGGGCTTTTGACAGCCATCACCACGTCGACCTCGACGCGCCTTTTGTCGACACCGTCGATCATGACGCTCAACAACCAGGAAGCCGAGATCGTCGTGGCGCAAAACGTGCCCTTCGTCACCGGTTCATTCACCCAAGTGGGCGAAAGCAACCAGCCCGACAACCCGTTCCAGACCATCGAACGGCGCGACGTCGGCCTGACTCTGAACGTGACCCCGCAGATCAATGCGGACCGCACCGTGCGGCTGGAAATCGAACAAGAGGTGTCAAGCCTGACCAACGGCAATTCGGCAGCGGGCGGCGAGATCACGTCGCGCCGGTCGCTGTCGACCACCGTGCTTGTGCGCGATGGCAACGTCATCATGCTGGGCGGATTGCTTGAGGACGGGTCGGGATCGGTGTCGCAGCGGGTGCCGGGCATTTCCAAACTGCCCATCGTCGGCGGCCTGTTCCGCGGCAAGAACGCCACCGAGGATCAGCGCGTTCTGCTGGTGATGCTGCGACCGCGCGTGGTGAAATCGGATGCCGAGGCGCGCAAGCTGACCCGGCAACTCGCGCGCAAAGCCAAGACCGCAAGCCTTGCCATCACGCCGCCCGATGATGGAAGATATCCGCGCACGCCGCAGGGCACGCTGCCCTTTGACGGTGCTGATCTGGACCAACCCTTTGACGCGGGATTTGTCGATGACGCGGCCCAAAGCCGAAACCTTCCCCCGCTCCCCAGCCGGATCCGATTTGGCGGCTAGGCTGCCCTATGCCTTTGCCCGCGATGCGCAGGTGATCTGGGACGGCGCGCGGCTGCTTCTTGGGCCAACGCCAACCGCCAACGGCCTGCGCGAGGCGCAGCGGCGGGCGAACTTGGCCGGGAATCAGGACATTGCCGTCGAAGAGCTGGGGGCAAGTGCCTTTGATGCGGCGCTGACCCGGGTCTACGAACAGGGGACGGGCACGCCTGACGACGGCGTGCTGTTCGACATCGAGGAAAGCAACGGCACCCTGCGCCAGCGCGACCTGCTCGAGGCGGATGAGGACGCGCCGGTGATCCAGCTCGTCAACCAGCTCTTGCGTCAGGCCGTGTCGGCGGGGGCCTCTGACCTGCACATCGAACCCTATGAGGACGGCTTGCGCGCGCGGATGCGCGTCGACGGGTTCTTGCAAAAGATCATGGACCGCACGGATGTGCCCACGCGCCGCGTGGTGTCGCGGCTCAAGGTGATGGCGGCGCTCGACATCGCTGAAACCCGGCTGCCGCAGGACGGGCGCATTGCGCTGGCCATGGGCGGGCGCATGATCGACACGCGGGTCAGCTCGCTGCCCGGGCACTATGGCGAACGCATCGTGTTGCGGATTCTTGACCGTGCTTCGGGCCTGATGGCGCTGGACGATCTGGGGCTGAGCCCCGCGCAGGTGGCGCTGCTGGAACGGCTGTCGGCACTGCCCAACGGGATCATTCTGGCAACGGGTCCGACCGGGGCGGGCAAGACGACGACACTTTATTCTCTGTTGCAACTGGCCGACCGCGACGAACGCAACATCGTGACGGTCGAGGACCCAATTGAATACGACCTGCCCGGCATTAGCCAAAGCCAGATCAACGCCGACATCGGCATGAGCTTTGCCAGCGGCCTGCGCGCCACCCTGCGCCAGGACCCCGACGTGATCCTTGTGGGCGAGATCCGCGACGACGAAACCGCCAGCGTTGCGGCCCAAGCGGCCCTGACCGGGCACCTTGTGTTCTCGTCGCTGCACGCCAACGGGTCAGTTGGCGCCGTGGTGCGGCTGCGCGACCTCGGGCTCGACAACTTCCTGATCGCGGCCACCTTGCGCGGTGTGATCGCGCAGCGGCTTTTGCGACGGCTGTGCCAAGCCTGCGCCGCACCGCACCCGACCACACCAGCCGAGGCCGCGCATTTCGAACGCCACGGCTTGCCGGTGCCCGACACCGTGTCCAACGCCAAGGGCTGTGCCGCATGCAACAACTCCGGCTATCAGGGGCGGTTGGGCGTGTTCGAAATGATCGAGGTCGGCGAGGCCTTGCGCGCCGCCATCGACGCTGGCGAAGCCGAAGCGGCGCTGACCGCGCTGGCCCTGACCGAGGCGGAAACGCTGTTTGGCCAAGGGCTGGTGCAAGTGGCTGCAGGCCAGACCACCCTGACCGAGACCCTTCGCGTGGTCGGGGACGCGGCATGAAAGCCTTTGCCTATGTCGCTTTTACCAATGACGGCGACCGCCGCACCGGATCGGTTGTGGCCGAAACCGAAACCGCCGCCGCCGCGCAGCTTGAGGCGCAGGGGCTGTTTGTCTCGGACCTGAATGCCAAGGCAGACGCGCGCACGTGGCGGGTTCGGCGCACAACGCTCAGCGCCGATTTGCAATCGGTGTTTACCCGCCAAATGGCGATGCTGCTGGGGGCCGAAATGCCAGTCGAAGCCGCGCTCGAAGCGGTGCGGCAGGGTGGGCACCCCACGTTGGAAACCGTCGCGGCCCGCGCTCGCGCACGTCTCATGGACGGCGCGCGCCTGTCCGAGAGCCTCGCCGCCAGTGGCGCAGGATTTCCGGCCTACATGCTTGCGTCGGTCGAGGCGGGGGAGCGCGTGGGCGATCTGGCCACCGTGTTTTCCGAACTGGCCGATTTTCTGGAACGGCAAGGCGAGGACAAGGCTGTGATCGGCACCGCGCTGATTTATCCCGCCTTTGTCGCCACCGTGTCGCTGATTGTCTGCGGGGTTCTCATGGTCAGCGTCGCGCCCGAGATCGTGGCCATGTTCGCCCTGACCGGTCAGCCGCTGCCGCAGATCACGCAGATGGTCCTTGCCATATCAGACTGGATCGGTGCGCATGCAATGCTGCTGGCGGTAGGCGCCGGGCTGGTCGCCCTGCTGATGATCGCCGCACGCACCGTCCCTTCGCTGGCCGCGTTGCGCACACGCATCGCCCTGCGCCTGCCGCTGGTGGGCCGCTTCATGGCGCTTGGCGCTGCGGTGCAGTACCTGCGTACCCTCGCTTTGGTTCTGGCCAGCCGCAACACAGTGCCCAACGCCGTCGAAAGCGCGGCGGGCGTTCTTGGTATCGCGCGGTTTCAAGCCGAAGGCCGCGCGGTTCAGGACGCCATCAGCCGCGGTCAAAGCCTGTCCCAAGCACTCGAAGCGCTCAGATTTGTCCCACCCGTGGCGCACCAATTGATCCGCGCAGGCGAAGCGTCCGCTCGCCTTGCCCCCATGGCGGAACGCGCTGCGCAAATGGTCGAACACGGTCTGATCACCGAACGCAAACGCATCGCCGCGATTCTGGAGCCTGCGCTGATGATCGTGGTCGGCGCGGTGGTGATGGTGATCGTTCTGGCGGTGCTGCTCCCGATCTTTGATTTGCAGGCAGCCGTCGGGTGAACGGGCGCTGTGTTTACGGCTTATGGGCCGGGGCGACCAAATCACAAGAGCCATGCGGGACGGTCACAACGAGGTTAAAACCATGGAATGCAGCGCGATTGCCTCACAGCACCGGACAACACGATGCGCAACAGCGAAGAGCGGGGGAGCCTGGCCCCGCCCTTCCAAGTTGGCAATTGATTGCAACCTTCAACAGGCGCGCACGCCCATGTCGATGATGTTCTGACCCTTGATGCGATAGATGCTGCGGATCTTGAACCGGCCCGTGTCCATGTACCACCGGCGCAGCTGCGCGGGGTAATGGCTCGCGATAATCTCGGACGCACGGTTGAACGTCGCCGGATCAAGCGCGCGGCCATACGAGCTGGGGCCGTGAAAGCCGAACGTCGTGTTTGGCGACACGCAGGTATTTTCCAGACCCAGATACATGGTGCAGGTCGAAAAACAGATCCCGCCGCGGATCTCGACCGGGCGCGATTGCTGCCGCAAATTGTCGAGCTGCCGAATGCGTTGCAACAACAGCCCGCCACGGTCGTTGCGCACGACCAGCGGATCTTGAGAATAGTTGATATTGGTTTGCGCGGACGCTTGCTGTGGCGTGCCGGATACCCCGACCGAGACCACCAAGATTGCCATGCCGCTCATGCACGCTTTGACACAGCGCGCGACTGCTTCGATAGAGAACCCCATTTTCCCACTCCAGAAGGTGAGAGGCTGCAAGCAACCCCCCAGCGCGCCCCCACGCACGCGTCTGAAAGTGGGGCAGGGGGATTAATGCGGGGTTTATCCGGTGGGGCAGAATGCCTTGGGTTTTAAGCAAAAGAAAAC
>JBCBCR010000049.1:0-17441 GCA_038530495.1 Pseudomonadota bacterium | reverse complement strand
GTTCTCGTAAACCCTGGTCGGGAAATTGTTCGACCCCACGGTCAGCGACGCCATGTCGGGGCGCAGGGGCAACATGCCGCCGCGCGCACGCCCGGCCCCGGACCGGCCCCCGGTCGAGAATTGGATGATCATGCCCGGGCAATGCTGTTCCAGCCCTTCCTTGAGTGCTGCGAACTTGTCCGGATCGCTCGACGGGGTCTGATCGTCGTTGCGCACATGGGCGTGGCAGATGCTGGCCCCGGCCTCGAACGCGGCATGGGTGCTTTCGATCTGTTCGGACACCGTGATCGGGACGGCGGGGTTGTGTTCCTTGCGCGACACCGAACCGGTGATGGCAACGCAGATGATGCAGGGGGTGGTCATGGTTTTGTGCACCTTTACCCGGTGGGCCTGTTGCGTCTGTGTACCCGCACGATTGTGCCAAGGGCAATTCGCATCTCGGGTGCTGGCAGGTTTCCCGCGGGGAACCTTAGCCCCCGAACGCGACGGACACCTGCCCGAACGGGCCAAAGTCTGCCATGACGTTTGTCCCCGGCGGGCATTCGACGGGGCGGATAAAGCTGCCTGACAGGATGATCTGACCGGGCGCGATGCTTTGCCCGTATTGCGCCATGCGCCGGGCCAGCCACACGACGCTTTCCACCGGATCGTTCAGCACCCCGGCACCAAGGCCGGTTTCCTCGACTTCGCCATCGCGCTGCACAATTGCCCCGACCCAGCGCAAATCATGCGCGTCCACCGGGTGCTGCTGCGCGCCCAGCACCACGCCCGCATTGGCGGCATTGTCGCTGATCGTGTCATAGACGCTGCGGGTCTGCCCGGTGGCGGGATCGGCGCGCAGGATACGCGTGTCGAGGATTTCGAGCGACGGGGAGACATAGTCGGTCGCGGCGATCACATCCGCACGCGTCACCTGATCGCCCCCCAGCGGCGCACCCATGACAAAGGCAATCTCCGCCTCGATCCGCGGCTGGATGAACCGCCCCGGGGGCACCACCGCGCCATCGGCAAACAGCATGTCATCGAACAGGATGCCGCTGTCGGGGATGTCGATGCCCAGCGCGTATTGCATCGCCTTCGAGGTCAGCCCGATCTTCCAACCGATCACATGCCGCCCGGCCTCCAGCTTGGCCCGGTAGATCGCCTTCTGGATGGCATAGGCATCGTCCATCCCGATCTCAGGGTAGCGCAGGGACAAGAGCCCGATCTGTGCGCCGGTCCGTTCCGCCTGCAACAGGTCAGCGGCGGCACGCGCGTGATCGTCGGGTGTCATCACGCTTCGTCCTCGACCGTGTTGCGCAAGGTGCCGATGCCGGTCACCTCGACCTCGACCACGTCGCCGGGTTTCAGGAATTGCGGCGGATCCAGCCGCGCGCCCGCGCCCGTCGGTGTGCCGGTAACGATGATGTCACCCGGCTGCAAAGTCATGAAAGTCGAGATATAGGCGATCTCGTCGCGGATGCTGTGCATCATGTTTGCGAGCACGTCGTCCTGCCGCACCTCCCCATTCACCCGGGTCACGATCCGCGCGTCGTCCAGTTGGACCGCATCCGTGAACGGCACCAGCCAAGGGCCCATGGCGCCAGATCGGTCCCAGTTCTTGCCTTGGGTCACGTTGAACTTGGCGTGCCGGACCCAATCGCGAATGGTGCCTTCGTTGCAGATGGTGAGTGCCGCGATGTGGTCATAGGCATCCGCAGCCGCAATGCGGCGCCCGGGTTTGCCGATGATCACGGCCACCTCGCCCTCATAATCCAGTTGATGGCTTTCGGGCGGGCGTATCAGCGGGCAGTCGTGGCCGCTAAAGCCGCTGGCAAATCGGGGAAAGAGCGACAGGTATTTCGGCTGTGCGCTGCCGTCCTTGTATTCGGCATTGCGGTCGGGAAAGTTCACGCCGACGCACAGGATGCGCCGGGCATTGGGCAGGACCATCTGGTACCGCACGTCCCCGTGGGTAACCTGACGCCCCTGCGCTGCATCGGCCAGCACGGACAGCGCGCCGGACGCCACGGCGTCAAACAGCGTGGGCCACTCCAGATCACTCAGCCCGATCATCCCACCTTCGGTCACTGCGCCGTAGTGGGTTTCGCCATCGGCGACATATGTCGCGAACCGGGGCGTCATGGCGCTATGATCGGGGTTGCGTTCAGGCTGGGCTCCTGCGGCGCGATGCCGGTGAAGGGCGAGCCGTGCTTGAACCAGCTTTCGGGCGCGGGCGCGCCCCACAGGGTCTGGCGCTGCGGGTCCTTCAGATCCCACTTGATCGGTTCGAGGTCGGGATCGACGGTCTGGTAGTCGGAACAGTAAATCTCGATCCGGTGGCCGTCGGGGTCGAGGATATACAGGAAGAATGCGTTGGATATCCCGTGCCGCCCCGGCCCCCGTTCAATGTTGGCCACATGTCCCGTTGTCGCCATCAGGTCCAGCAGGTCAATGATGTTCATCGGGGTCGGCACCCAGAACGCAACATGGTGCAGGCGCGGGCCGATGCCGTTGGTGAACGCCATGTCGTGCACCCCGCCCTTACGGTGCATCCACGCGGCCCAGAGGCGTCCGCTGTCTTCATCCTCGGTGAATTCCGTCACGCGAAAGCCGAAGTCGGAATAGAACGCCACAGACGCGTCCACATCCGTCGAAAAGCAATTGAAGTGATCGATCCGCAGCGGTTTGACCCCGCGATAAAGCGCGTAGTGCTGGTGGATCGGCGGCAGGCGGTCCATCTGGTGATAGAATTCGAGCGGGATGCCAAGGTTGTCCGCGGTCAGCAGCGTGCGGCCCTGATAGGGGCGGCGCACCCATTCGGTCGGGCGTCCCTTGGCCGAAAAATACGCCTGCGCATGGTCAAGGTCGTCTTCGTCAAAGGTTTTGAACCCGATGGCGTCCACCGTGCCTGGGTCGTCCGATTGCTGCAGCACAAGGCAGTGGTGCCCGCGTTCCTCCATGGCGCGCAGGTAGACGTGGCTATCGGTTTCATCGGTGACCTGTAGGCCAAGGATGTCGGTGTAGAACGCCCGCGATGCCGCGAGGTTGGTGACGTTCAGGTACACGTGGCTGAGCCGGATGGTGTTGAACGGAGGATAGAGATTGGGCGCGGGCACGGGCATCAGGACATCCCCAACTTGGTGATCTTGTGCGCGCCGGTGGCAAAGCCGATATGTTTCTGTTCCATGTAGAATTCAAATGACCAGTCGCCGCCGTCGCGCCCGATGCCCGAGTTTTTGACCCCGCCAAAGGGCGTCGGCAAGTGGCGGACGTTTTCGGAATTCACCCAGATCATCCCTGCCTCCAACCGGTCGGTGAACCGCAAGGCGCGGGTCAGATCGTTGGTCCAGAGATATCCCGTGAGGCCATAGTCGGTGTCGTTTGCCAGCGCGAGCGCCTCGTCCTCAGTTGCAAAGGGGATCGAGGTGAGCACGGGGCCAAAGATCTCTTCTTGGGCAATGCGCATGTCGTTGCTGGCGCCGGTGAACAGCGTTGGGCGCACGAAGTACCCCGCGTCGCCCACCCGTTCGCCCCCAGCGGCGATTGTCGCGCCATCGGCGCGGGCGATATCGAAATAGCCGGTCACCTTGGCAAAGTGTTCGTCCGAGATCAGCGGGCCGACCTCGGTCGCGGGGTCCAGCGGATGACCGACCTTGATCCGGTTCACCCGTTCGATCAGCCGCGCCTCGAACGCATCCCGGATCGTGTCGTGGATCAGCAGGCGCGAGGATGACGTGCACCGCTCGCCATTGATCGAGTAGATCATGAAGATCACCGCATCCAGCGCGCGGTCGATATCCGCGTCGTCAAACACGATCACCGGGTTCTTGCCCCCCAGCTCAAGATGGTTGCGTTTCAGCGTGTCGGCGCCCTGTTTCATGATCAGCTTGCCCGTCGCACTGTCCCCGACAAAGGCGATGGCGCGGATCAGGGGGTGTTCGCACAGCGCTTTGCCCGCCTCTTCGCCAAAGCCGTTAACCGTGTTCAGCACACCGGGTGGTAGGCCCGCCTCTTCGGCAATTTCGACCAGCAGGCGCGCAGTGAGCGGTGATGCCTCGGCCGGTTTGTGCACCACGGTGCAACCGGCAGCGAGCGCCGGGGCGATTTTCCATGTCGACAGCATGAACGGCGTGTTCCACGGCGTGATCACACCGACAGGGCCAATGGGCACGCGGGTGGTTATGTTCATCAGCGTGGGCGATTTCAGGTGCTGGCCGTCACGCGCCTGCACCACCTGATCGGCGAAGTAGCGAAAGTTCTCGGCCCCGCGCAGGGCCGCCTTGGACATGAACTTGATCGCTTGTCCGGTGTCCCAGCATTCGCACAGCGCGATCTCTTCGGCGCGCGCTTCGATCCCTTCGGCAATGCGGATCAGTATGGCGCGCCGTTCCTTGGCCGGCATATCGCGCCAATTGGCAAAGGCGGCGTGGGCCGCCCGGGCCGCCGCGTCGATATCGACGGCGTTGCCATGGGCCACGTCGCATATCACCGACGCGTCGACCGGCGAGATCGATTGAAACGTGCCACCGCTGCCCGGCACGTCCTGCCCACCGATGCGGTTCTGCACGCCCGATCCGCGAAACGGGTCAAGGACGATCTCAAGTTTGGCCAGATTGTCCTGCAGGGCGGTCATTGCGTCTCCTTTGCGGACAGGCGGGCGTGGATTGGGGTGTCTTTCCAGCTGAGTGCCGGATCACTGACCCGGATGTCGAGAGACAGGGCGAAATGCGGCTGCGACAGCGGTTGCGCCAGCAGCTGTTGCGCGGCGGCAAAAAGTTCGTCGCCCGCGGCACGCAGTTGTTCCGGGCTGCGGCCCGCACCAACGCGCAACCCCATCGCGACAAAAGCGTTGTCAGGGTGGCCATCGGCAACAATCGCGTGGTCAGCCTCGTAAGTGCGGATGCGTATGCCTGCGGTCGGGAAAAGGGGGTTCGCCACCATCACGGCATGCAGCGCGCGACACAGGTCGCCCATGTCGATATACTGTTGGGCAGCCGACGAATACTCGATCGTCAAATGCGGCATGACATCCTCCCTTGCGCCTTACCGTGTGAAGGGGATCGTGGGTTGTCAATAATTAACACGTTAATCATTCTCGTCCGCAGGAGGCGCGCAATGGCACATTCATCGCAAACGGACCGGGCCAGTCTTGGCGCGACGGGGCGGTCGCTGCCCATTGCGCTGCTGCGTGTACGCGAAAAGGTGATGGAGCGGTTTCGCCCGATGTTGCAGCGCCACGGGGTGACCGAACAGCAATGGCGGGTGCTGCGCGTGTTGGGCGAAGCGCCGGATATCGACATGAGTGCGCTGGCCAAGGCGGCAAACCTGTTGCCGCCGTCGCTGTCGCGCATGACCAAGGGGCTGGAGGAGCGCGGCCTGATCAGCACGACGCGCGCCTCGGATGACGGTCGCCGCACCAGCCTGCGTCTGACAGCCAGCGGGGCTACCCTGATCACTCAGGTCACGCCGGAAAGCACCGCCATAAGCGCGGAAATCGAGGCCATCGTGGGCCGGAGCGAAATTCAGGCGCTGATTGATCAGTTGGAACGCGTTCTGGACGCGCTGGACAAGGCTAAAGCTTGATCCATGCGGTCTTGAGATCGAGGTACTTGTCAAAGGCATGCAGTGACTTGTCATGCCCGTTGCCCGACTGTTTGACCCCGCCCATGGGCACGGTAACATCGGCGCCGCCATAGGTGTTCACGTGCACGACCCCTGCCCGGATACGCCGCACCATCCGGTGCGCCCGCGAAAGGTTCGCCGTCCAGACCGCCGCGGCAAGGCCGTAGTCGGTGTCGTTGGCCATGGCCACCGCGTCGTCTTCGGTGTCAAAGGCCTGGACCGCGAGGACCGGGCCAAACACCTCTTGCCGTGCGATGGCATCGTCCGGCGCGACGCCGGTGATGATGGTCGGGGCGATGTAATATCCGCCGGTGTTTTCGAGGATGCGCTGACCGCCGGTCAAAATGGACCGCCCCGCAGCGCGTGCGCCGTCGATGTGGCGCAGGACCTGCAGCATGTGCTGTTCCGAGTTGATCGCACCTGCGGCGGTGGCCGGGTCCAGCGGATTGCCCACGGTCATTGCCTCGGCATGTGCGCGCAACCTGTCGACAAAGGCATCGTGAATGCCACGTTCGACCAGCAGGCGTGAGCCGGCAACGCAGACCTGCCCGGCGTTGCGAAAAATGCCTTGCGCCGACACTTTTGCCGCCTCGTCCAGATCGGGCGCATCGGCAAATACCACGTTGGGGGACTTGCCACCCAGTTCGAGGTAGACCCGTTTCAGGTTCGATTGCGCTGATGCGGCAAGCAGTCGTCGCCCTGTCGCGCCTGACCCGGTAAAGACCAGGACGTCAACATCGTCACTTTCCGCGATCGTAGCCCCCACGACCGCGCCTGCACCTGTGACCACATTGAACACGCCTGGCGGCATGCCCGCCTCGAGCGCCAGTTCGGCCAGCCGGACGAGGGTCAACGATGCCGTTTCCGCAGGTTTCAGAACAACCGTGCAGCCCGCCGCCAATGCGGGCCCCAGTTTCCACGCCGCGATCATCAGCGGAAAATTCCACGGCACAATCGCGCCCACGACGCCCACCGGTTCTTTGTGCACGAGGCCCAGCGCGCCGGGCGCGGTTGGGGCAATTTCGCCAAAGATCTTGTCGGACGCTTCGGCATAATAGCGGATCGTGGCTGTGGCTGACATCGGTTCGGCCTTGTAGGCCATGGCGATCTCTGTGCCGTTGTCGCGCACGCCCAGCACGGCCAGCTCTGCCGCCTGCTGTTCCACTAGATCGGCCCATTCAAGCATGATCTTCTTGCGCGCGGCAGGGGCCAGCCCGGACCATCGCCCGTCGTCAAAGGCACGCCGCGCCGCTGCAATCGCGCCCTTGGCATCGTCCACCGTTCCGCGCGGTATGGTTGTCAGTACTTGCCCGTCGATGGGCGACGTGACCTGCATCACCCCACCATCGGACGCCGCCCGTTTTTCCCCATCGATGATGTGATGCGCGGGCGGCACGGGCGCCTGCGCCAAACTGTTCAACAGGGCGGGGTCGATCATGATGTGATCCGTGGTTGGTGGCGTCGCACGACCTTGGCACACGGGGCGGTACAGGTCACGCGCCGCGTTCATGCAGGCTTGCGCCGCGCGGCGGTTGTGATTTGAATTGCCCCCAGGCGGCCAATGCCAAGGGGGGCAGACATGCGCAAGACGATCCTCGTCATCGGAACCTTCGACACGAAAGAGGACGAACTGGGCTACCTGATCGATTGCATCCGGTCGCAAGGCGGCGGCGTTCTTGCCATGGATGTCAGCGTTCTGGGCGATACGACAACGTCGGTCGACGTGACCAAACACGAGGTGGTGGCCGAAATTGGAGACAGCATCGAAAGCCTGATCGCACTGGGCGAAGAGGGGGCTGCCTTTGAACGCATGAGCGCAGGGGCCGCGGCCATGACGCGCAAGCTGTACACCGCCGGGCGAATCGACGGGATGATCGCGCTGGGTGGCACGATGGGCACTGACCTTGCCCTGGATTGTGCGCAGGCGTTGCCGTTGGGTGTGCCGAAATACATCGTATCGACCGTTGCCGGGTCACCGCTGATCGCTGCCGCACGCATGGCGGCGGATGTGCAGTTCATCCTGTGGGCTGGCGGGCTTTATGGTCTGAACCCCTTGTGCAAATCCTCCCTGTCGCAGGCCGCTGGCGCGGTTTTGGGTGCGGCACGGGCGGTCGCGCCGCCGCAGTTTGACCGACCGCTGATCGGTATGACGTCGCTGGGATCGTCCTGCCTGAAATACATGACGCACCTGCACCCCGCGCTGACGGCACGCGGGTATGACGTGGCTGTGTTTCACACCACGGGGATGGGCGGCATGGCGTTCGAACAGCTTGCTGCATCCGGGGCCTTTGCCTGCGTCATGGATTTCTCGCTGCAAGAGCTGGTGAACGCGCTGCATGGATCGCTGGTCAGCGCCGGGCTGGACCGGCTTACGGGCGCCGGGCGCGCGGGCATACCGCAGATGGTGGCGCCCGGCGCGTCTGACATCCTTGATCTTGCCGGGTGGCAAGAGATCCCGCCGCGGTTTGCTGACCGCCCGTTTCACCCGCACAACCGCCTGATCAAGAGCGTGGCCTTCAACGCCGATGAACGTGTCGCCCTCGCAGGCGCGATTGCCGATCGCCTTGCCATGGCCGAGGGGCCGACGCGGTATTTCCTGCCGCAACAAGGCATTGAGGAGTGGGACAAGCCGGGAGAGCCCGCACATGATCCCGAGGGCCTCGCGGCCTTTGTCACGGCGAGCATCACCGCGTGTGAAGGGCGCGTGGCGACGACCGTGCTGGACTGTCATATCAACGACGCGGCCTTTGCCGATGCCGTGTTGGCGCAGTTGGATGAATGGGTTGCAGAGGGCGTTGTGCCTGCGGGCGTTGCCGCGCCCTGACCCTGCGGCACGGTGCCAATGTGGGGTATCGGCGCCGTGCGTCACCGGGGTGATGCACAGCACCGGCGCTTACAGGTTCAATGCCGCGGCTATGGTTTCAATGATGTGCGCATGCACTGCTGCGCGGTCGGTTCCGGGCGGGTCCGTGCACACCGGGTCGTCGTTTTCCTCTTGCAAGATGGCTTGGCCCCGGGGTGTGCAGATCGGCATCGCGGTGAAATGCAACGCTGGCGCGATCTGTTCGAAGCGCGCCTGTGGCAGCATCGCCGCAAGGCCGCTGCGATCAAAATCCGTGGCCAACATCCGCGTTTCGGCGTCACCCAGGCCGATCAGGATCGTGTCGGCCACGAGGCCGGCGGTATCAGACGGGTCCAGGCCCCACACAAAGCCCGGATCAATCGCAACCACTTGCGTCACCCGCGCATCGCGGTAGCTGGCGTTCCAAGCGTCGATATCCTGAGTCTGCAAGCTGACGCGGTCGGACAGCAACAGATCGCACGCCGCCATGTCGGCATTTTCATGGCACGCGTTGACCAAGCCATCGCGATTTCCGGTCATGCCGCCCAAGGACAGCGCCGTCCAGCCACCGTAGGAAAATCCGGTGGCCATGACCTGAGCCGTGTCGAGATGCGCGGCAAAGTCGGGGTCCGCAGCGACCTGATCCAACGCCACCGTCAGATCCTGCGCCCGCGTCCAGTGCTGCACGCCCGTCGCCATGTCAAAATCACCCGCCGTCGAATTCGGATGGTTGACCATGATGGCGACCGCGCCGCGTTCGGCCAGCCCCTTGCCCAACCACGCCTGCGCGCGGTCGGTGCCGCCCATGCCGTGACTGAACAACACAACCGGATGCACGCCTGCCTTGATCTGGGGATCACGCGAAACGTCGACGCCCGCAAAAACCGGGTTCGCAGCATAGCGTTCGACAGTACCGCCACCGCCGCTTGGGTACCAGATGGCAACCCGCGCCTTGGCGTCGTGATGCGGCATGGCCATATCGGCCAGTTTGAGTCCCGCTTCGTTCGCCGATGCGGCGGCGGACAGAAGGGCCAAGCTGCAGGCCAGAAGGGTCATTTTCATGATCGGATCTCCTTTGCAAAATCATTGCGCTGGTTCTGGCAAGGAACTGTCCGTTCGCGCGTCCTCAAACCGGATTTAGGTCGCCGCGATCAGGTTTTAGGACTATTCAAGTGAGCGATATCAACGCTTTGGATCGCCGATGCCGTCTCTTCCGATACCTGTGTTTGTCGCTGTCGTGCTTGGCTTTGCCTTTCTGCGCCTCTGGCAAGAGCAGAGGCGTCTGACCGTCCTGTCGGTGCTTCTGGCGCTTTGCGCCGTGCAGTCCCTGATCATCGCGCTGGCACAACACTATCAGGTGCCGGGGATGCGTTGGGTGCAGCCGGTCACGGCATCTCTTATCCCGCCCGCGGCCTGGATTGCCTTTCAGATATCAGCCGTGCGCGGGGCTGCGCGGGCTGATCTGCTGCACCTTTTGGTGCCGTTGACCGTTCTGGCCGCACTTGTCGTGGCGCCCGAGTTCCTCGATGTTTTGCTGCCGGGCGCATTTACCGGCTACGGGATCGCGATCCTTGCGCAGTGTTTGCGCGGCGCGGATGCGCAGCCGCGCGTCGTCCTGAGCCACGACACCATACCGGCGCGCATCTGGCTGGCGATCGGTGGTGCGCTTATCGCGTCAGCGTTGAGCGAGGGTATGATCATTGTCGCCCACGCAGCGGACCGGCCCGAGCTTCAGCCCTGGATCATCACAGTATTTTCTGTCGGTAACCTGATGCTGATCGGGTTTTTCAGCTTGTCACCTTATCTGCGGACAGGGGCAGAAGAGCCGGCCGAACCGCCGCACACTCAGCAGGCGGCCGATGCGGATCTGTGGTTGCGCGTTCAGGATTACATGCAGGACAGGAAGCCATATCTCGACCCGGACCTCACCCTTGCCCAGCTTGCCCGCAAGTTGCGGGTCCCGGCGAAACCGCTTTCGATCACGATCAACCGTGCCACCGGGGAAAATGTCTCGCGCTTTGTCAACAACGCGCGGATTCGTGACGCGCAGGCTGCGCTGCTGCAGGGCAAATCTGTGACCGAAGCGATGTTCGCGTCGGGGTTCAACACCAAGTCAAACTTCAACCGCGAGTTTTTGCGGGTCGTAGGCACAAGCCCGAGCGGCTGGTTGCAGGAAAACCAGGCAAAGGCCGGCGACGCGCCAGCGCCACCGTTTGTGGCGCCATAAACGCCGTCAAGACGCCAAGGCCGTCGGCGGCTCATCTGCTGTTGTCAGATCGACGCCGGTTTTGAACTCCGACACCTTTTTGTCGAGCGTGCCGCATTCGCCGGCGACGTTGTAGGTCGCCGCGGTGGTTTCCTCGAACATCGCGGCGTTTTCCTGCGTCATTTGATCGATCTGGGACATCGCTTGGTTGATCTCGCTCAGTCCGTCGTTCTGCTCTTTCAACGCCTCGTTGACCTCCGAGATTCGCGAGGCGACCTTGAAAAACGCATCGACGATGTTCACCAGGCTCTCTTCGGTCTGCGAGACGTATTCTGACCCTTGCTGGATTTGCTCCGAGCTGTCCGAAATCAGCTTGCCGATATCGCGCGCGGCGTCTGCTGCCCGCTGCGCCAGGGCGCGGACTTCGGTGGCAACAACGGCAAAGCCGCGTCCGGCTTCGCCTGCGCGCGCGGCCTCGACACCGGCATTCAGAGCTAACAGGTTGGTTTGAAATGCGATTTCCTCGATCAGGTTGATGATCTTCGTGGTTTCCCCGGACGAGGCTTTGATCTCGGTCATGGCCTTGACCATCTTGCCCATCGCGTTCTTGCTGTTCTCCGCATCCGAGCTGGCCGCGCGCACAAATTCATCAATCTCGCTCGCGCTTGCCTCGGTGGATTTGAGGCTTGTCACCAATTCTTCGAGCGCTGCTGACATTTCCTCGACCGAGGCGGCCTGTTTCTCGGTGCGTTTGGACAAACCGTCAGACGAGGATGAGATATGGCTGACCTCTGACCGGATGTCCCCGGTGGAGGCGACAATTGCCAAAAATGCGGTTCTCATTGCGGCTACGGCGCGATTGTAATCCTCGCGCAGCGCGTCGTAATCAGCAGGCAAGCGTTCGTGGATCACATGGGTCAGATCACCGTCGGCCAGCGCGCTGAGACCCGTTGCCAAGGCCGACACAACGCGCTTTTGCTCTTCCATTTGGCGCGCGGCCAATTTTTCCTGTTCTGCGCGCAGCTTGTCGCGCGCCTCGGCGTCAGCGCGTTCTTTTTCAGCCTGTTCTTCGGCTCGCTGTCGCTCCAGTTCGGCGCGGTCCAACTCGGCTTGGCGCTTTGCCTCTTGCGCATCGGCAGCGGCAGCCCGCGCCTTTTCCTGCTCGGCTTCCAGCGCGCGATTTTTGAGCCCGTTCTGGCGGAACGCTTCGATCGCAGTTGCCATCTGGCCAATTTCATCGCGACGGGTCTTGGCGCTGACATCTACGGTAAGGTCGCCCTCGGCGATGGATAGCATGTCGCTGCGCAACGCCATCAAGTGCCGTACGACACCGCGTTTGATGCCCCATTGCGCGCTGGCCAGAATAACAATCGCCGCCAAAAGCAGCACGGCAAATGAAACGTATTTGGCCTGGCGCTCTGCTGCCGCCTGCTCGGTTTTGATGACAACGATCTCTTGAGTGACCTCGTCGGAAATCGCCGAAATCGTATTGGTAAACTGGGTGCCGATCTCTGCAATCGATCTTTGCATAGCAACGACGCGCGCGCGTTCTTCAAAGCGGAAGTTGTTGCGCGCTTCATCGAATTGGCCGTCGCGCATCAGCCGAAGCGTCCGACTGTTGGAAACAATATAGAGCGACATGAGCCGATCCGTCTGGCCCGCGACGCGGGTCAAATAGGTGATACCGCTGGCAATATTGCCACCAGTGTCGGGAACGTTTGCAACCGCAGAGGCAAAGGACACCATTTCCCCCATGAAAAGTTGAATTTCGGTTTGCAATGCTTCCCGGGCCGCAATCTCTGCCTCGGGCTGAAAGCGTCCGGCGTCGAGGTTTTGCTGCCGCAGGTTGGTGAGTTCAACGAAGGCCGCTTTGATCTTCAGGAGCTTTGCCTTGGTCTTGCCCGAAGCTTCAAGCATGTTCGCCTGCACTTCGAGTTCAACAGACAACGCGTCTTGGGTGGCGGTCATCCGATTGCTGGCTGCCAGAATGCTGACGGCGCTGATCGCCGACAAGAGCACAATCGGCAGAACGACCCAGACCATGATCCTTTTGGACAGGCCAATTCGGATTGGTTTCTGTTCGGTTTCGTTCGCCATCGCGGCGTTAGATGTCTTGGCCTGCGTCATCTTGCACCCCTTGCGTCAGATCGCGTTGAGCGCAGCGATGATGGCACGCGTTTCTGTCAGAACCCTCCAAACGTCCGTTGGTGTCTTGCCGCCTTCGAGCGGGGGTTTGACCGAGGCGGTGCGCAGACCAGCCGAATACTTCATCGCATCAACGTCGGCGAGGACCCGCAAGAGCAGCTTGTTGACATCTGCAGGGCGAATGGGTCCGCTTTTCTGGCCAGGCGAATTGACGCCGCCCGGCACCGAAAATCTGCGCCCGTCGCCCGCAATCTGCGACAAGTCGTCGATCACCTGCAACCCGACAGAGTATACATCGGCAGGCGTCATAGGCCTGGCAGTGAACACAACGGGCGTTTCGACGTTCGAACCGTTTCTGCGGGCCAATTCGTCCAATGCATTTTGGAGCGTTCGCGCGACGCGGTACACGTCGTTTGGCACCGTTGCCGGCACGCCAAGCGCGTCGAGTGATTTCGACAGGCGGGTCAAGTTACCGTAGACATCCGCGGGGGTTTTCCCACTTGGCAGGCTGGCTTGAGTAACCACGTCGACCCCGTAGGCCGTCGCCAGTTCAGCTGTTTGCGCCTCGATCTTCGTGACCATGCCGTGCACGTCGGCTGGCGTGACGTCGCGCACAGGTGCCGCATTAGTTGCAAAGGTCGAAAGACCGTTCATGTACCTGAGCAACTGCACCTTTTCCATCACGCGTTCGGCGTATTGCAGAACGTGCCGTGGGAGGATGCCTTGTTCAATCGAAGTGCTGTCGTTTGCGCTGGTAAAATTGGCTTCGTTGTACGAGGCCAACTGCAGTCGCACCGTTTCGGTTGCTTGATATACGTGGTTTGGCGTTGCGTTTTGCGCAATTGCCGGATGCGCCAAGAACCAGAGTGTCAGCGTTACAAGTAGTGTTCGCACGGCGGTCACGTCCCCTATGATCTACCGGGCGCGTTTTGACCGATAAACCCTAAGAAAGTGCTATCCAGCGAATGCTGTTGATCTGAGAGTGCGCAAGAAGCAACGCATGGGGAAAGGCCCTGACGGTACTGTGTCATGCTTTGGCTACAGTGGTGAGCCGTGCAGGGTTCGAACCTGCGACCCACTGATTAAAAGTCAGTTGCTCTACCAACTGAGCTAACGGCCCACTAAGCGGCTATCTAGAAAGGCAGCGGCGAGGGGTCAAGGCGATTCTGTTGGGAATTCCCGCGACATGCTGGATTCCTTGAAATCGCAGCGTTATATGCCCGCCATGGCCGAGACTACCGATCAGAACTTGCCGTTCATGAAAATGCACGGGTTGGGAAACGACTTTGTCGTTGTGGATGCGCGTGAAGTTGACATTGCAATGACGCCGGAACTGGCGCGGGCGCTGGCGGATCGCCATCGCGGTGTGGGGTTTGACCAGTTGGCCGTTGTTTCAGCCGGGCAGGATCTGACCCTGACCTTTTACAACGCCGATGGGTCGATGTCAGCGGCGTGCGGGAATGCAACACGGTGCATCGCGGCGCATGAGATGGCGCGTTGCGGCACCGATGCCTTGCACATCGATGTCACGGGTCGCGGCGCTCTGTCGGCGCAGCGGCGGGCCGATGGTGTGACGGCTGTGAACATGGGTTTGCCGGTAATCGCGTGGGAAGATATTCCGCTGGCCCGGGATGTCGACACGCTGCATCTGCCACTTGTCGGGGATCCCGTTGGCACGGGTATGGGCAATCCGCATTGCACGTTTTTCGTCGATGACGTCGACGCAATTGACCTTGCTGCGCGCGGGCCCGAGATCGAGCATCACCCGCTCTTTCCCGAGCGCACCAATGTCCAGTTTGCACAAGTGGTCGGGCCCGATCATCTGCGTGTACGGGTGTGGGAGCGGGGCACCGGGATCACCCTTGCGTCGGGGTCATCGTCTTGTGCGGTGACCGTGGCTGCGCATCGGCGTGGGCTGACGGGGCGCACGGTAAGGGTCGATCTGGACGGTGGCACGCTTGAGATTGATTGGCGCGAGGATGGCGTCTGGATGGCGGGACCGACAGCGCATGTGTTCGACGGGGTGTTGACCCCCAGCTTTCTGGCAGCTCTATGAGCGCGCCGATCTTTTCCAACCATGGCTGTCGGCTGAATGCCTATGAGGCGAAGGCCATGCAAGAACTCGCTGATGCGTCAGGCATCAAGAACGCGGTTGTCGTGAACACCTGCGCGGTGACAGCCGAGGCGGTGCGCAAGGCGCGGCAGGACATTCGCAAGCTGCGGCGTGCACATCCGGACGCCAAGGTGATCGTCACTGGATGCGCCGCCCAGATCGATCCAGACAGCTTTGCCGAGATGGGCGAGGTCGACATCGTTGTCGGCAACAGCGAAAAGATGCAGCCAGAGACCTGGGCCGCGCTGGCAGGTGATTTCGGCACTGAGCCGGTGCAGGTCGACGACATCATGTCGGTGACGGAAACCGCAGGGCATCTGATCGACGGATTTGGTACCCGCAGCCGCGCCTATGTGCAGGTGCAAAACGGCTGTGATCACCGGTGTACCTTTTGCATTATCCCGTTTGGCCGTGGCAATTCCCGGTCCGTGCCTGCGGGTGTCGTCGTGGATCAGATCAAACGGCTGGTCGACCGCGGGTTCAACGAGGTGGTGCTGACCGGCGTGGACCTAACGTCGTGGGGCGCGGACCTGCCTGGCGCGCCGCGTCTGGGTGATCTTGTGATGCGGATCCTGCGGCTTGTGCCGGATCTGCCGCGGTTGCGGATCAGTTCGATTGATTCGATCGAGGTCGATGAGGCGCTGATGCAAGCGATTGCGACCGAGGCGCGGCTTATGCCGCATTTGCATCTGTCGCTGCAACACGGCGACGATCTGATCCTGAAACGCATGAAGCGGCGGCATTTGCGCGATGACGCCATCGCCTTTGCCACCGAGGCACGGGCGTTGCGGCCCGACATGACCTTTGGTGCGGACATCATTGCCGGGTTTCCGACCGAGACGGACGCGCATTTCGACAATGTGGTGGATCTGGTGACCGCTTGTGATCTGACGTGGTTGCACGTGTTCCCCTATTCGCCGCGCCCGGGCACGCCGGCGGCGCGCATGCCGCAGGTGGATGGTAAATTGATCAAGGCGCGCGCGGCGCAACTGCGTGATCTGGGCGCGGCACAGGTCGCGCGGCACTTGGCTGCGCAGGTCGGACAGACGCATCAGGTTCTGATGGAAAACCCGCACATGGGTCGGACGGAACAGTTTGCCGAAGTGCGGTTTGAACTGCCGCAGGCCGAAGGAACGATTGTCGAGACGCTGGTTCAGGGGCACGAAGCCGAGCACTTGATCGGAGCGCCCGCGGCCAAGCTTGCGGCAGAGTGAGGCTGTCAGGCCACGGGGTCCACGACAAAGAAAAAGCCCCGCTGAAATGCGGGGCTTTCTTGTTTTCGCCGTAGTGGCTTACTTCTTTTTGTAGCGTGCCTTGACCGGGGCCCAGAGTTGCTTGTTGGTCAGGTACAGCAGCACCGACAGCACGGTCAGGAACACAACTCCGACAAATCCGGCTTGCTTGCGCGCCATCATCTTGGGCTCTGCCGTCCACATCAGGAAGGCAGCGACGTCTTTGGAGACGCTTTCGAGGTCATTGGCGTGACCATCCGCATAGTCCACGTCCTCGCCATAAAGCGGGGGCGCCATCGAGATCCAGCCGCCGGGGTAGGCCTTGTTCTCGTACAGGATCACGCCAGCTTCTTCTTTCTCTTCGCCGGTGTACCCCTTGAGCAGCGACGCGATGTAGTCGGCGCCACCCATACCCTTGATGAACTGGTTGATGCCCAGGCCGTACGGTCCGCTGAAACCGGCGCGAGCCTTGGCCATCAGGCTGAGGTCCGGCGCGTTTTCGAGGTTGGACCCCGGGAAGTGGTCGTTCGGCGTGGCTGCACGCCAGTCGTCCAGCTCCGCGTCGTACACCTCGTAGAACTCGGCGTAGGCGCGCACCTGGTCAGAGGGCAGGCCGGGGCCGCCCTCATCGCTGAGCGTGCGGATCGGCACGTATTGCAGACCGTGGCAGGACGAACAGATCTCGGTGTAGACCTGAAGGCCGCGTTGCAGCTGGTTTTGGTCATAGCGCCCGAAGGGGCCATCGAAGGAAAAGTCGATGTCCGTAACCTCCCCGGCGGCACCGGCGGCAAATGCGCCGGTGGTCATTGCCAGGGCTGTGACAGCGCTCGCGACAAGTGTCTTGAACATGTGTGCCGTCTCCTTATTCGGCGGGCTGCGCAGACGGGGCCGCGCCGCTGGCGCTGTCACCACCGCCATATTTGGCAGCAAAGTCTTCTTCGATGGTCGCGGGCTGCGGATCCGGCTTTTCGATCACGCCAAGCAGCGGAAGGATTACCAGGAAGTACGCGAACCAGTAGGTCGACCCGATCAGAGCGATGTAGGGATAGATCCCTTCGGCCGGCATTGCGCCCACCCACATCAGGACAAAGAAGTCGACAACCAGCAGCCAGAACCACCATTTGAACATCGGACGGTAACGACCCGAACGCACGCTCGAGGTGTCGAGCCACGGGGCCAGTGCCATGACGGCAATCGCACCGAACATTGCCAACACACCAAAGAACTTGGCGTCGATGATGCCACCGGTCAGGAAGCTTGCCGCAATCACGACCCAGACGTCGCCGTCAAAGGCACGCA
>JBCBCR010000048.1:0-17569 GCA_038530495.1 Pseudomonadota bacterium | reverse complement strand
CTTTCGCCTTCGATGCACACACATTCATAGCGATCAGTGTTTCAATCAACACCAGAGTGGCCGCGTGAGATGAGAAAGTGTGCACGCCATGTGCGCAGGATAAAGCCGTGACTGGCAGGTGCAAGTGCTGCGCAGATCTGGCTGCGCCGCTGTTAGCAGGTTGGCCAGTTTCGTTCTGGTCCGGTTGCGCAGGCGGCGCGCGTTTTGTTTCTTTTTTCGTTTTGAAACATGTGCACTTGCGACATTGGCGGTTAAGCTATCGGTGAATGTCCGCCCGCCTGAACCCAACGCAGAGACAGTGTCATGAGCCACGTTTACGCCCGCCATTCCCGCAATGAACCTGCACCCGTGATGCGCGGCGAGGGGCCGTATCTCTATGACCAGTCCGGGCGCGCTTACCTCAATTGCGGGGATGCGGCGGTATCCTGCCTTGGCCACAGCGATGCGCATGTCAAAGCGGCGATCACAGCACAGCTTGATCAGGTGGCATTTGCGCATACCGGCATCTTTTCGTCGGCCCCGGCCGAAGCGCTGGCCACGCGGCTGGCCGATCTTGCACCCGGCGCGCTGGATCGGGTCTATTTCGTTTCTGGCGGGTCCGAAGCGATGGAGGCGGCGTTGAAACTGGCGCGCCAGTATTTCGTCGAACGCGGCGCGCCGCAGCGCCACCGGGTCATCGCGCGGCGCCAAAGCTATCATGGCAACACCCTGGGTGCGCTGGCGACAGGTGGGAACGCTGCCCGACGCGCCGCGTTTGCCCCGCTGTTGATCGACGTCAGCCACGTGTCGCCCTGCTATGCCTACCGTGGACAGCACGAAGGCGAAAGCGACGCCGCATATGTGGATCGCCTGATTGCAGAGATCGAGGACGAGATCGCCCGTGTTGGTCCGGAAACGG
Source organism: Pseudomonadota bacterium (assembly GCA_038530495.1). Classification (GTDB taxonomy): domain Bacteria; phylum Pseudomonadota; class Alphaproteobacteria; order Rhodobacterales; family Rhodobacteraceae; genus Tateyamaria. The sequence continues at coordinate 16,671 of JBCBCR010000048.1, read as the reverse complement.
TCATGGCCTTTGTGGCTGAGCCGGTGGTAGGGGCGACGCTGGGAGCGGTGCCGCCTGTTGCCGATTACCTCGCCCGCGTCCGTGCGCTGTGCGACCGGCACGGCATCCTGCTGATCCTTGACGAGGTGATGTGCGGCATGGGCCGCACTGGAAGCCTGTTTGCAAGCGCGCACTACGACGTTCAGCCGGATATCTGCGCCATCGCCAAGGGTTTGGGTGCGGGCTATCAACCCATTGGTGCGATGCTCTGCACCGCTGAAATCCACGACGCAATCCGCGACGGCAGCGGGTTCTTCCAGCATGGCCACACGTATCTGGGCCATCCCGTTGCCTGCGCGGCCGCCCTTGCCGTGGTGGAACGGCTGGTCGATGACAACGTGCTGGGCCATGTGAGCGCGGCGGGCGCGACCCTGCGTGCCGCGCTCCTGTCGCGGTTGGGTCAGCACAGCCACGTGGGCGACATTCGCGGCGTCGGCCTGTTTCAGGCCATCGAACTGGTGGCGGATCGCGAGACCAAGGCCCCGTTCGATCCCGCTCGCAAGCTGCACGCCAAGATCAAGAAAGCGGCCATGGAGGCGGGGCTGATCTGCTACCCCACCGGCGGCACGATTGACGGTGAACGCGGCGATCACGTCCTGTTGGCCCCGCCGTTCATCGTCAGCGACAGCCAGATCGAAAGCATCGCTGACATGCTGGCCCAGGCCGTGGACCGTGCGCTGGCAGCATAAACACGACTTGGCAAAAAGGGCTTGCAGCCCCCGGGGTCGCATGGTGAGCATACAACGCAGTCCGCGCCTTGTTTCGCGGCGAAAAACAACCGGGGCCGCGCCCCGCAGCCAGACGGGGGAGGAGCCATGGAACTCAGGGACGAGGTCACCATCGACGCGCCGCGCGATGAGGTCTATGCCGCGCTCAATGACCCGGAGGTCCTGCAGCAATGCATCCCCGGCTGCGAGGAGCTGATCAAACACTCCGATACCGAGCTGGAGGCCAAGGTCGTGCTCAAGGTTGGGCCGGTGAAGGCGCGGTTTTCCGGCAATGTGACGCTCGACACCTCGGGCGCTCCGGAACAGTTTTCACTCCAAGGGCAGGGCGCCGGCGGTGCCGCGGGCCATGCCAAGGGGGGTGCGGATGTCACCCTTCAGGATCATGGCGACACCACCATACTGATCTACGAGGCGAAGGCCGATGTCGGCGGTAAGCTTGCGCAGCTGGGCAGCCGTTTGATCGTCAGCACGTCGAAAAAACTGGCCGGGAAGTTTTTCACCTCCTTTGCCCAAGTGATGTCCGAGCGGTCAGGTGCCTGAACCGATTACATATGCCGAACACGCGCTGGATGTTCTGAACCACGCGGTTGGCCTGCAAGAGGCGGGACGCGACTGCGTGCTGATCACGTCTGTCGACATTCGCGGTGGCGCTGCGCGGGAAACCGGGTCGATGGCCGTCGTGGGCGCAGATGGTGCAATGGTCGGATACATGTCCAATGGATGCGTCGACCGCGACATCCAGTTGCAAGCGCTCGAGGCCGCGCGCAATGGCACGCCGCAGGTTCTGCGCTATGGCGAGGGGGCATCGAGTTTCGACCTGAAACTGCCCTGCGGCGGGTCACTGGAGCTGCTGCTTGACCCGACGCCCGATCCGAACCACCTGCGCGCGGCGCGCGATACGCTGGCGGCGCGGCAGTCCGTCACGATGTCATTTGATGTGCCCGAACGCGATGCGCCGGTGGCATTTCGATACGATCCCAAGACACGGCTTGTGCTGGCTGGTCGCGGTGCTGTGTTTCGGGCCACCGCGCATGTCGCACATTCGGCGGGGTTCGAACTGGTGCTTTGTTCACCCGAGGATGAAGATCTGGACGCGCTGGCCGCATTGCCGCGCGAGGCCACGCATGTCCTGACGACGCCGAACGCGGCACCCGAATTCGATCTGGACCCGCATTGCGGCGTGCTGACCCTGTTTCACGACCACGACTGGGAACCTGCGCTGTTGACCGCCGCGCTGAACACGCAGGCCAGCTACATCGGGTCGCTCGGGTCTGCCACAACGCACGCGGCCCGCTGTGACACCCTGCGCGCAATGGGCGTGGCCGAGGATCAAATCGCCCGGCTGCGCGGGCCTATCGGCCTCGTCCCGGCCCTGCGGCAGGCGCCCGCCATTGCGATTTCCGCCATCGCGCAGGTGGTCGAGGCGTTTCCCCGCGCGATCTTTGCAGCGGATCATAGCGAAATGCAAAAACTCCAAAAAACCTGACACCGCGCAACCCGTTGAAATCTTTGATTGCGGGCAGGGTTGAGCGAGCCGTTTTTTGCATGTCTGCCTTAGTTGCAGCTAAACGGCTGATCCGACGCTTGCCGGATCGCCGCATTGCTCAATTCGACCACTGGCACGGTGACCCCGGTCCAAGACGAGTAAATCTTGGCGATGCGCTCTGCCGTTGCCCGATCACCGTCCACCGCTGTCCGCTCGCAGCCAGACAAAAAGTAGATCCCGGTAAGAAAGCCTTGGTTCGCAATGTCTTGCGTCGAATAGCTGTCCCAGTTCCACAGCACGAATTCGTTCACCGGCCATGTCGTCACGCTCAGATCCACTGCCTTGCGCACCTCGACCCATGTGTCGAACTGGCTCTTGGCCAGCGAACAAATCAGCGATCCAGCCCGCGACCCCTGTGCCGCAATGAGCGCTGCGAAATCGGCCTCGTAGGTCTTGGCGTTGTCGGGCACGGGGCAGGTGCCTTGGGCCTGCGGTGGCTGCGCCCACGAATGGGTCGATATCCCGCACCCTTTGTCGATCCGCGGGCCGGTGTCACCGTCCAACGGGTACATGCAGCCCAGATTGTCACCGACATTCATGTAGGCATTTGCAAAGATCAGCCCGTAGCGTTTGTTGTAATCGTTGGAGCAGACCACCTCGTCATCGACGCCGGGCATGGCACCGTGAATGCGCGTGTCCTGCCGCACGTAGGTCCAGGACGAGCTGTCCGACAGCGCGCCGGTGATCGGATCGTGGTTTGATCCGCACCAGGGCAGAAACGTGCCTTCGTTCAGGAAGTCGCCGCAAGTTTTTGTCGGGTCGGGTGTCAACGCCTCGAGCGCGTCGAAGTCGAGATAGCCCGGAGGCGTGGGGCCGAGGCCGATATAGGGCCCATGGATCGTATGTGCGATGACGCCCGCATCTTCGGGCAGGTTGCCGCTGGGATCGAGGCCCGCAAACGTTGTGAACTGAATATTGAGCTGCGCTGCGGCGCCATCGCACAGGCTCTGCGCCTGCCCGGCACTCGCCAGCGTCCCTGCAACCAGCGCGGTGGCAATTGTCCTGATCATGAAACCCTCCCAACAAAATGACTTCCCGTATGGGTGGAGTGTCTGCGGATCAGCGCAGTTTGCCTAGTCCTTTTTCGGTGTCCAGGGTTCGATCCCGATGCGCAGCGCAGCACGGCCGATCATGTGCGCGCCAATCGGTGCGGTCAGAAGCAGGAAAAACACGATCAACACGCAGCGCAGCACGATCGCCGGTTCGCCGAACTGTACCGCGACGCCGGCCATGATAAGGCCAGAGCCAAGCGTGCCAACCTTGGTCGCCGCGTGCATGCGGGTAAAGACGTCGGGCAGGCGCAGGATGCCAACACCTGCGGCCAGCGTCATCAAGCTGCCCAGTATGATCAGGATTGCGGTGATGGTGGCGGTCATTGCGTGTCATCCTCGCGTTCGGCGTCCCGGCTGACCGCGCGTTCGGTAAAGCGGGCGAGGGCGACGGTTGCCAAAAACCCGACAAGCGCGAGGACAAGTGCCACATCAAGGAAGGCAGCATCGCCGCTCCAGATCGTGGCCAAACCGCAAAAGGCAACGATGGACACAGTCATCTTGTCCAGCGCCACAACACGATCGGGCACCGTAGGCCCAAGCGTCAGACGCAACAGCGCCATGGCCACCGCGCCCAGCACCAGTGCAACGCCCACCATCAGGACGGTTTCCGGCAGGTCTGTCATTCGATGTCCTCCACCGCGTCAATCACCCAACGCTCCATCCCCTGTTTCAGATCGCGGATCACAGCGTCAGGGTCATCGGCAAACATCACGTGTAATTGCAGCGTCTTACGATCCGGACTTACATCAATGCTCAAAGTGCCGGGGGTCAGCGAGATGAGGTTCGTGACCAGCAGGATGCCGGCATCGGTCTTGACGTCCAGCGGCATGTCGATGATCGCAGGGTTCGAGCGGTGGTCCGGTGTAACGATGTCCCATAGCACCTGCGCGCTGGACACCAGTAGCTCCCAGAAAAACAGGACGATCAGCTTGATCCAGTAGACCACGCGCCGGAAATAGCTGGCGTTGCCGCCGTGCAGCGGTTGCAACAGCCACAAGAGGCCAAAACCGACCACAAGCCCCGACAGGATCGACAACCACGTAAATGCGCCGAAAAAGATCGCCCACGCGGCGGCCAGCAGCAGGTTCGAAAGCGCGGTATTCATGACGGCACCCCCAGCACAGCTTGCATATATGCCGACGGATCAAGAAGCTGCGCAGCCGCGTCCTTGGCAAAGGTAACAAAGGGTTCGGGGTAGAACCCGATCATCAGCGTCATCACCGCAAGCGCCGCGATGGGCGTCAGCAAATGCCACCGCTCGCTTTGCGTCATCAGGGTCAGGGATGGGTTGGTGCCTTCGGGGTGAGATTTCCAAAACGCCTCGGCCCAGATCTTGGTCATGGAAAAGATGGTCAGCAAGCCCACGACCAACGCCACAGCGGCGATGATCCAACCCTTGTCTTCGATGGCGGCGGCCACCAGCACGTATTTCGCCCAGAACCCCGAAAGGGGCGGAAACCCGGCCAGCGAGAAGGCAGGGACAAAAAACAGGATGGCGAGAAAAGGCGCGGATTTGTACATCCCGCCGATCCGGCCCAGTTCGGTCGACCCGGTGATGCGCTCGGCCACGCCCGCGATCAGGAACAGGTTCGCCTTCACCACGATGTGGTGGACGAGGTAAAACACCGCCCCCGCAATCGCCAGCGGCGTCATCAGGGCCAGCCCCATGATCATGTAGCCAATCTGGCTGACAATGTGGAACGACAGGATCTTGCGCATGTCGCTTTGTGCTGCAGCGCCCAGAACGCCCGTGACCATGGTCAGCGCCGCCACCCACAGCAGGATGGTGTGGGTAAAGGCGACGTCGCCATCAAAGACCAGCGTAAACATGCGGATCAGGGCGTAGACCCCGACCTTTGTCAGCAATCCGGCAAACACCGCCGACACCGAAAAGGCGGGCGTGTGGTAGGCCGCGGGCAGCCAGAAAAACAACGGGAAAACAGCAGCTTTGACGCCAAAGGCGACCATGAACATCATCGCGATCACGGTGACCAGCCCCTGGTTTTCGACCGTCGGCAGGGTGCGCGCGATGTCCGCCATGTTCAGCGTGCCGGTCATGCCATAGATCAGCCCGATGCCGGACAAAAACAGGATCGTTGAGATCAGGTTGAGTGTCACGTATTTCACGCCGCCGTCGATCTGCGCGCGCGTGCCGCCCATGACCAAAAGGCCAAAGGACGAGATCAGCATGACCTCGAACCAGACGTACAGGTTAAAGAGGTCGCCGGTCAGGAACGCGCCGACCACGCCGCCGATCAGCACGTTGAACAGCGCGTGATATCCCAATTGCTCTTTGCGCCCGCCAACGTCCGTGAGGGCATAGACCGATACTGCGAATGATGTGATCGCCGTGATCACCACCATCACGGCACTCAGGTAATCAGCCACCAGCGTGATGCCGAACGGCGCGCCCCAGCCACCCATTTGGGCAGCCACAACGCCCTCATCCAGCACGCGCACCATAAGCACGACAGACGCCGCCAGCAGCAGCGCATTGCCTGCAACCGACACCCAACGCCCGGCGGGGCCCGAGCGTGTTAGAAAGGCCAGCACCGCCACGAGAAAGGGCAGCACCAGCGGCGTGGCCAGTGTCCAACTCATGGCGTGTCCTTGGGCTCGGGCCGCGGTTCGGCCACGCGCATATCGTCAGAATATAGCGTGCCAAGCGTGGTGTATGCGCGGAACATCAGCACCAGCGCAAAGGCAAAGAGACCAAACCCGATCACGATGGCGGTCAGCACCAGCGCCTGTGGCAGCGCGTTGGCCACCAGTTCAGCGGGCGCCTCTGCTCCGACGGGGATCAGCGGCGGCGCGCCCGCGGTCAGCCCGCCCGCGACAAAGATCGTCAGGTTGGCCGCGTTCGAGATCAGCACAAGCCCAAAGATGAAGCGCAGAACATTGCGCGCCAGCATCAGATAGACCGCGGCGGCGACCAGAATGCCGATGGTGATGGCCAGAAGCGGCTCCATCAGATTTCTTCCTCCATGGCAAACACCAGCGCGATGATTGACCCGAAGACGACGAGGTACACCCCGATGTCAAAGACCAGAACGGTCGACAGGGGGATGCCCTTGCTGTCTTCGGTTTCGTTGATGAACAGCCACTGGCCGGTGAACAGCGCGTCGCCGAACGCCGCGGCAGCGATGCCCGCGAGCAGCGCGATACCCAGACCCGCTATTGCGATGTTCTGCGGCATCACGCGTAGGGCGCGCCGCGCCTCTTCGGTGCCGCAGGCGATGGCATAGAGCACAAAGCCCGTGGACCCGATCAGGCCGCCGATAAAGCCGCCTCCCGGTTCATTATGGCCGCGGATCAGCATGTACAGTGAGAACAGCAAAAGCATGCCGGACAGGTACTGCGTACCCACCCGCAAGATGATGGAATTCATTTGTCTCTCCCCAGATCGGTCATGCGCAAGAGCGCATAGGCCGACAGCGCGGCAATCACGACCACGGCAATTTCGCCAAAGGTGTCGAGCGCGCGGAAATCGACGAGGATCACGTTGACGATGTTGCGACCAAAGGCTTCGGGCCAGCTTGTGACCTCGAAATAGTCGGTCAGGCGGCGGTCGATCGGGGTTTCCAGCACCGCAAGGAGCACTGCAGTCACCGACAGCCCGATGGCCCCTGCCAGCACAGCGTCAAGCGGTCGGTGGTCGCGGCCGTCCCGATCCAGCAAGGGCAGGCGCAGCATCGCAACGGCCACCAGCACCACGACCAGTGTTTCCACCAGCAGCTGCGTGATCGCCACATCAGGCGCCGAGTAAACGATAAAGATCAGCGCGACCCCGATGCCCACGACGCCCAAGGCTGCCATAGCGGTGATACGCGATGACGTAATGACCGTCAGAACCGCGCCGGCGATGATCAGCAGCGCAAGGCCAATCTCTTGCCATTCGACGGTCAGCAAATCCGGCAGGGCAGGCCACGCGTCGCGCAGCGCCATGGTACCGGCGATGGCCGCGAGAACCGTCAGGAACGTGACAAAGATGTAAATCCGCAGCACGCCAGGCTGGATCACGCGCGTTTGCCATGCCGCAAAGCCCTTGAGACCATTCAGGAAGCTGTCCCATCCACGGTCGAAATTCGGTGCAGCGGTGGTGATGGCGATCAACCGTGGCCGTAGGCCGCGATGGCTGACATAGAGCAGCGCGCCCAATGCCACCGTGGCAATCGACAGGATCAGCGGCATGTTGACCCCGGCCCACAGCTTCAGCTCCTTTGCGTCTTCAATCGAGCCGAGCAGCGACGCGACCGTCGGGTCGATCAGGGTCACCTGCAAGAGATCAGGGTTCACACCAAAGAGCGTACCCAAGACGGCCAAGATTACTGGCCCCACCAGCATCGGCCAAGGCGCCTCCTTTGGCGCGCGAGCGTACTCGCCCTCTTGCTTCAGCCAGAACGGGCGCAGTGCCACGATCCCGGCGATGGCGAACATCAGCGCATTGGCCAGCAGCAGGGCCGTGGCGAAAAGCAGTGGCTCGGACCCGATGGCGAGGATGCCTGCATATTTCAGTTCTTTTCCGATAAAGCCCAGAAAGGGCGGAAAACCCGCCATCGACAGCGCCGCAAGGCCCGCGGCGACCGCCGTCACTGGCATGACCCGGCCCAGATTACCCAAGATGTCCGCATCTCGGGTCCCGGTGCTGTAATCCACACATCCGACCACGAGAAACAGAGCCGCCTTGTAGAGCGAATGCACGACGAGGAAGGTCGCGAACGCAGTCATCGCGTAGCCGGAGCTTTGGCCCAGAAACAGCGTCAGCGTGCCTAGTGCCATCAGAGTGGTGTAGGCGAGCGCCTGTTTCAGGTCGGTTTGCCGCAACGCAAGAACGCTTGCAAACACGGCAGTGAAAGCACCTGCGATCGTCAGGGTCCAGAACCACACGTCCGTGCCTGACATGGCCGGATGCAGCCGTGCCATCAGGTACACGCCCGCCTTGACCATCGTGGCTGAGTGCAAGAATGCAGACACCGGCGTGGGGGCCGCCATCGCGTTGGGCAGCCAGAAATGAAACGGAAATTGCGCTGACTTGGTGAAGCTGCCCGCCAGAACAAGGATCAGGATCGGCATATACATCGCGTGTTGGGTCAGCGCGTCACCTTGGGCCAAGATTTCGGACAGCTCGAATGTGCCCATGGAAAAGCCCAAAAGGATAAAGCCCGCCAAAAGCGCCAGCGCGCCCGCGCCCGTGACAAACAGCGCCTGCAACGCAGAGCGGCGCCCGTTTTCCGTGGTGTGACCAAACCCGATCAGCAGGTAGGAGGTGATCGTGGTCAGTTCCCAGAAAACGAACAGCGCGATCAGGTTGTCCGCAAGCACCAGCCCCAACATTGCCAGCATGAAGGCAGTCAGAAACAGGGCAAACCGGTTAAACTGAGGGTGCCCGGCGAGATAGGTGTTCGAATAGAGAAATACGCACGCGCCGATGCCGGTGATGAGCAGAGCAAAGGTCAGGCTGAGCCCGTCAAGCAGGAACGACATGGAAATGCCAAGGCTCGGCACCCAGTCCCACACCCAACGCACAGTGCCACCGTCGCTGAGTGCGGGCACCAGGCTGATAAACCAGGCGAATAACGATAATGCGATGACCACCGGCAAAAGGCCGATAATACCATTGCCTTTCGCAGAAGCTTGCGCTGCGTCGATCCCCACGTGCCGTCTCTTGCCTGTTGAATTATAGTGCGAAATAGGAGCCGGCGAGCGCCATGCAAGACCCCGGTCAGCGAATCTCGACACCAAAGCACGACCGCGGCGCTGACTTTTTGACGCAGGGACATGTTGGGTGGACGTGAGGCTGGGCGTTTGTTTTGGACCGGCGCCCCGTTGATCAGTTCACGGCATTGGTCAACCGTCATGCAAGAGCTTCAGCAAACCTGTTAAATTAAAGCGCCCGTGCCTCAGATTGCGGCACGCAGGTCTTCGGCTGTCCGCGGCACGACATAGCGAACCATGTCTGCAAGTTCATTCAGATCCACCGGTTTACGCAACATCAGCCGTGCGTTACGCGACATGTCAAAAATCTCTCCGCGCGGAAAAAGCCCGCTGCCCGTGATGTAGATCACCGCCGCCGACGGTGCCGCAACAGCCGCGTAATCGGCCACATCAGTGGAGCAATCCTGGCCAACCATCAGGTCCAAAAGCAACACGTCCGGCCGAAAACGGCGCAGCAGGGCTGTCGCTTCGTCAATCGATGTGGCGGCGATCACATCAAGGCCCACAGCCTTCACCGCTTCACAGAACGCGAACTGCAATGTCGGGTCATCTTCGAGAACTAATACCAGAGCCATCTACCACCTCGTCGCGTCATCTACTCATCGTTAGGTTGTAAGGATTAACCGAATACTAACGCACACGCTGTGCCGCGCGGATGATTGACAAATTTTTTATAATGGTTATCTGGTTCTAAACGGCGAAGACGCGTGGGATGTGGATCGTGAACTGCGCGCCGCTTTCTCCGTCCGATGCGGCATCGATCCGCCAGCCGTGACGCTTGCAAATCTCGTTACATGTCGACAGACCGATCCCGGTGCCGTCCCGTTCATTGTCGAGCCGCTGGAAAGGCGCAAAAATTGCCTGTGCCTTGGCCGGATCAAAGCCGCGCCCGGTGTCGGCGATCTCTAACGTGGCGCCCGCGTCTTCGACGGTGCTGGTGATCATCACGTTGAGCGGGCGTTTATCGACCCCGTGTTTCAGCGCGTTTGACACAAGATTATCCAGCATGATCCGCAGAAGCGCGGGTTCAGCCATGACCTGAAGGTCAGGACCTTGAACCGATATCCCGGTCGCCAAGAGCCGCAGCCGTGGTGCGAGGCCGTCCACCGATTGTTGCACAGCCGCGCGCATCGATAGCTTTTGCAATTCCAACGGTGCCGCAGCGGATTTGGCGTGGGTCAAAAGCGCGTCGGTGATGGTATCAAGCTGATCGGCTGCGCGTTGAATATGCCCTAGATATGTGCCTGCGGTCTCCGGCAAACCGTCGCCGAATTTGCGGGTAAAAAGGTCGAGCAATCCGGTGATCGCGTTGATCGGTGTGCGCAAATCATGGCTGGCTGCGTTGGCGAATGTCTCCATCGACAACAGCGTGCGCTGCAATTCGGTCAGATGCGCGCGCAGAGCCGCGGCATTTTCCGTCTCGCGTTTGCGCAGATCGTGCGCCACGCGCAGGGCTTCAGCACCTGCGCTAACCAGATCCTGCGCCAGCATGTACAGCGGCTGCCGCACGCCATCATGACGCAAAAGCGACAGGTGAAACGGCAATGCCTTGGTTTCCTGCGTTGCGCCCGCGACCCGCATCGGCAGGGTAATGTGGCCCCGCGGCAGGGCAGCCCGCAACCGGTCAAGCAATGTGGCCGTTTCCAGTCCCGTCAAATCGGAAAAGGCAAGCGTGCCCCGCGCGTCGCCTATGTCCCGCATTCCAGCAAAGCGATGCGCGGCGCGCGATGTGTGCAGCACCATGTCGCCCTGCGCATCGACCAGAAAGGCGGACATCGGCATAGCCGAAAACGCGGCCAGCGCGATCGTTGGCTCTCGGTCCAGGGCAGAGTTGTCGGGTGCGCCGCCATTTGCGTTCACGAAACCCTCCACCTCAGCCCACCTCGCGCAGCTTTTGCAAGCTGCCAAAGACATGGGTGATCTGACCGTCACCGCTGCGCCGCGCCTGGCCGCGCAGGGTGCACGGCACGGTGGTGCCATCTGCGTGCTGCACCGTGATTTCAGTGACGAATCCGTCACCCGAACTAAGCGTCGCAGTCAGCAGCGCCGCAACCCTGTCGCGATCATCCTCAACCAGTTGTTTCACAAAGATTTCGGTCGACAGGGTGACCTTGTCTTCGGACAGGCCTAACAGTCGATAGACTGCATTGCTCCACACCGGGTGGTTGTTCAGCACGTCAACCGAGAAAAACCCGACATCCATATCCTCGATCGCGGCAGACATGCTGGCCAGTGTATTCTCGGTTCGGATTTCGCGCGCGCGGTCCCAGATCACGCCGATCAACTGCACCGGCTCGCGGTGACTATCGTAGATAACGGTGGTCATGGTCTGTGCCTCGACAATGTGACCATGTGGCCCGAACAGACGCGTCGCCTTGTCCATCGTGCCGCCGTTTTCCAGCAGGTCTTCCAGCGCGCTCAGAAAGTCTTCGCGCTCGGCCGGATGCAGAAAATCATGTGAGGCAGACCATGTCGGCGGTCCATCCTCCGGGTCGCGCCCATGCAGTGCGTACATCTCAGGGGACCACCACAAATCGCCAGTCTCGAGGTTGTAGGTCCAGTGCGACAGGTTGCTGATCCGTCCCACCATCGACACCACCCGCGCCAGCGGTTCGTTGTCGTATTGCGTGACCGTGATTGACAGGCCGATCAGCTTTTTGTGCTGGTCGTGCACTGGCGACAGCATCATCGTGTAATGGGTGCCCTCGGACAGGACTGGCACGCGCCGGGTTTCTTGTACACGCAGCACCGAATTGGCCAGCGGCGCCAACGCCGGGAAACCGGCGGGCAGGGTGCACTGGCTCAAATGAATCCCGGTGGGCGGCAGTTCGGGGATGTCAAAGAAATCGAGCGCGGTGTCACTGATCCGGCGCAGCATGAGCGCCTGATCGACCAGAGCGATAACATATGGCGCGGTCGACAGGGTGGCCTCAAGCTCGGTGGCCAGCGACGCACGCTCCGCCGAACTGATTTGCAGCTCTTCGTTGACGGTCAGCAGCTCTTCGTTGGTGGATTGCAGCTCTTCGTTCGAGGTTTCCAGCTCTTCGTTCGTGGCCTGCGATTCTTCGTTTGTGGATTGAAGTTCTTCATTGGCGGATTGCAGTTCCTCGTTGGCGGTCTGCAATTCCTCGATGGTTTGCTGCAACGCTTCCTGGGTCGAGCGGATTTCCATCTCCATCCGCTCGATATAGGCGCGCTGGTCGTTGTCGGTGATGGCTTCGGGGGCCGTGATCTGTTCTTCGAACTTGGTGTCGATGGCCACCAGCGCGTGAATCTCACCGCCCTTGAGGTTCATGAACGGATAGACCTGCAACTGAACTTTGTTGCCCACCGACAGGTTAAGGCTGTGCCAACGACCGATGCGCCGCGCCTCGTGGCGCAGAGCCACGGCGATCAGGCTGGTACATTCGGACCGCAACGGTTCGATCAGCATCTTGAGGTTGAGCGACGTCGAAGCGCCGGCGCGGATTTCCATGAACGGACTGAGATCACCCAGCACTTCGATGATCGTGCCGTTTCTGGTGGCGATAAACCCGTTGGGCGCAACCGCACGGGCCAGCGACAGATCGGCCTGAATGGCGCTGCTGTTGCTCCGCGATGTCGAACTGCGGCTGACCCGCCGGATGCCGCGGTGGAACATGCTCGCGCCCGGCTCCACGGACAACTCGCCCGAAATGCCGCGCCGCTTGCCAAATATCTTGTCCGCACCTTGCCGCGCCTCAAAGAAAACGCTCATCTCGCCGACTGTTTCGGAAGTACCAAGAAACAGCAGCCCGCTTGAGGCAAGGGAATAGTGCAGGCGGCTCAACACCCTCTCTTGCAGTGCCAAGTTGAAATAGATCAGCAGGTTCCGGATGCTGACGAGGTCCACGTTGATAAACGGCGGATCCTGAAAGACATTGTGGTGCGAAAACAGCGTCACTGACCGGATTTCCGGGCGAACGGTGATGTTGGTTTCGCTTGTGACAAAGTAATCTGCCAGGAATTCCTGCGGAATATGCGAGGCGGCAGTGATCGGGTACACCCCGCGCCGTGCCACTTCGATCGCCTGCTGGTCGATATCGGTGGCGAAGATCTGCACATTGCGTTTGGTCAGCGCGGTCGGCCCGCCCAGTATATCGGCGAGAATGATCGCAATGGTATAGGCCTCTTCTCCTGTGGCGCAGCCCACGATCCACACGCGGATCGGTTCTTTGCTGCGCATGTCCAGAGACTCGGTGAGTTCACGCCGCAGCGTTTCAAACTGCTCGGGGTCGCGGAAAAACCGGGTGACCGAGATCAACAAATCGCGGTGCAGCGCGTCGACTTCTTCCTCGTTGGTGCGGCAATAGTCGATGTACGAGTCGTAGCTTTCGATGCCGAGCGCGGTCATCCGCCGTCCGACCCGGCGGTTGAGCGTGTTCACCTTGTAATCGCGAAAATCCACCTGCGTGCGCGCCCGCAGGATCCCGAACAGATCATTCAGCGGGTTTGGCGCATCTGTCAGATCGCGCAGATGATCAAAGTTGCGCGGCCGGGCGAGGATTTTTTCAAGATGCGTGCCGATTTGTTCCGGCGACAGGGTCAGATCGACATAGCCAGTTTCGATCGCCGATTGCGGCATGCCATCATACTTGGCCGTGGCGGGGTCCTGCGCGATGGTGATCCCACCGTGCTCGCGCATGGTCTGAACGCCATAGCTGCCATCCGATCCTGTGCCTGACATCACGATGCCAACGGCATTTTGGCCCAACTCCTCAGCAATCGACTTGAACAGTCGGTCGGCCGAAGGTTTTGGGGTCGCCGCATGGCCCGACGGGGGCCGCAGGCGCAGCATACCGCGTTCGTATATGACGTCCGAGTTGGGCGGCGTGACGTAGATCGTATTGGCCTTGGGCTCAACCGCGCCTACCAGTTCTTCCACCGGCAGCTTTGTCTCGCGCGAAATCAGCGTGGACAGGACGCTTTTGTGCGTGGGCGACATGTGCTGGCAGATCACGTAAACCGCCGGCGCATTTTCGGGCAGGTTCTGCACGAGGATCGACACCGCCTCGAGCCCGCCAGCAGAGGAAGCAATACCCACAATCGGCGTTGCCGTGTCTTCGGTTTCGACGGGATCAGGGGTTTCGGGATCAGGTTCGGGGTGTGTCGGCGTGTTCTCGGTCATATCTCACAAAACGGCCAGAACTGGTCTCGGTTTACGCCGCGGCGCAATACTGCTTGATCAAGGACATCAGCGTCCCGGGAGAGACCGGCTTGCTCGCAAAGCCGTCCATGCCCAATTGTTCAACCCGCGCCTTGTCGTGATAGGTGATGTCCGCTGTGACCGCGATGATTGGCACGCCTTTAGGCGGATCGATGCTGCCCGCGCGAATGCTGCGCGCGGCGTCGATGCCTGACATATGCGGCATGTGCAGGTCCATTAGAACAAGGCCAAAGTCGCTAGGCGCGTCGCTCAGTTTTTCAAACCCCTCTTCGCCATCCGCCGCGACATCCACCTCGACACCCAAACCAGCGATGATCTCACGCATCATGAAGCGTGTGAATTCATCGTCTTCGACGAGCAGGACTTTGCTATGGAAGGTCATTTGTTCGCCCCAACTGGGTTACGTTCGCAACCGTAACAAGAATGTTGTCGAAAAGCCATCTCTTTCGGTTTCGCACAAAGTCAACTCGGCGTCCATCAAGCGCGCCAATTCGTTACTGATCGCGAGGCCAAGCCCGGTGCCGCCATGTGCGCGCAGAAGCCCGCCTTCGGCTTGCTGAAAACGCCCGAAGATGTTTTGGCGCGCATGCTCCGGCACCCCCTCGCCAGTGTCGCTGACCATGATGTCCAGAAAACCAGCCTCGGGTTGTGACAGGGCGATCTCGACCTTTCCGGAATTGGTGAACTTGATCGCGTTGTCGGTCAGGTTGCCGACGATCTGGCTGACATGCGGGCCGTCGATCATCACTTTGTTCGGGCATTCGGGCGCAATATTCAACGTGACCTCGATGTCCCTTTCATGGGTCGCTGCAGTGGCGCGCGCAGTTTCGACCCAGGTGTGCGCAATGGTTTTCAGATCGGTTTCGAGACGCACAATCTCGACCGCGTTCGCCTCAAGCCGCGACATATCCAGCGTATTGTTAAGCTGCGTGAGCAATTGGTGCGCCGCCTTTGTGGCGGTTGCGGCATACAGCTTGGGTTTGTCGGGCACGTTGGCGTGGTTCTCGATCAGGTGCAAAAAACCGATGATCGCATTTAATGGCGTGCGCACCTCGTGGCTCATCGTGGCCAGAAACTGCGAGCGCACCGACAGCGCGCGTTTGGCCTCGTTCTCGGCCTTTTCGCGCTCCTCGACCTCGGTGACCAGATGTTTGACCTGCCTGCTTGTGCGGCGCTCGAAATGCGCAATGGCGTCTACGATCTTGTCCAGGTCGTCGGGTTTGCCGGTCTGCGTGCGATCCAGTTGCAGGTCGCTGCTGTCCGATGCCTTCTGAGCGCTGACATAGTCTGCGATTTTGTTCAGATGTCGCGTGATCAGGTAATGCACAAGATATAAAAGGGCGAGCGCAGCAATGTATGCTTTGACCAGATTTGTGATGAACGTGGCCCAAAACTGTGCCCAGACCCGGTCACGTACCGATGCAAGGGTAAGGTGCACTTCGAGCGTGGCCACCGGTTCTGTCCGTCCGTCATCAAACACGTGTTGCAAGGTGTAGGCGCGCACCAGATCGGGGTCGTCTGACGGCTGCGTGCCGCGTTCCCAGCTTTGGCCCAATTCCGAGGTCAGCGCGACATAGCCCACGTTCGTGTCGGTGATCACACCGTCGAGGATGATGTCCACTTGCGCCGCGTTGAAGGTCCAGACCGCGCGTTCGAGAGATTTGGCCTGCGTTTGCTCGATCCGGTCCAGTATGGCTGTCGCCTCGCCGCGCTGGCGCACATAGCTGGCCCCAAGTTGCAGCGCCGTGGCAATGATCGACAGAACGGACCCGACGATCAGCGACGCGATGACCAGCTTGAACGCGAGCCGGCTATCAAGTCCCAGACTGCGCAACACGGCTGTCACTGGTATCTCCGAAACTGGCCCCAAAACACGAGGCGGTGCAGGCAGGTCTCAAACATGTCGTGCCACCTTGCGCGCAGCGCAGCGTCGTCGCGGCATAAAGGCGTGGTTACGCGAAACCTAGGGCATCCGGTCGACGATTTGCAATCGTCTCGCGCCGCCGCGTGCGCGATGAAAAGAACCGCCCTTGACATACTGCCCCTTGCACCTGTCTTCGGCGCTGCATAGAAGGGCGCGGATTTTTATCGCGCTTTCGGCGGGTCCGAGAGCCATGACGCTATGGAGCACACATGCAGGTCACCGAGACGCTGAACGAAGGGCTGAAACGCGGCTACACCATCACCGTGACGGCGGCCGAGCTGAACGCCAAGGTCGACGAGAAACTGGTCGAGGCGCAGCCCGAGGTCGAGATGAAAGGCTTTCGCAAGGGCAAGGTGCCCATGGCGCTGCTGAAAAAGCAGTTTGGCCAGCGTCTGCTGGGCGAAGCGATGCAGGAAACCGTCGACGGCGCCATGGCCGAGCATTTCGAGAAATCCGGCGACAAGCCCGCGATGCAGCCCGAC
>JBCBCR010000047.1:0-17742 GCA_038530495.1 Pseudomonadota bacterium | reverse complement strand
ATCTCGTCTGCAGCCTCAAGGGCCGCGCGGGCGTCCTCGACCACCTTGTCCCGTTCGGCCGCAGTCTCGGCCAGCGCGGTGGCCACAAAATCCATCGGTGCGACGCCGCCCACCCCGGCCAAGGCCGTGCCGCCGGTGCCGCCTTCGATCTGCGCCTCAAGTGCTGCGAGCTGTTGCCGCGCTTCCTCGCGTTCCTTCATGGTGCTGCGCAGGGTCGACTGGATCACGTCGATCCCGGTTTCCAATTCCCGCCGCCGGGTTTCGGATTCCAGCAATTGCGACTGCATGACCGAGATCTGTTCGAGCGCCGCGTTGAACCGTTCCTGCGCGGCCAGCGCTTCCTCGGCGCGGGTGTCGCGCTGATCGGCCAGCGCGTTCAGGCGCGCCTGATAGGTGCGCTGGTCCCGCTTGGCCTGTTCGCGGAAATTGCCGGACCCGATGCTGTCCATCAACAGGATCGCCGTCGCCACGATGGCCCACGCCACCACAAACGAACTACCAGCAAAGGCGATCAGCTGCGTTTCAGATCGCAGCCGGATAAAACGCGTATCATCATCGGATTTCAGGAAAACGCGGCGTTCCGGAAAATACCGTTCCAGCGTCGCGTGTAATTTGATGCCGAGGCGTGTGCGCAACAGCTTGTTCCTTGTCCATCCCAGTCCGAGGTGCCGCACCCCCAAATGCAGCGTCCCTTGGCAGGGTTTTAAGCGGCGTGTGAGGGTGGGGCAAGGGTGCTGGCAAATCCGCGCAATTGCCGCTGCGTAAATGACTCACTTGGGCGGAATGCCGCCGATGCGCCATACGGTTCAGTCTGCCACGGCAAGCGGCCAGTAAAAGTCCGGCGGCAGTCCGGCCTCGGCGCGTTTTTCCTCGTTGAACGGCGGTTTGAGGGGGCTGTGAAAGTAGGTCTGCACCAGATCGTGGAATGCGTCCTTCGGGTCGCGATCCTCGCGTCCGCACAGGAAATGGAACCACTTCGATCCATAGGCCACGTGCGACACCTCTTCGGCATAGATCGTCTCAAGCGCTGACACCGCGCTGTCGGCGCCTGCCTTGCGAAAAAGCGCGATCATGCCTGGTGTCACATCCAGCCCCCGGGCCTCCAGCACCATGGGCACCACGGCAAGTCGGCCCATGAAATCGGTCGCCGTGTCCTGGGCCGCGCGCCACATGCCCGCATGGGCGGGCAGCGCGCCGTAATGGCTGCCCAGCTCTTCAAGACAGTCGCACATCAGGTTGAAATGTTTGGACTCTTCGTCCGCGGCCTTGACCCAGTCATCATAGAAACCGATGGGCATGGGCACGTGCGCAAAACGCGCGATGATGTCCCAGTGCAGGTCCACCGCGTTCAATTCGATATGCGCCACGGCGTGCAGCAGCGCGATGCGGCCCTTCTCCGACCCGGGCTTGCGCTTTGGCACGTCGCGCGGGTCCAAGAGCTCGGGCGCTGCGGGGCGGGCCGGGTGATCGGGCGGCGTGGCCGTGCCAATCACCGGCTTGGCGCCCGTGGCACGCGCCGCCCGCCACTGCGTGGCAAATTGGCGCGACAGTGCGGTCTTTTCGCGCCCGTCCGCCGTGCGCAGCACTGCGTCGGCCATCTCGGCCAGTGGCTGCATCACAGCGCCTCGACCGCGGCCAGCACCGCTTCGGCATGACCGGGCACCTTCACCTTGGGCCAGACCATCGCGACATCGCCGTTGGCGTCGATAAGGTATGTGGTGCGCTCGATGCCCATGTACTTCTTGCCGTACATGTTCTTTTCCTTCCACACCCCGTAATCCTCGCAGACTGTGCCGTTCTCGTCCGACAACAGCGGCACGCTCAGATCCTTCTTGGCCCTGAACTTGGCGTGGCTGGCCACGGAATCCTTGGACACGCCAAACACCTTTGCGCCCGCCGCCTCGAACGCCGCCAGATGTTCCGAGAACGCAATCGCCTCCTTGGTGCAGCCGGGCGTGTCGTCGCGCGGATAGAAATACAGAACCACCGGCCCGCCCTTGAGCGCGGACAACGTCACCTCGGTGCCATCGCCCTGCGGCAAGGTGAAATCCGGGGCAGGTGAGGAAATATCAAGCATTTTCGGCGCCTTTTTGATGCTGTGAAAGATGTGATTGGCATGATAGCCCTCGAAGAACGAGATTAAAGCCATGAGCAGTGCAGAACCCACAGCAAAGGACGCGCGCCGCGCCGCCCGCAAGGAACGGCGCCGGTTCTGGCGCCGTCATGGCCTGCCCAACCTGCTGTTTTCGCTGCTGCTTGCGACGCTCTTTGGCGGGGTGCTCTACCTGCTGATGGGCCGTCCCGTGCATGCCCCGCAGTGGCTGGTGGACCGCATCCAGACCCAGGTGGCGGCCAGTACAGACCAGGGGTCGCTGGCCTTTGACACGCTGGATTTCGTGATCGAAGACACCCGCTATCCCCGCGTGCGCATGAACAACGTGCGCGTGTTGTCGGCGGCGGGCGACGAGATCGTGGGCTTTGCCGAGATGCGCGCCGGGCTGTCGCTACCGGCGTTGCTGTCGGGCAAGTTTGAATTGACCAGCGTCGATGTCAGCGGTGTCTTTGCCAGCCTGCGGCGCGAACGTGACGGGTCGGTGGTGCTGTCGGGGGGCTTTGACCTTGGTGCGCCCGCCCGGCAGGAGGCGAATTTTGGCGCGCTGATCCAACGTCTCGACACGCTTCTGGCGGCACCGGCGCTGGCGCAATTGCGTTCCGCCGAACTTCAGGCTCTGACCCTCCGGCTCGAGGATGTGCGCCTGGGCCGGGCCTGGACGATCGACGGCGGACGCGTGCGCGCCGAGCGCAGCGGCGACACGCTGCGCCTGACCTCGAACCTCGCGCTGCTCAGCGGCGGGCAGGGGGTTGCAACGCTCGACGCCAATTACAGCAGTGAGATCGGCAGTTCCGCGGCTCAGTTCGGCCTGAACGTCACGGATGTCGCCGCGGCTGACATTGCTGCAATCGCGGCACCGCTCGCGTGGCTCGAAGTGCTGCGCGCGCCGATCTCGGGGGCGATGCGCGGCGGCATTGATGCCGCGGGGAACCCCACGGAACTGTCGGCGACCCTGTCCATCTCCGAAGGCGTGCTGCAGCCCACCGACGCCACCCGCCCGATCCCGTTCACGTCGGCCCAGACCTATATGGCCTATGATCCTGCCACCGGAGTGATGCGGTTTGACGCGTTGTCGGTGGCCAGCGACTGGATCACCGCGCAGCTTGACGGGCAGACACTGCTCAACATCTCCGACGATGAGGGGCTGACCGATCTGGTCGGTCAGTTCCGCGCCGCGCAACTCTCGGCCAATCCCGACAACCTTTATGCCGACGCCATCAGTCTCGATGGCGCGGGCGCGGATTTCCGGCTGTCGTTCAACCCGTTTCACCTTGAGGTCGGGCAGGTCATCTTTGAAGACGAGGGGCAGGCGCTGGTGGCCCATGGTGATCTGCGCGCCGAAACCGGTGGCTGGGCCTATGGGCTTGATGCGCAGATGGACGGGCTGGCACCCGCGCGGCTGATCGAGTTGTGGCCCGAGATCGTGGCCACCAAAACGCGCGAATGGATTGCAGAAAACGTGCGGGGCGGACAGCTCAGCGCGCTGGATTTCGTGCTGCGCGACGGGCCCGAGCGCGATGCCGACATCTATCTCAGCTTTGATTACAGCGACGCCGAGGTGCAGTTCATGAAAACCCTGCCACCCCTGACCGGCGGGCGTGGCAGCGCCAGCCTGCTGGATGGACGGTTCGTGGCGCTGGTGGATCAGGGGCAGGTGACCGCGCCCTCGGGCGGTGTGATGGATGTGGCGGGGTCGTCGTTCATTGTGCCGGACATCGGCGTCAGGGATGGCGCGCCGGGCGTGGTGCGGCTGACCCTCGACGGCCCTGTACCGGCGGCATTGTCCCTGCTGGACCAACCGCCGCTCAACGTGATGCAAAAGGCGGGCCTGTCACCGGACGTGGCCTCGGGTCGCCTGCTGGCCGAGGGCACGCTGTCCCTGCCATTGCGCAAGGGGATCGACACCAGCGAGATTCGCTATGACGCCACAGGCCGTGCGTTTGACGTGGTCAGCGATGATCTGATCGAAGGGCGGCAATTGCGGGCCGAGCAGTTGCAGATCGTGGCCAGCGACACGGGTGTCACTGTGACGGGCCCCGGCACGCTCGAAGGGATCCCGTTTGATGCAACCTGGCGCCAGCCCATCGGGCAGGGACCGCAGCCAAGCACGGTGACCGGACAAGTCGCGTTGTCCCAGGCGGCGGTCGACGCCTTTGACATCGGCCTGCCGCCGGGTTCCCTGCGGGGAACCGGGCAGGGCAATTTCGAGGTCACGCTGCCCACGGGGGGCGCTGCACCGACCCTGTCGCTGACCAGCACGCTTGCGGGTCTCGGCCTCAGCATTCCGGCACTGGGCTGGTCGATCGGACAATCGGCGACAGGGGCCTTTTCCACCGATGTCACGCTGGGCGACACGCCGCGTGTGGACCGCATCGCGCTGGAGGCGGGCGGCCTGCAGGCGGCCGGTACGGTCACGCTGCGCGCGGGCGGCGGGCTGTCGCAGGCCCGGTTTGAACGGGTCAGGCTGGGCGGCTGGCTTGACGCGCCGGTCGATCTGGCCGGGCAGGGGCCGGGCCGCCCACCCGCCATCACGGTGCGCGGCGGCACGCTTGATCTGCGCGCGGCCAATTTCGGCGGTAGTGGCGGCAGCAGTGGCCAAAGCGGCGGACCGATCAGCCTCGCGTTGGACCGGTTGCAGGTGACCGACACGATCGCGATCACCGGCCTGCGCGGCAATTTTAGCACCAATGCCGGGTTTCAGGGCGAATTCACCGGCGCCATCAATGGCGCAGCCCGGATCGAAGGGCAGGTGATCCCGCAAAACGGGCGCAGCGCGGTGCGCATCCGCGGTGCGGATGCAGGCCGGGTTGCCGCGTCAGCGGGGCTTTTGAAACAGGCACGCGGAGGCGATCTGTCCCTGACGCTTCTGCCCGTCGGCGAGGCCAGTTTTGACGGCACGCTTGCCATCAAGAACACCCGGATACAGGACGCGCCCGCCATCGCCGCGCTGCTGAACGCGCTGTCGATTGTCGGGCTGCTGGAACAGATGGGCGGCAGCGGCATCCATTTTCAGGAGGTGGAGGCGAATTTTCGCATGGCCCCGTCGGCCATCACCATCACCCGCGCCAGCGCCGTGGGCCCGTCCATGGGGCTCAGCATGGATGGCACGTACAATGTCGGCTCCAAGGTGCTGGACATGCAGGGCGTCATCTCGCCCGTCTATGTGCTCAATGGCATCGGCAGCATCTTTACCCGCAAGGGCGAGGGGCTGATCGGCTTCAACTACCGGCTCAAGGGGCCCGCAAGCAGCCCGCAGGTTTCGGTCAACCCGCTGTCGGCGCTGACCCCGGGCATGTTCCGCAACCTGTTCCGCCGCCCCCCGCCGCAGGTGCAGGGCGGTGCGGCCACAACGCCGCAGGCGTTTTCCGAACAGGACGACGCCACAGGCGAGACTGCGGCCGAACGCCGCCTGCGCGAGGCAGAACAGGCACGTGACGAACGCTAGGCTCTGCGATACACGGCGCCCCCATGAAACTCAGCGACTTTGACTTTGACCTGCCCGACGACCTGATCGCAACGCGGCCCGCCGTGCCGCGATCCTCGGCCCGCCTGTTGGTGGCCGATGGTGACAGCGTGCACGACCAGATCGTCACCGACCTGACCCACTGGCTGCGCCCCGGCGATCTGCTGGTGCTGAACGACACCCGCGTGATCCCCGCGCGCCTTGCCGGAACGCGCGCGCGGCACAGCGCTCAGGGTGCCACCAGCGCGCGCATCGAGGTCACGCTGCTTGAACCGCAGGCAAACGGCTGCTGGAGCGCGCTGGTCAAACCGCTCAAGAAGGTGCGCGCGGGCGAGACAATCGTTTTCTCCGACGCTTTGTCGGCCACCCTCGACGGCACGGCGGACGGACAGGCGCATTTGTGCTTTAACCTGGCGGGCGAAGACTTCGACGCCGCCCTGGCAGAGGCGGGGGCCATGCCCCTGCCGCCCTACATCGCGGCCAAGCGGGCCGCGGACGCACGCGACAAGACCGATTACCAGACCGTCTGGGCCCGCAACAAGGGGGCAGTGGCCGCCCCCACCGCGTCGCTGCATTTCGACGACGCGTTGCTGGCGGCGCTGGATGCGCGCGGGGTCCGGCGCTGCTTTGTCACCCTGCACGTGGGCGCGGGCACGTTCCTGTCGGTGAAGGTCGACGACGTCACGCAGCACAAGATGCACGCCGAATGGGGCAAGGTCGACAAGGCCTCCGCCGACGCCATCGCCGCCACCAAGACCGCGGGCGGGCGCGTCGTCCCCGTGGGGACCACAGCACTGCGCCTGATCGAAACCATGGCGCGCGACGGCGAGATCGGGCCATGGGAAGGCGACACCGACATCTTTATCTACCCCGGGTTCGACTTCCGTGTGACCGACGCGCTGATGACCAATTTCCACCTGCCGAAATCCACGCTGATGATGCTGGTTGCCGCACTGATGGGCAAAGACCGCATCGCGCGCATCTACGACCATGCCATCGCAGAACGTTACCGTTTTTTCTCTTACGGTGACGCGTCGCTTTTGTTGCCGGGAACGGACGCTTCGAAAGCGACCTCTTAAAGGTCGAATTTGCACGGCCCGCCCGACGTCGATTCGTGCCATAGGCGAGGCCTGATCTCCTGCCACTCTCCCGCAAAGGAGCCACACTATGTTTCAGGTCATGAACAGCGCTTGGGCGCTGATGCTGGGCATGTTCCTTTTGATGATCGGCAACGGCATGCAAGGCACGCTGCTGGGCATTCGGGGCGAGATCGAGGGGTTTTCGACCTTCGAGATGTCGATTGTGATGTCGGCCTATTTCGCGGGCTTTCTGGGCGGCAGTCGTCTGGCGCCGGGGATGATCCGGCGGGTGGGGCACGTGCGGGTCTTTGCGGCACTGGCCTCGCTGATCTCGGCGGTGATGATCCTGTATCCGACCTTTGCCGATCCGTGGATCTGGACCGCGGGGCGGGTGCTGATCGGGTTCTGCTTTTCGGCTGTCTACGTGACCGCGGAAAGCTGGCTGAACGATGCGGCGGACAATTCCAACCGGGGCAAGGCGCTGTCGCTTTATATGATCGTGCAGACCGCGGGGATTGTGGCGGCACAATACCTGCTGCTGGCCGCCGACCCGTCGGGCTTTGTGCTGTTTGTGATCCCGTCGGTGCTGGTGTCCATCGCGGTGACCCCGATCCTGTTGTCGATCAGCCCGGTGCCTGCCTTTGACACCACCAAGCCGATGACCCTGCGCGAGCTTTACACCGTATCGCCTTTGGGTTGCGTGGGCATGTTCGTGCTGGGCGGCATCTTTGCCGCGCAATTCGGGATGTCGGCGGTCTATGGCACGCAGGCCGGGCTGGGTGTGGCGGCCATCTCGACATTCGTGTCGACGTTCTTCATCGGCGCGATGCTGTTGCAATACCCCATCGGATGGATTTCGGACCGCATGGACCGGCGCCAACTGATCTGCATTGTCGCGGCGTTGGGCATCGTCGGTGCGGGCGTGGGGTTGATCTACGGCGCGACCTTCACGGTGCTGCTGGCGGCGGCATTCATCATCGGGGGCATGTCAAACCCGCTTTATTCGCTGCTGCTGGCGCACACCAATGACTTTCTCGATCACGACGACATGGCGGCTGCGTCGGGCGGGCTGGTGTTCATCTCGGGCCTGGGCGCGGTGCTGGGCCCCATCACACTGGGCGCGCTGATGGAACGGTTGGGGCCCTCCGGGTTCTTCATGTTCGTTGGGGTGCTCTTTGCGTTTCTGGCCGCCTATGCCGCCTACCGCATGACGCAACGCGCCGCCGTCGAGGATACCGGCGAATACGTGGTCATGTCGCCCACGGCGATCACGCCCGTGGCTATGGAGTTTGCCCAAGAATACGTCATCGAGTCTGAACTTGAGGCAGAAGCGAGCGACGAGGCTGCGTGAACCTCACCACAGCCGCGACAATTTGTTTCGCGGCTGTTGTATTTAGTGATTGGGCTTCCCATGGTCGCTGTGTAACGCTGCGTAAACAGGGTCTTATGGGTAGGAGGGAAGACCATGGTGGGACCGGAAGACATATTATCTTTCTGGCTGGATGAGTGCACGCCGGAACAGTGGTACAAGCAAAGCGACGCGCTGGATGCGACCATACGCACCCGTTTCGGCGATGCTTGGCAGGCTGCCGCCGAAGGCAGTTTTTCCATGTGGCTGACCTACCCCAGTGGCGCGCTTGCCTACATCATCCTCACCGATCAGTTTTCGCGCAATCTGTTCCGTGATGACCCGCGCGCCTTTGCGCTGGACCGCGCGGCACTTGCCGCCGCGAAATCCGCCATCGCCCGCGGTTGGGACATGCGGATTGATCCGCCCGCGCGCCAGTTCTTCTACATGCCGCTCGAGCATTCCGAAAACCTGTGTGATCAGGACCGCGCCGTGCGGTTGATCCACGAACGCATGGGCGATCCACATTATCTCCTGCATGCCCGTGCGCATCGCGAGGTGATCCGCAGCTTTGGCCGCTTTCCGCACCGCAACGCCGCCCTGGGCCGCAAGACGTCCGAAGCCGAGGCGACGTTCCTGCACAACGGGGGCTATGGGTCCGTGTTGCGCGCGCTTGAGGAAAATAAAGCCGCCTGAACCACGGCCCGCCGCAGCGCGATATGTCGCAAGCACGCCCGGTTGAGGCGCGCCTGAAATTAGTTTAACGGTAAACTAATTTTTGAAACCGCGCGGTGAGGGCTGTTGATATGGCAGGAAAATCCTTTGATGTTGTTGTAATCGGCTCCGGCCCCGGCGGCTATGTTGCCGCGATCCGCGCGGCACAGCTGGGCCTGAACACAGCCATCATTGAACGCGAGCATCTGGGCGGTATCTGCCTCAACTGGGGCTGCATCCCCACGAAGGCGATGCTGCGGTCGTCCGAGGTGTTTCACCTGATGCACCGGGCCAAGGAGTTTGGCCTGAAAGCCGACGGGATCGACTATGACCTTGACGCGGTGGTGACGCGGTCGCGCAAAGTGGCGGGCCAGCTTTCGGGCGGCGTGCAGCACCTGCTGAAGAAAAACAAGGTCACCACGATCATGGGCGAGGGCACGATCCCCGCCAAGGGCAAGGTCAGCGTCAAGACAGACAAGGGTACCGAGGAGCTGACCGCCAAGAGCATCATCCTCGCCACAGGCGCGCGCGCCCGCGAATTGCCGGGGCTCGAAGCTGATGGCGATCTGGTTTGGACCTACAAGGCTGCACTCACGCCGAAACGGATGCCCAAGAAATTGCTGGTCATCGGATCGGGCGCCATCGGCATCGAATTTGCCAGCTTTTACAACACGCTGGGCGCCGACACGACCGTGGTCGAGGTCATGGACCGCGTGCTGCCGGTCGAAGACGCCGAGATCAGCGCCTTTGCCAAGAAGTCGTTCGAAAAGCAGGGCATGAAAATCATGCAAAAGGCGATGGTCAAGCAACTGGACCGCGCCAAGGGCAAAGTGACCGCGCATATCGAGGTCGGCGGCAAGGTCGAAAAGCACGAGTTCGACACCGTCATCAGCGCCGTGGGCATCGTCGGCAATGTCGAGGGGTTGGGGCTCGAGGCTTTGGGCGTCAAGATCGATCGCACCCACGTGGTCACCGATGAATTCTGCCGCACCGGGGTCGAGGGGCTTTATGCCATCGGCGATATCGCTGGCGCACCGTGGCTTGCCCACAAGGCCAGCCATGAGGGCGTCATGGTCGCCGAACTGATCGCGGGCAAGAATGACGTGCACCCGATCAAGCCGAACTCCATCGCAGGCTGCACCTACTGCCACCCGCAGGTGGCCAGCGTCGGCCTGACCGAAGCGGCGGCCAAAGAAGCGGGTCACGAGATCAAGGTCGGGCGCTTTCCCTTCATCGGCAACGGCAAGGCGATTGCCTTGGGCGAGCCGGAGGGCATGGTCAAAACCGTGTTTGACGCCAAGACCGGCGAGCTGCTCGGTGCGCACATGATCGGGGCCGAGGTCACGGAACTGATCCAGGGCTATGTCGTGGGTCAGGCGCTGGAGACCACGGAAGAAGACCTGATGCACACCGTGTTCCCGCACCCGACGCTGTCGGAAATGATGCACGAAAGCGTTCTCGACGCCTACGACCGCGTCATTCACATGTGATCTGCCGGAAGGCCGCGAGCGCTAATTGGCGTCAGCGGCCTGCAGCGCGGGGTCATCTGCCTCAGCGGGTGGCTCTGACGCCGCCGCTGGCAGCCGCACGGGCACAAGACTGGTCAGGTAGATCGCCAACGCCGAAAACACGACCATCCGCAAAAACTGTGCGTCGCCGGACAGGATATCGTTCAGCGACAGCGTCGATCCGTGCAGCACCGAGGGTGTCACGAACAGCGCAAAGGCCACGAAGCGGTACAGAAGTTCCCGGCTGAAGTAGCTGAACGCCGCCGCCACAAAGCCCCAGGTGACCCAGGCCACAACCATGGCATCCAGCGCCGCCGCATCTGCCGATGCGGTGTCATCCGGCGCGCTGAACCGCAGCGCTTCGAACACCCACCAGACGTCCAGCCACCCCTGCATCAGGCTTGCGCCGACAAACAGGCATGCGACCCCCAACAGATCCTGCAGCGCAATGGATCCGCGGGACTTGAGGTAACCCACCGCTTTCCACGCGGTGCCGATCAACCCGATGATCCAGCCCACCAGCGGCGCGCTCTGGATGCGTTTTGACATTGCGCGGTACACGTTCCGGATCAAGACCACGAACCGCGGACGGATCAGCCCGCGCCACCACGCGGTCCCCTTGGACACCGGCGGCATCACGGCAATGACAATCGGCGTGGCCAGCAGGGCGACGGCAAAGACGAAATTCCAATGCGCGTCCGCGATCAGGGCGCCCGCAGGCACGGTGCTGTCGCCGTCGATCACGGCGCGCATCTCGGCTGTCAAATTCTCGGTCTCGTTAAAGACAAAAGACACCAGCAGCGTCACGAAAAGCGCCGCCAGCAGGATCGCCATGATCCGCGCAAACCGATTGTCGGCGTAGGCGGACATGACAACCGCCACGAACAGACCACCGGCACAGATGGCAAAGGCCGGTATCCCTTCGGCGTTGGTGTCAGACAAAACCGCGACGGTGGCGATGATGATGCACCAAAGCATTCGCGTCTCGCGCCCGTTTGGCCCCAAAGCCGACCACGACGCGGCGGTGTACGCCCCGAACAGCATCGCCGTCACCATGAACGCACTGTCGTCGAAAATGGTGCCCGTGACGAACAGCAGAAGCGCCACAATCACGCCCTGACCGATGAACCGCACAAGGTCGGAATAGGTGCTTTGGTGGGTGAACAGTTCATAGGCCACGAAGGCCACCACGACAATCGCGCCGAACCCGGCCAGAACCTCTGCCGAGGTGGCCAGATCGTTTTCGGTCACGCTCAGCACCACTACGATCAATCCCGCCACCACGAAGCCGATCAGATAGGACAGTTCGCCCCGCATTTTCAGACACAGCCCGCCGATCACCGTGCACCAGAAAAACAGCCCCGCCAGCGGGAAAAAGGTCAGCCCGTTGGAAAACGCATAGGCCAGGATCAGCGAATAGCTGGCGATGACCACGATGCTCAGCGCCTGAATTCGGACCCGAAACGCCACCCCCGCCACCAGCGCATAGCCCAGCGCAAGCAGCGCAACGGGCAGCGGCAGACCGGGGATCAGGTCGTCGGGCAGCCGGATGCCCGAGGACATCAACACCAGAAACCCCAGCACGAACAGCGCCGTGGTCTGTCGGCTCGCCGCAATGGGATCGGTCGACAGCCCCAAGACGAACGTGCGCAACGCCACCACGCAAAACGCAAACAGGAACAGCCATAACAGCCCGTCAAAGTCGAGTTGCGATGTTGCAAACAGAAATATCGCCGCCAGCAACGACAGGTGCAGCCCGACCGTCGGCACAAATGTACGGGTCAGAAACCGCTCCATGCGGGGCGCGGATACCCCCAGATCCTTTTTCTTGGGCACCTGCTTTGGCACCTGGGCTGATGCGCTCAGGGACTGTCGAATGGCGTCGCGGTTCATGGCAGACATGCTCTCCACGATTGTCCGGCGAAATGAGGCCGGCATTTTGGATCAAATAACTTTGGGTCTTGGCCGCAATTCTACCCCAAGGGGAGGGTTTCGCGCAATCGCGGATCGGCGCGACACGTCATTGCCGCCCATGCCCGGGCGCAGAAATTGAGCATGTTGCGGGCCGCGTCATCCCGGCGTAGGGCAGGGGCATGACGGATCGAACCAACTTTCCCATGGTCCTCGTGATCTGGGGCGCGGGCCTTGGCGCGGCGGGGCAATATGCCAAGGTGTCGGTGGCCTTTGCCGACATTGGTGCGCTCTACCCCGACGCGGGTGCCGCACTTGGGTTCATCGTGTCGCTCGTCGGCTTTGTCGGGATCGTGCTGGGCGTGGTGGCGGGCCTCGTGGTGGCGCGCATCCGCTATCGCCGGGCGATGCTGTGGGCGCTGTGGTCGGGGGCGGTGCTGTCGGCCTTTCAGGCCACGCTGCCCGCGCTGCCGCTGTTGCTGGCCTCCCGCGTGCTCGAAGGAGTGTCGCACCTTGCCCTCGTGGTCGCCGCCCCCACGCTGATCGCCGCCCTCAGCGCCGAACGGCACCGCGGCTTCACCTTGTCGCTGTGGAGCACGTTTTTCTCCGTCGCGTTCACCATCCTCGTGACCTTTGGCCTGCCGCTTGTGGCATGGGGCGGGGTGCCCGCGCTGTTCTGGGCGCACGCGGCGTGGATGGCGGGCTTTGCCGTCATCCTGACCTTGTTCCTGCGCCCGGTAGAGGCCCCGCCGCCCGCGCCACTGTCCCTGTCGGGCGTGCTGCGCGATCATATCACGATCTACCGCTCGCCGCGCATCGCGGCACCAGGGGTGGGGTGGATTTTCTACACCTTCTGTTTCCTCGCCATCCTGACCGTGCTGCCGCCCTTCATCCCCGAGGCGTGGCGCGTCTTTACGCTCGCCGCGATGCCGCTGGTGTCGATCCTGTCGTCGCTCACCCTCGGTGTCTTTGCCCTGCGGTATCTGAGTGCGGTGCAGGTGGTGCAACTTGGCTTTGTCCTTTGTGCCGTCACGCTGATCTGGTTGTGGGTCGTGCCCGGATCGCCTGTCGCCTGCCTCGCGCTCGCCGCCGCATTCGGCCTCGTCCAAGGGGCGACTTTCGCCGCCGTCCCACAGCTTAGCCCCACACCGGACGAACAGGCGCAATCCTATGGCGCGCTGGCGCAAGCGGGCAATCTGGGCAACACCATCGGCACGCCTGCACTGCTCGCGGTGCTGGCGCTGTCGGGCTATGGGGGGATGATCCTGTTGTGCGCCGTGGTGCTGGCGCTCGGCGCGGTTAGTCACGCGCTCTTTGCCACGCGCCGGGGCCTAGCCAGCCGCGCCTGAATCGGGTCAACTGCGCCCATGCACAGCCTGAACCGCGTCATCATGCACCGCCGCAGCCGCCGCCTGATCGAGGCGCTGGACCCTGCCAACCTGCGCACCGCCGAAATTTCGGGCCGCTGGGGCGCGACGTTCAATTTCGCGGTCTATGATCAGTATTTCTACCCCGACTTCGACATCTGTCAGGGCCCGGTGCGCGACGACGACGGCAAGCCGAAGAAATACGATTTCGTGATGGCCAACCAGGTCTGGGAACACCTTGACCGGCCCTATGCCGCCACCCGCCATGTGCGCCAGATGCTGAAGAAAGGCGGGCATTTCTGGGTCGCCGTGCCGTTTTTCATCCCGTTTCACGCCGCCCCCAACGACTGTTCGCGCTGGTCCGCGCGCGGGCTGACCAACCTGCTGATCGAAGCGGGCTTTGACGAGGACGCCATCGTCGCCGACCAATGGGGCAACCGTCACGCTGCCCAACGCAACCTCGAAGAGGACTGGCCGCCGCGCTTTGACAAGGACGCCGATCCGCTCGACAACGACCCGACCATGCCGATCTGTGCCTGGGCCATGGCGCGCAAGACCTGAGCCCCTGACAAAATCCGGCAGCAAACGCCGCCGTGACGTGCAGCACGGCAAATGTTCGCGTTAAGTTCTCATTTTTACGTTGGAGACTCCGCCGCAGCGGTTTATATGCAATTCGTTAACCGGGGGCATCCATGGCCGAGCTGAAAAACATCGAGGTGCGCGGCGCGCGCGAGCACAATCTCAAGGGCATCGACGTGGATATCCCGCGCGATCAGTTGGTTGTGATCACCGGGCTGTCGGGATCGGGCAAATCCTCGCTCGCCTTTGACACGATCTATGCCGAGGGCCAGCGCCGCTATGTCGAATCGCTGTCGGCCTATGCGCGCCAGTTCCTCGACATGATGCAGAAACCCGATGTGGATCACATCGCGGGTCTTAGCCCCGCCATCTCGATCGAACAGAAAACCACGTCGAAAAACCCGCGCTCCACCGTCGGCACGGTGACCGAAATCTACGACTACAT
This sequence comes from Pseudomonadota bacterium, assembly GCA_038530495.1. Classification (GTDB taxonomy): domain Bacteria; phylum Pseudomonadota; class Alphaproteobacteria; order Rhodobacterales; family Rhodobacteraceae; genus Tateyamaria. The sequence goes on along the minus strand of JBCBCR010000047.1, from coordinate 3,215 downwards.
GCGCCTGCTCTATGCCCGCGCCGGTACGCCCTATTCGCCCGCCACCGGTAAACCGATCGAGGCGCAGCAAGTGCAGGACATGGTCGACCGCGTCATGACGCTGGAGGAGGGGACCCGCGGTTACCTGCTGGCCCCGATCATCCGCGACCGCAAGGGCGAGTATCGCAAGGAATTCCTCGAACTGCGCAAGCAGGGCTTTCAGCGGGTCAAGGTCGACGGCCAGTTTTACGAGTTGGACGAACCACCCACGCTCGACAAGAAATTCCGCCACGACATCGACGTGGTGGTCGACCGCCTCGTGGTGCGCGAGGGGTTAGAGACGCGTCTGGCCGACAGTTTCCGCACCGCGCTGGACCTCGCCGACGGCATCGCCATCTTCGAAGAGGCGACCAAGGACGAAGACGCAGAGCCCACCCGTATCACCTTTTCGGAAAATTTTGCCTGCCCGGTCTCGGGGTTCACGATCCCCGAGATCGAACCGCGCCTGTTCTCCTTCAACGCCCCCTTCGGTGCATGCCCGTCCTGCGACGGCCTCGGGCACGAGCTGTTCTTTGACGAACGCCTCGTCGTGCCCGACCAGAACCTCAAGGTGTACGACGGCGCGCTCGCCCCGTGGCGCAAGGGGAAATCCCCGTATTTCCTGCAAACCATCGAAGCCATCGCCAAACACTACGAATTCGACAAGAACGCCAAATGGAAGGACCTGCCGAAATACGTGCAGCAGGTGTTCCTCTACGGCTCCGGCGACGAAGAGATCAACTTTCGCTATGACGAAGGCGGCCGCGTTTATCAGGTGTCCCGCGTGTTCGAGGGCGTCATTCCCAACATGGAACGCCGCTACCGCGAAACCGACAGCAACTGGATCCGCGAGGAATTCGAACGCTACCAGAACAACCGCCCCTGCGGCGATTGCGGCGGTTATCGCCTGCGGCCCGAGGCGCTCGCCGTCAAGATCGCGGGCCTGCACGTGGGCGAGGTCGTCCAGATGTCGATCCGCGAGGCCTACGCCTGGTGCGAAAGCGTCCCGGAACACCTGACACAGCAGAAAAACGAAATTGCCCGCGCGATCCTCAAGGAAATTCGCGAACGCCTCGGCTTCCTGAATAACGTGGGTCTTGAATACCTTACGCTGTCACGTTCAAGCGGCACATTGTCCGGCGGCGAAAGCCAGCGCATCCGTCTCGCCTCCCAGATCGGCTCCGGCCTCACCGGCGTGCTCTACGTGCTCGATGAACCCTCCATCGGCCTGCATCAGCGCGACAACGACCGCCTGCTTGGCACGCTGAAAAACCTGCGCGATCAGGGCAACACCGTCATCGTCGTCGAACATGACGAAGAAGCGATCCGCGAGGCCGATTACGTCTTTGACATCGGTCCGGGCGCGGGTGTGCACGGCGGGCAGGTGGTGGCCAAGGGGACGCCGTCTGAACTGGCCAACTCCGGTTCTGTCACCGGCGATTACCTCTGTGGCAAACGCGAAATCCCCGTGCCCACCGAACGCCGCAAGGGCAAGAAGGGCAAGAAAAAGGTCACCGTGGTCAAGGCCACCGGCAACAACCTGCAGGGCGTCACCGTCGACTTCCCGCTGGGCAAATTTGTCTGCGTCACCGGCGTGTCGGGCGGCGGCAAATCCACCCTGACGATCGAGACGCTGTTCAAGACCGCCTCCATGCAACTCAACGGCGCGCGCCAGACGCCCGCCCCCTGCGAGACGATCAAGGGCCTCGAACACCTCGACAAGGTCATCGACATCGACCAGCGCCCCATCGGGCGTACCCCGCGGTCCAACCCCGCCACCTACACCGGCGCCTTCACCCCGATCCGCGACTGGTTCGCGGGCCTGCCCGAGGCCAAGGCGCGCGGCTACAAACCCGGACGGTTCAGTTTCAACGTCAAGGGCGGCCGCTGCGAGGCGTGCCAGGGCGACGGCGTAATCAAGATCGAAATGCACTTTCTGCCCGACGTCTACGTTGAATGCGAAACCTGCAAGGGCGCGCGCTACAACCGCGAAACGCTCGAGATCAAGTTCAAGGGCAAGTCCATCGCCGATGTACTCGACATGACGGTCGAGGACGCGCAGCAGTTCTTCTCTGCCGTGCCGTCGATCCGCGAAAAGATGGACGCGCTGATGCGCGTGGGCCTCGGCTATATCAAGGTGGGCCAGCAGGCCACGACCCTGTCGGGCGGTGAGGCGCAGCGCGTGAAACTGTCCAAGGAGCTGTCGAAACGCTCCACCGGGCGCACGCTCTACATCCTCGATGAACCCACCACCGGCCTGCACTTCGAAGACGTGCGCAAGCTCTTGGAAGTGCTGCATGAACTCGTGGACGCGGGCAACACGGTGGTGGTGATCGAACACAACCTCGACGTGGTCAAAACCGCCGACCACATCATCGATGTCGGCCCCGAAGGCGGCGACGGCGGCGGCACCATCGTCGCCACCGGCACCCCCGAAGAGGTCGCCGAGGTGCCCACCAGCCACACGGGCCGCTACCTCAAACCAATGCTGACCCAGCGGAAAGTTGCGGCGGAGTAGGGGCGCGGCCATTGATCAAACTGCGACACTGGGAACCGGCAAAATCCTGCCGAACACTGGGCGGGCCTCTTTTCATCCCCGTTCATATTTCCGACTACAGCTTGCGACTGCGTTCCGATAATGAAGTGCCATGAAAGAAACACCTCAAAAAACGAATGCCTTTAGGCCGTTCCGGCCTGCCTTTACCCGAGCTGCGCTAGCGTTGTGTCTTGTCACTCTTATCTCCGCGTGCGCCCAAAACGTGCCCGACGTCGAACTTCAACTCGACCCGCAGCGTCAATCAATGGCGCTGCGCGAGGTCGCGCAAAAACATGCCGCTGGGCACCGGGTGTGGTGTGTGCCCTATGCCCGCAACCTCAGCGGCATCCAGATACGCGGGAATGCCAAGGATTGGTGGGGCAAGGCGCTTGGCCGTTATGAGCGGGGCGCCGAACCGATGGTCGGCGCGGTGATGTCGTTCCGGGCGACCCGAGGGATGCGGCTGGGCCATGTTGCGGTTGTGTCGGATATTGTCAGCGCGCGCGAGGTTGTCATCAACCATGCCAACTGGCACCGCAACAGGGTGTCATTGGAAATGAGCGTCATGGACGTGTCGGAAAACAATGACTGGACGCAGGTCAGGGTAGAAAGCAACCCGGGCCAATTCGGCAAAATCAACCCGGTGAACGGTTTCATTTAT
>JBCBCR010000046.1:0-17842 GCA_038530495.1 Pseudomonadota bacterium | reverse complement strand
CGCCAGCGCGGCGCGATCCGGTACAGGAGTGGTCAACGTCTTGGCCGGGCGCGACCGGCGGGTGAGCAGGAACTCAAGAGCAGCTTCATTGCGTGCGGGCATATGTTACGCCTTTTTACATGACAGGTTTGATGTCGGTTGCAGGAAGGCTCGCGTCAAGGGGTGTCGATCCCCAATGAGCTGGCAATAAAGTCGATTTCGCCTTTCAGAAAGGCATCGAACCGCGGCCCCGGCTGGCGCGTGTCCAGCGCGCGGCGCATGGGGTCGGGCGCCGTAATGGCACTGCCCGACAGCGCCTCAAGCGTGGCATGGCCACAAAACGGCACATAGACCTCGGAATAGCCGCCCTCGTGACACAGCACCAGCTTGCCGTCGCAAACCCGCGCGGCGAGATCCTTGATCCGCAAGGTCATCTGCCGAAACGTGTCAGCCGTGGCGAGCATGCGTGCCAGCGGATCGATGGCGCAGGCGTCATAGCCGCAGGCGACGATGATCATGTCAGGCTGAAATTCCGCGATGGCCGGACACACGATCCGGTCCAGCGCATAGAGATATGCGGTATGCCCCGCTCCTGCGGGCAGTGGCACGTTTATGTTGCAACCGGCACCCGCCTCTGCGCCGCGATCATCGATCGCACCGGTGTCCAGCGGATAGTTGCCTTCCTGATGCAATGAGATGGTCAGCACATCGGCGCGGTCATAGAAAATCGCCTCGGTCCCGTTGCCGTGATGGACATCCCAATCAAGCACGGCAATGCGCAGATCAGGATGCATCGCACGCGCCGCTTCGATCGCGATGGCGATATTGGCCATCAGACAGAACCCCATGGGACCATCGGCCTCGCAATGGTGCCCCGGTGGACGGGTCAGCGCATAGGCATTCTCCTGTACGCCCGACAGAACCGATGCCACCGCCGCCTTGGCCAACCCCGCAGACAGTGCAGCAATGTCATAACCGCCCTGGGCAAAAGGCGCGTGATGCCCCAACTCGCCGCCACCATTCTCAGAAACCTCCTGAAAACGGTCGAGATATGCCGCCGGGTGCACGCGCAACAGGTCCGCACGACTGGCCACCTCTGCGCTTTGCATGACGAGGTCACGGGTCAGCCCGGTGACATCCATCAGGTTCTTTAACCGCCGTTTCGTCTCGGGGCTTTCGGGCAGACCGCCGGCCGCAAGCGGTTGCACCAGACCACCGAGCGGCACGGTCCCGGCATAGTTGCCGCCCGCGTGCCACATGCACCTTTCATCCCAGTAAAATCCGGTGCTCATGCCGCGCCCCTATCGATCTCCACGCCAAACTGGCGCAGGCGGGGCGCGGTGTAAATCCATGTCTCAAGGGGCTTCGGCAAGCAGAGCCTCGATATCCAGCCGCGCGTTCACCATCGCCAGCCCACCCACGTCATCCCGCGGCCACTCTTCCGGCGCGCGATCCCGGTATAGCTCGACACCGTTGCCATCCGGATCACTGAAATACAGCGCTTCGGACACCCCGTGATCCGCTGACCCGTCCAGCGGATAGCCCGCATCCAGCACCCGCTGAGCCACCTGCGCCAGTGTAGCGCGGTCGGGGTATAAAAAGGCAACGTGATACAGCCCCGCACGATCCTTGGCCGCGGGCCCACCGCCGCGCGATTGCCAAGTATTCAGCCCGATGTGATGGTGATAGCCGCCCGCCGACAGGAACGCTGCCGCGTCGCCATACCGCTGCATCAATTCGAAGCCCAGCACATCGCGGTAGAAGCCAATGGCGCGATCCAGATCACTGACCCGCAGGTGAATGTGCCCGACCCGCGTTTGCGGATGCGTTGTGAACTCTTGGCTGTGCCCCATGATCCGGCCCTCCTGTGCTTGCACAAAGATAGGGCCGGATCACCTACAGGTGTGAGGGGCACGGACACACAGCACCCGTGCGATTCTGCATTATCGCCGCGAGATGGTCGGCAGGCCGAACTTGTCCGAAAGGCTCCACCGACGCCCACGTGCAGGATCGTCCGAACGGGTCACAAGCGGCAGGATCATGTCCGCCATGCGCGCGTGCCGCGGGAACGCGAAACGGTCCGCGGGCTTGCGTTTGCTGATCAGCGGGATCGGGAAATTCGCCATCCGCGCATGCCGCGGGAAGGCAAAGCGATCTTTGGGCGTGCGTTTGCTGAGCAGCGGGATCGGGAAGTTTGCCATCCTCGGACCACCGGGGATCAACGCATTCTGCGTCTTTCCGTTGATCAGATGCGCAAAGGGCCACCCAGCCATCCGCGTGTGCCGCCCAATGGCCGTGCCGGTATAGGGCTTGCGCCGCGAAATCAGGCCAATCGGGAAATTCGCCATCCGGGCGTGCCGGTCAAAGGCAAAGCGATCCGCAGGCTTGCGTTTGCTGATCAGCGGAATGGGGAAGTTTGCCATGCGCGCATGCCGCGGGAAGATCGAAGCCGTGAAGCGCGGAGTGTCATAGAGCAGCGGCACCGGCCAGCTGGCCATGTGCGAATGCGGTGGGAACACCGACATGTTGAACGGCTTGCGTCGCGAGATCAGCGGTATTGGCCAGTTCGCCATGTAGAAATTCGGTTGGTCCGGATCGTAGGGGCGGCTCACCAGCAGCGGGTGATCGGCCAGGATGCTACGCGTGTCACGCTGCACGTCATCGACATAAATCTCCTCGTCGAGACCACCCATATCGACCGCACCGGCAGCCGCCATCGCATCACGCGCGATCTGGGCAATGCCAAGGGGCTTGTAGCCTGCCAGCACCATCAGCACCGCACCGCCCGACCCCATCCGCGCGGCATAGGCCTGCGCCGTGGGCGCGTCGACATTGGCAGCGGTCAGTCGTTCGGCCAGCCCGTCGGCGTTTTCAAACAGCTTGACGATCCGCGGCGACGCATTCTGTCGGTTGATCAATTCCTTGCGGGCCGAACGCGCCTGCGCTGCGCTCTCGAAAAAGCGAGTAATAACCTTGGTCATGGTGCATATACCTTTGTTGCATCATCGTTGCGCCGGGCGCGCCGGCATCTGGTTCGCGATGACGAACGGATCGGCCTACACTGACAAATGTCAGGCGCGCTGAGGCGCGGCCGTTCAACACATCAAGTGCCCATCTAGGGTGACGCTACCACAAGTAAACCGGTTTTTACACCGATTCCCTGACCCGGGTCAGGCACTCACCAATCCGACGATCTCGTAGGTGCGTTTCAGGATCGGCGCGGTGATTTCGCGCGCCTGCTCCGCCCCGCGGGCAAGGATGCGATCGATCTCTGCCGGGTCGTTCATCAATCGCGCCATCTCGGCCGAGATCGGCGACATCTTGGCCACGGCCAGATCGGCAAGCGCCGGCTTAAACGTGCCAAACTGAGCCCCGCCAAATTCGGTCAACACGTCGTCCACGCTGCTGTCGGCTAGGGCGGCGTAGATGTTGACAAGGTTGCGCGCCTCGGGGCGGTCCTCAAGCCCCGCCGCCTCGGAGGGCAAGGCATCGGGGTCAGTCTTGGCCTTGCGGATCTTCTTGGCGATGGTGTCGGCGTCGTCGGTCATGTTGATGCGGCTGGCATCCGACGGATCGGATTTCGACATTTTCTTGGACCCGTCGCGCAGCGACATGACCCGCGTAGCGGCCCCTTCGATCACCGGTTCGATCACCGGAAAAAAGTCGACGCCGAAATCATGATTGAACTTGATCGCGATGTCGCGCGTCAGTTCGAGGTGCTGCTTCTGATCATCGCCCACCGGTACATGAGTGGCATGATAGACGAGGATGTCCGCCGCCATCAGCGACGGGTAGGAAAACAGGCCCAGCGACACATTTTGCGTGTTCTTGCCCGCCTTGTCCTTGAACTGCGTCATGCGCTGCATCCAGCCCATGCGCGCCACGCAGTTGAACAGCCATGCCAGCTGCGCGTGCTCTGGCACCTGGCTCTGGTTGATCAGGATGGATTTTCCTGGATCGATACCGGATGCGATGAACCCTGCCGCCAACTCACGTGTCAGGTTGCCCAGATCGGGCCGCACGAGTTCCTGCGTGATCGCGTGCAGATCGACCATGCAGTACACCGTCTCGAAATCGCCTGCGTTCTGCATGTCCACGAACCGCTTGAGCGCGCCAAGGTAATTGCCCAGCGTCAGCCCCCCCGACGGCTGAATACCGGAGAAGACGCGGGGGGTGAATTCGGATGTGGGCATAACGACCTCTGGGCATTTTCGCGCGCTTGGCTTACTTGGGCCGCCATATAGCGTCAAGCAGGCCCACGATGACCCATCACGATCCCAGCCCCGTGAACCCGTTGCCGCCGCTGGTGTGGCTGCTTTTTGCCGCGATCGCAGTGCCCGAAGCGATCTTTTCACTGGGTGAGGCAGGCGTGGTCGGCGGTCCCGCTGCCATCGGCTGGCGGCTCGAGGCTCTCAACACCTACGCATTCTCAGGGCAGGCTTTCGACTTCATGCTCGAAAACGGCGTGATCCTGTGGGACCACATGCTGCGCTTTATCACTTATCCCTTTGTGGCGGGCAGCTTCACCGGTGTTCTAATCGCGGGTGTCATCCTGCTGGCCATGGGCAAGCTGGTCGGCGAGGTGATGGGCGGCGCCGCGGTCTGGCTGATCTTCATGCTGTGTTCGGTCGTGGGCGCGCTGGTGATGGGGCTGACCACGGCGCAATCATGGCTCGCCGGGGCCTATCCCGGGGCTTACGGGCTGATCGGGACCTTTACCTTCCTCTATTGGCAGAAACAGGCTGTCACCGGCGGCCCGCAGGCACAGGCTTTCATGCTCATCGGGATCCTGATGGGTCTGCAACTGCTTTTTGCGGTGCTCTTTGCCTTTACCGGCAGCGCGCCAGACTATGTGTGGGTGGCCGAACTGACGGGGGCAGCCACCGGTTTTGCCATCGCAGCCTTTGTCATGCCCGGTGGGATGTCCCGGCTATTGGCGGCACTGCGGCGCGACTAGCGCCGCACCGACCGACGCAAATCCGACAAAGGCACACCACCCAACAGGTGCGCAGCGCCAAAAAAGCTCAATCCAGCCAGCACAATCAGCCCGGCAAGTGCGAGATACCGCACCCCGTCTGTGCCAAGCGCGGGTTTCAGGGCGGTTGCCGCAAACCACAGCACCACGCCCATGATCGCCGCGGCCAGCGCGATCCGCGGCAGCCGCCTGCGATACCGGTCATCGACCTGCACCGCATCCCCCATGCCGCGCAGGCCAAGGTACAACAGCCCCAGCATCGCCCATCCCGCCAGCGTCGTGGCAATGGCCGGCGCTATCCAGCCCACGACCGGAGCCAGACCAATCGCCACCGCGGCATTCACCACCATCGCGCCCAACGCATAGTGAAACGGCCGCCGCGTGTCGCCGCGGGCAAAGTACTGCGGCTGCACCACCTTCTGCAGCACGAACGCAGGCAACCCGAGCCCATAAATCGCGACGGCCACGGCAATCGCTGCGGCGTCGTCAGCGCCCGTAGCCCCGCGTTGGAACAACACTGACACCAGTGGCAGCGGCATGACCACCAGCATCACCGCTGACGGCAAGGTCAGCGCCATGGCAAACTCGGAGGCGCGTGAATACGCGTCGCGCGCGCCAGCGCGATCATCATCGGTCAGCCGCCGGGTCAATTCAGGCAACAGCACGATGCCAACCGCAATCCCCACGACGCCCAGCGGCAATTGGTACAGCCGGTCCGCCGCAAATAGCCAGCTGACTGCGTTGTCATACTGGCTGGCCACCAGTTGACCGACGACAAGGTTGATCTGCATCACGCCCGTTGCCAGCGCCGCCGGGATCGCCGTACGCACCAGCGTGCGCATCTCTGGTGTCCAGCGCGGCAGCCCGGGGCGCAGCGCAAACCCCGCGCGCGCCGCCGCCCCCCAGGTCAGTGACAGCTGCGCGACACCGGCCACCGGAATGGTCCAGATCAGCCACGTGATCACCTCGGACCCCAGGGCCCAAGCCGCCCCCATCGCCACGATCACAAAGACATTCAGCAGCACAGGCGCTGCCGCCGCTGCCGCAAACCGCCCCGACGCATTCAGCACACCGGAAAACAGCGCCGACAGCGACATGAAGAAGATGTAGGGGAACATGATCCGGCCGTAGCCCACGGTCAGATCGAACCGCGTGTCGTCAAACCCACCGGCGGTCGCCCACACGAGCGCGGGCATGAACACCATCGCAACGCCGGTCAGCGCCAGCGTCACCAGCGCCAACCCGTTCAGCGCATCGCGCCCGAACGTGACAGCGGCCTCGGGGTCTTTCACCCGCGCCGAAAACATCGGCACAAAGGCCGCGTTGAACGCGCCTTCGGCAAAGAACCGGCGGAACATATTGGGCAACCGGAACGCGTACCGCGACGTCGGTCACGCCGCCGATCTGATGAACCGCGGAGGCGGTGCATTGGTTGCGTCGGTCTTCACCCAAGACCCAGGCTTTGCGCGCGACCTCACCATGGCGTCTGCCGCGTATCACGGCAGGCTTTATTTCAACAATCGGGACAGTATGGAGGACGCAACAGGACACGGGGCGCCGCTGCCGCACATGGTGCATGGCGGACCGGGGCGCGCGGGCGGCGGCGAGGAGCTGGGCGGCATCCGCGCAGTGCTGCACTACATGCAACGCACTGCCGTGCAGGGCAGTCCTGATATCCTGAGTGCGATTGGCGGAACGCATGTCAAAGGCGCCACCACAGACGCGACGAAACCGCACCCATTTACACGCCCGTTCGGCGATCTTGATATTGGCGACACGCTGATCACCCCAGCGCGGCAGGTGACGCTCGAGGATATCGAAACCTTTGCCCATTTCACGGGCGACACGTTCTATGCCCACATGGACGAAGACGCCGCTGCCGCAAACCCGTTCTTCCCAGGTCGCGTCGCGCACGGTTACTTGCTGCTCAGCTTTGCGGCGGGCCTGTTTGTGCAACCCGATCCGGGACCGGTGCTGGCCAATACCGGCCTCGACAACCTGCGATTCATGACGCCAGTATCGCCCGGGGACAGCATCCATGTGCATCTGACCGTCAAGGCAAAGAAACGGCGCACGGATGCGTATGGAGAGGTGCGTTGGCAGGTGGAACTGTACAATCAGTACGACACGCAGGTGGCGGAATATGATCTGCTGACGATGAATGCTTACTGATCCCTATCGCGCCAGCCTTGATGCGCTGACAGCGCTTGGCCCGCTGCGGGTCTGGTCCGTTCTGGTGACTGTGTTCGGCGATCTTGCACCGGATCGGCCTATCGTGGGGCCCGCGTTGACCGCGCTCATGTCCGAGATCGGGATCAAACCCGAAGCGACGCGTGTCGCCCTGCACCGATTGCGCGGTGATGGCTGGGTCATCTCGGAAAAGGTCGGGCGGCACAGTCAGCACGCGCTCAGCCCCAAGGCGCAAGCCGACAGTGAGGCCGCGCGGCCGAAGATATACGGCCCAGCGCCCGACCCGGACGACGTGGCGTTTTTTCTGCTTCCGCCCGACACATCGCCACCCGGAACAGCGGATTTCGCTCCGGTAGCACCGCGGTTGTTTGCAGCGCCGCGCACCGTTCCATTGCCAGCCAGGGCAATGCGGCTTGAAGGTTCGGACACACCGGCGTGGATTGGTGCACAGGTTGAAACGGCCGTACTACAGGACGGTTACACAGGCCTGCAGGCCGTGTTGCGCGACATCGCGGCATTGCCATTGAACACAAGGCAGGATCCGCTGCACCGCGCAGCCTTGCGCGTGTTGATTGTGCACAACTGGCGGCGCCTTGCGCTGAAGCATGCGTTGCTGCCGCGTGCTGCTCATAGCCGAGATTGGGCCGGGCACGTCGCACGCGACATGGTCATCGACCTTCTGGCACGGCTGGAACGTCCTGATCCCGATGACCTCAATCCGCGCTAAACCACGCTTCCCCCGTCACGCGGCGCGCGTTATAGGGGCGCCATGACAAATCACCTGCACAAGGGCGACCTGCCCGCTGATCTCGACCTTGGCCCGGTGGTGGCCATTGACTGCGAAACCATGGGGCTGAACCCGCACCGCGACCGCCTGTGCGTGGTGCAGTTGAGCAGCGGCGACGGCAATGCGCACATGGTGCAGGTGGGTATCGGTCAGACCGATGCACCCAACCTTTGTCGGCTGCTAACCGATCCGCAAGTGCTGAAGATCTTTCACTATGGCCGTTTCGACATTGCCGCGATGCTGAATGCCTTTGGCGTGGTCACCGCGCCGGTCTACTGCACCAAGATCGCCAGCCGCCTGATCCGCACCTACACCGACCGGCACGGGCTCAAGAACCTGCTGCAGGAACTTCTGGGTGTCGACATTTCGAAACAGCAACAATCCAGTGACTGGGGCGCGCCAGAGTTGAGCGAGGCGCAGCTGGATTATGCGGCATCTGACGTGCTTTATCTTCACCGCTTGCGCGAGGCGCTGGATGAACGGTTGGCACGCGAGGGGCGCAGCGACATGGCCCAAGCCTGTTTCGACTTTTTGCCCATGCGCGCGCGGCTTGACCTGGCCGGGTGGCCCGACACCGACATTTTTGCACATTCATGACCGCCGACGTCCTGGATATCGCGCGCACTGTCATCGAAACCGAAGCGCAGGCATTGCGGACGCTCGCTGGGGCGCTGGATGACCGGTTTGACACCGCCGTCAGCTTGCTCTTGGGCACCAAGGGACGCGTGATCGTCACTGGCATCGGAAAATCGGGCCACATCGCCCGCAAGATTGCCGCAACGCTGGCCAGCACCGGTACACCCGCGCAGTTCGTGCACCCGGCCGAAGCGAACCACGGCGATCTGGGCATGGTCACCCGCGATGACGTGGTGCTGGCGATCTCCAATTCGGGCGAGGCGCCGGAGTTGAGCCACTTGATCACCTTTGCGCGCCGCGTTGGCATCCCGCTGATCGGAATGACCAAAGCGCCGGGCAGTACTCTGGGCGCACAGTCAGATGTGGTGCTGCCGCTGCCCGATCTGGGTGAAGCCTGTGGAACCGGCGTTGTGCCGACCAATTCGACCACGATGTCGTTGGCGATGGGGGATGCGCTTGCAGTCGTGCTGATGCGGCACAGATCGTTTACCGCCGAACATTTTCGCGACTTCCATCCCGGCGGCAAGCTGGGCGCGCAACTGGCCCGGGTGTCAGACCTGATGCACGCAGATGCAGAAATGCCGCTGGTTACCCAAGACACGCCAATGCCCGACGCCCTGATCGAAATCAGTCAAAAGAGCCTGGGCGTTGTCGGGGTGCTTGATCCCGCAGGCGCGCTGGTTGGGATCATCACCGACGGTGACTTGCGCCGACACATGGCCGGGCTTCTGGACTTGAAAGCGTCGGACGTGATGACCACGTCTCCGACAACGATCGCACCGGGGGCGCTGGCGCAAGAAGCTATGGCGCTGATGAACGCGCGCAAGATCACATGCGTCTTTGCGGTCGATCAAAACGGTGATGGGGCACCGGCAGGCATCCTGCACATCCACGACTGCCTGCGCGTGGGACTGGGTTAGGCCGCGCAGGGCGGTCAAAGGACAACAGATGGACGGTTATTCGCGCTTGGTCGCTTGGCTGAAGGTGCTGCTGCCGCTGACGGCACTGGCCCTGCTATCCACGTTGTTCCTGTTTTCGCGCAACACCGATCCGGTCGCGGCGATCCCCTTTGCGGAGGGTGAGGTGACCCGTCGGATTCAGGGGGAACAGATCACCGGACCGTTCTTTTCCGGCGCAACGGAAAGCGGCGACAGGGTGATGGTCGAGGCCGGAACACTGCGCACCGGCCAGAATATGACCAGCGATGTCACTGAACTGTCCGCGCAAATCGATCTGGTATCAGGAACCCGCGTTCTGCTGACTTCCGACCGTGGGCAATTTGACATGACCCGCTCGACATCCGAACTGGTGGGCAACGTGGTGATCACGACCTCCACAGGAATGGAAATGAACACTGATTCCCTGACCGCCGATCTTGACCGAATGACCCTCGCCACGCCCGAGATCACGGCAACAGGCCCTTTGGGCCGCCTATCATCCGGTCAAATGCGTATGGAACAACGAGGTGAAGCCCCCAACGCCCATTTCGTTTTCACAGACGGTGTGAAATTGGTATACGATCCCAAAAGCAGCGAAGAGTGATTTGACGTGACCCCATTCCGAGCCCTCGCCCTCTTGGCCGCACTGAGTTTCAGCGTTCCAGCATTCGCGCAAGGTACCAACGTCGCCTTTGGCGCGATTCAGCAAGACATGGATGCTCCGGTCGAGGTCACCGCTGACGAATTGGCGGTGGATCAGGCGACGGGTCAGGCGACATTTACGGGCAATGTTGTCATCGGACAGGGTGAAATGCGCCTGTCCGCACCGCGCGTTTTGGTCGTCTATACCGAAGGGCAGACCGGCATCGAACGCATGGAAGCAACCGGTGGTGTCACTTTGGTCTCGGGTCCCGACGCGGCCGAGGCGCAGCGCGCCGATTACAGCGTGTCAGACGGTGTCATCGTGATGACAGGCAACGTGCTGCTGGCCCAGGGTCAAAGCGCGCTCAGCGCCGAACGCATGACCGTGAACCTTGACGATGGCACTGCGCGCATGCAGGGCCGGGTCAAGACCATCCTGCAATCGGGCAACAATTGATGGCCAAACCCGACCTCAAACTGGCCGATACAAGCGGTGGATTGCGAATATCCAAGCTGCGCAAGTCCTACCGGAAGAAGCTGGTGATCCGCGATTTCTCGATGGAATTGAGCCGCGGTGAAGTCGTGGCTTTGCTGGGCCCGAACGGGTCGGGCAAGACGACGACTTTCTACGCCATTGCCGGGCTGGTGAGCCCCGAAGGCGGCAAGGTCGAGATTGACGGCACCGATGTCACCGCCCTGCCAATGTATCGCAGGGCGCAAATGGGCATCGGCTATCTACCACAGGAAATGAGCATCTTTCGCGGCCTATCGGTCGAGGCAAACATTCTCGCGATCCTCGACATTACCGAACCCGATCGACACAAGCGGCGCGAACGGCTTGAAGAATTGCTGAGCGAGTTTTCCATCGAACACCTGCGGCGCGCGCCTGCGCTGGCCCTGTCCGGTGGTGAGCGACGCCGGGTCGAGATTGCTCGATCCCTGGCGGCGAACCCGAAATACCTTCTGCTGGACGAACCCTTTGCCGGTGTCGATCCGATTTCCGTCGGGGATATCCGGGCACTGGTGTCTGATCTCAAGACGCGCGGGATCGGCGTTTTGATCACCGATCACAACGTGCGCGAAACTCTCGAGATCGTCGACCGGGCGTATATTCTGCATGATGGTCAAGTACTTATGGCCGGCACACCCAAAGACGTGGTGGAAAATGAAAACGTGCGCCGCGTCTACTTGGGCGACAATTTCCGCATTTCGTGACGCCGCCTGCGTCGCTTTTCATTGACAGACAGGCCCGTTCTGGCGTGCAATAAAGCATGGCCTGCGCGCAGCGACATTCCATTCAATATTGGCAACGGACAGATCCGACAGCCTACGGAATGAGCATCGAAGCGGCCCTCCTGAACAGCTAAGACACTTGTCGCGCCTCCCGCGATAGTTGTGTCTTTGCTTGTTCTGGCCCAATGAAGGAGAAAGCATTGCAATACACAATCAGCGGCAAACAGATCGACATAGGCGAAGCCCTGCAAACCCACGTGCGCAACGAATTGGGCAGCGTGGTCGAGAAATATGCAGGACGCCCGACCAGCGCGCAGGTGATCTTTTCCAAGTCGGCGCACGAATATGTCTGCGAAGCCACAGTGCATCTGTCGACCGGCCTGACCGCGCAAGCCAAGGCGCATGCCACTGAAATCTATGCTGCTTTTGACGCGTGTTCCGAAAAGATGGACAAGCAATTGCGCCGATACAAACGACGCCTGAAAGATCATCACAAGGAACGTGCGCAACCTGTTGAACTGTCGGGCGCGGCCTCGTATATCCTCGCGGCAGACGCGAATTCCGAAGAATCGGAGCCCGACACACTGCAGCCTATCATCGTCGCCGAGATGGAGACCAAGATCCCGTCTTTGTCGGTTGGTGAAGCGGTTATGCAAATGGAATTGGCAGGCGCACCGGTTTTGGTGTTCCGCAACGAGGGAAAAGACGGACTGAACGTGGTTTACCGCCGCGACGACGGTAATATCGGTTGGATTGATCCGTAATGGTAGGGGCCCGGAGCAGGCACCAGTAAAGCGAGACAAATGGATTTCGAAACACTTCTGAAACCGGAAGCGGTCAAGGTGCTTTCATCTGCAACCTCGAAAAAGCGGTTGCTGCAAAGCATCGGCGATCTGATGGCCCAAGCCAACGACGTCGATGCCACGCAAGTGGTCGAAGCGTTGACGGCACGAGAGGCGCTGGGACCCACCGGTGTGGGCCACGGCGTGGCGCTGCCACACGCGCGGCTCGACGGCATCTCGCAGGTGATGGGTGTTTTTGTCCTGCTGGAAAAGCCCATTGATTTCGACGCCGTAGACCGCCAGCCGGTCGATCTCGCCTTTGGGCTTTTTGCCCCCGAGGATGCGGGCGTGGAGCATCTGAAAGCCCTGGCCCTGGTGTCACGCACCCTGCGCGAACAAACGCTGTGCGCCAAACTGCGCGCCAACCGTGACAGCGCAACGCTGTACACCATTCTGTGCGAAGGGCAGTCGGCACAAGCCGCCTAGCCTGGGGTCCAATCCTCGAACCCGAACGTGACGTAGTCGCGGCCATAAGCGCCGCGACACAGCTTTTCAATTTCAGCGTCGTAAATCTCGACCAGTGCAAATGGAGCGTCCGCCGCGCGGTCGGGCAGGGACGGGACTTTCTTGATGCCTTGCGTATCGGTCAAACGGACCAACTCTGATTGCAACTGATCCTCGCGGATCAGCATGTCGGGCAATGCGAACTCGGAAAACCCTTCGATGATTTTGCTTTGGGTGGCCCAATCCGGGTCCACGCGGATGGCCGTTTGACCTGCGATGTTGGCCTTGAGAAAGCTTAGGAAGGCGGCAAACGCTGCGCGGTGTGCAACCTTGTCATAGCTTTGGTCCATCGGATCATCTGGCAGCGGCAGCTTGTACCGGCGCGCGAGCGTCGCGCGAATGCCGCCATAGCCCCCCTTGCCGGTGTTCAGCACACGGGTGCAAAACACGGTATGGGCCCGCGCCACCGGATGCCGCAGCACCGAAAACCGACGGTGTCCCGGATGCTCACGCATCCAGTCGCGCAGATTGCCTTGCGACAGCTTGGATTGCAGGTTCGCCCCGCCCAAGCGGTCGAGATGGCGCATCCATTCCTCCACCGGATCCTGCAGCCCACCGCGCACCGGCAAGTAGACCAACCGCGCAGTGCTGCATGCAAAATAAGTCGGCACCGCCGCACCGCGCCGCGGTTCAAAATTCGGCGTTCGGGTCAGGTCAAATCGATCCAGCCTGCTGAGCGCCTCTTGCATCTGGCCAAAGTTGCTGACCTTTTCCGACAACGCGGCGGGGTTTTGCACCTTCAGCGTCTTGTCCAGCGCATCAAGCTGCGCGGGCACGCCCAGCCACGCAGCAAGGCCGTTCATGACCTCGACGCTCTGCAGATCCTCGTACGAGACATAGAACGCCGTCTGCCCAGACACTTGCAAACGATTGAGCAGGGTAACCTGGAATTCCTGCAATTTGGTCAGGTGATCCTGAAACTCTTCGACGTCGAATTCGGCCTTGCCATCCTTGCGCGCCTTGGCGTCGGTCAGCTTCCATTGCCCGGTGGCGGTGGCGATCTTCCATGACACGTAACTGTCGACCGGATTGCGGGTCAGGATGATCTTGGCGCATTTCGGGTTATCCATCACCTTGTCGAACACGCGAGGATCGTGGTCGTGAAAATAGCGAAACCCGCTCAGCTCTGGCGCTTTCTTGAAGGCGCGCAACAGCACCTTTGGGTCCTCATCCCGAGCATCCTGCGTCACCCCGAGGATGTCGGTGTGCGTCGGATACCCGATAAAATGCGGGTTGAACGCCTCACCCAGACAGGCCAGCCCGTCAAACGCGTTCAGATTGGTTTCGAGAAAATTCGACCCTGTGCGCATCTCGGCAAAAACCACGAAATAGTCAAATTGCGGCATCGTGAATTATCGCACCAGATAAGGTTTGCGGGGCGGCGTCGGGGCATGCTCGTGCCCCAACGCGACAGGAAAATCGCCCATGAGATACGGGTGCATCCCCTGGTTCTTGAGGTTTTGCAGGAACTGTCCAAAGCCTTTGAGGTCAACCATCTTGGGCACTTCGGACAGGCGACGCGCCTGGAAATGGCCGATCTCGTCCAGAATGCTCTGCAGCGGCTCCATCGGTGCCTCAACGAACTCAGCCATCGTCCAGATGCGAATGCGCGCCTTGGAATAGGGTGACCGAAGCACGTTCAGATGCTCACTTTCGATTTTCTGCAGGCGCGCGGCCTCTTTGCGGATGTCCATGAAATTCCGGTTTGACCGGAACAATGGCACCGCCCACGCGCCCGAGATCACCGAAATCTGCGCATTGGGGTCCTTGGACATACGCCACGACACATCCTGATTGTCGGTGGGGCCATATTGGAAACACTGCCGTTCGCCGCGCGTATTCCAAATCAGGTTCGTCAGGAACCCACGCGGATTATAATCGCGCGCAATCGCGCTGTCGCCCAGCGCACCGTTAATGTTGCTTTGGCCGTCGGCAAAATGCACCCGGTCCGGGCCAAAGATGTGCCCGTGCACCCGGGCCCCGGTCGCCTTGGCCAGCCACGGTTCGAAATTCTCGAAAATCTCGGTAAAGCCCTGGAACACCGAATAAGGCGCTGCGGTCACCCCGTTTTCCCAGTCTTCGTTGGGAAATCGGCTTTGCATATACAGCCCTGGCCGCCCGCGCGTTCGGCGATCAACAGCTTTGGCAAAGATGCGGTCGATCTTGCCCGGGTTGGGTTCGGTGCGTTTCATCGCACCGGCCGGATCGGTCAGGAACGCGTCGTACAAACGGTTGGCATGTGGCCAGATCTTGCGCGCCACAAAACAGTCCGAGCGGCGCAGCAATTGAAGGTGATCGTCGTAAAAAATGTGCGGTTTGCCCTGAAAATCGAACTTGGACAGGGTCAACGATCGGCTTTCTATGTTGGTGGAAAACTGGCGGGCCAGCGTTTGGTAGTAGCTTTCATCCGGGATCCAGACCTGTCGGAAGTAACGATCGTATTCCGCGCGGTCCGGCCCCTGCAGGATGGCCGACAGCGTCTGTCGCGTGAGGCACCACCACTGGCTACCCATGTGCGGAACAATCCCATTCGGAAGCTTGCGCCGGTATCCGACCCTACGCTGCAAAGCCACGAAACGGTCAAAGAAGAACCGTTGTCGTTTCCAGGAAAACGGGAACCGCAGCGTGAATCGTTCCTCGTCCAGACCGCCGACTGTCCAGGGCACATCGGATGTCGTCGCACTTTCTATAAAATCGGTACGCGGGCGCGCGCCAAGGTATTCCACCAGTTCTTCGACCGGGCGCAGCGGCAGGCACGATCCCGAGGCAAGATAAACGTGGCGCACACTTTCAAACTCACGCAGCATCATTTCCGAAGCTGCCTGGCTGGCCGCAACGATACCCCATGTGCCCCACTCACAACGGAAGCGCCGCGAAAACCGGATGATCGCCACATCGGCGAGAGCCTTGGCAAATGCGGTGTAGGTTTTGCGCGGAACGTTTGCGTCCACATGGATGACAATCGGGCATCCGCCCGCCGCCCAGTGCCGCGCCGCCTGTTCCGCGCGGTCCAGCGCGGTGTGCACCAGCATCACGATCCCGACGCTCATGCCCAGTTCCCCTTGGACATCAGGCCGAGAATCTCAAGCTGGCGCCAGTTGATGTATTTCTCGGACCATTTGCACCACAAGTCCGGGTCATCGCGCATGGTTGCGGCGTAGGCCTTGTATTCGACCGAGGCGGCATAGTGCTGCTTGCGCGTCAATTCTTCGGCTGCTTTAGCGGTGAACGTATCAAGGAACTTGGCATGCAGCAGAACGCCCGACGCCTTTTCCCCACCCCATTCGTCATAGACAAGGTTCAGGCCGCGCGGCAGCAGCATGTGGGTCGACGACACATAGGCATAGCGACGGTCCCATTTGACCAGTGGGATCTTGTTCAGCGCTGGCGCCTTTTCCGGTTTATCCGAGAAAAACACCCGCGCCCGCGGGCCGCCCTGAATCCACAGATTCCCGAACCGTTTGTTGCGCGAGATCGTGTAATTGCCGCTGTCGAACCAGCTGGCGATCTCAAGCGGGTCTTGCCCCGGCCGGTACGGCTGCGCGTCCAGCCGCCCCTTGGGGTACATGTCCAAGAGCATCGCCGAAAACGACCGGATCGACGATGCGTCGAGCCAATCGGTCAACGCGCGCAAGGGCCGTGTGTCGCAGAACGGGTAGATCAGGAACTCATCCGCATCGACCGTCAGCGCCCAGTGGCCGTGGGCATATTTCAACTGCAACCAGTTCAGCCAATCGACCCCGAACCGCGAACGCTTGTAGCTCGCTTTGGTATGCCACAGCGACACATCCGGCTGCGCGGCAAGGTAGTCGGTGGATCCATCGTTGCTGTCATTGTCCACGATCAGGAAATGATTGATCCCCATATCGCGGTAGTATTCGAGGAAATAAGGAAGGCGCACCGCCTCGTTGCGCAGCGTGACAAAGCATAACAGATCGGTGGGGTGAATGTCCTTGGTGCGGTCGGTCAGAGCACGCAATTCACGACGCTTGCGAAAGGCGCGTATACGCCATCGCTTGCGCTGGAGCCTCAGCCGATATGACTGCAACGCGCCCAAATCATCCCGTCCTCTACCCGCTGCGAAATTGCAGCTGTCGGTGCGCTATCAGGTTAACCTTAAGACAGTCTTGAAGTGATCCGCCCAAGTGGGGGGCATGTACTGCTTTTGGGTCGCCTCATCGCGCGCCGTTTCGGCCAGTGCTCTGACCTTGTTTATCCACAGATAACGATCGGAAACGCTTGCGTAAATGGGAATGTCGCCCAGCACCTCGCGGTAAACCGGCAGATCATTGGCGACGACCGGTGTGCCCAGCGCCGCCGCCTCCACCGCGGGCAGGCCGTAGCCCTCAGCGAAGGACGGGAAAAGCAACCCGTTGGCCCGCGCGATCAACGCTGTAATCTGCGCGTCGCTCAATCCATTCCGTTCGATGATTCGCGACCCGGGGCCCAGGGCATCGAGACGGGCAAAGACGGCGTCGTTGTTCCAACCGCGGTTGCCGGCAATCACCAAAGGCGGGGCATCAACGCCCATCTCATCCCAAAGATCGAGCAGGAAAGCATGATTTTTACGCGGCTCAATGGTGCCGACGCAGACGAAATAGGGCGGAGATGGCACCTCCAGCCCCGGATCAGGCGCGGGCAAGTCTGTTCCCAGATGCGCAACAATTGACGGCACATCGCGTTTCATATGCTGGCGGGCGCGTGTTTGGGTGTCTGCCGAATTGTAGATGATCAGATCGGCATGTGCAGCCACACGCCCCAACATCGCGGCAAATTTCGCCGACGTGCCTT
Organism: Pseudomonadota bacterium; assembly: GCA_038530495.1. Lineage (GTDB taxonomy): Bacteria > Pseudomonadota > Alphaproteobacteria > Rhodobacterales > Rhodobacteraceae > Tateyamaria. The sequence goes on along the minus strand of JBCBCR010000046.1, from coordinate 325 downwards.
CGCGCTGGTATTGCGGGAATTCCAACGGGATCACGTCGTGGATCAGCACCGCAATATGCGCGTTGAGTGTGCGCAAAGTGGCCAAAACCCGCAACGTCAGGTTCGAATGGCCCACGTTGATGTAGTGACACCCAGACAGCCCAGCGCGCCGCAACATCCACCCGAGTAGCGGCGGCACAGCCCGACCCTTTGCCACACGCCGCGCTAACGGCCAGATGCTCTTACCACCAACAGTGATCTGCCCCAACACCGTGCGCACCCCATCCGCATCCAGCAGGATGTACCCCCACCGTGACCGGATCAATGCGTAAAGCGGAACAGGATC
>JBCBCR010000045.1:0-17877 GCA_038530495.1 Pseudomonadota bacterium | reverse complement strand
GGATCGCTTTACCGCTGCCAAATCGCGCTAACTCCCTGCCCATGTCACAGAACGACACACCGCTGATCCGCCTTTTGAACCTGGCTCTGGGCACCTTGCGCCCGCCGCCGGGCAAGCGGCGCATTGCCGTCGCCTTTGCCTATGGCATCGTGTGCCATGCGATCTTTGCGCTGGCCGTGGGCGCGATGATCTGGGCGATGTTTTTCGGGATGAGCCAGAGCTTTGGCCGCGTGCCCGCGCCGTGGTCCTACCTCGCCAATCTGGTGCTGGTGCTGCAGTTCCCGCTGTTGCATTCCTTCCTGCTGACCAAGCGGGGTGGCAAGCTGCTGAACCTCATCGCCCCCGAAAAATACGCCCGCACGCTTGGCACAACGAGCTATGCGATCATCGCGTCGGTGCAGCTGGCGCTGCTGTTTCTGCTGTGGACGCCGTCGGGTGTGATCTGGTGGCAGGCCGAGGGGGTCGTGTTCTGGATCATCTGCGTGCTGTACGCGACGGCGTGGTTGCTGCTGATCAAGGCCAGCTATGACGCAGGGGCAGAGGTGCAATCGGGCGCGCTGGGGTGGATGTCGCTGGCGCAGAACGTCAAACCGGTCTTTCCCGACATGCCGGTCACGGGCCTGTTCCGCGTGATCCGGCAGCCGATCTACGTGTCCTTTGCGCTGACGCTTTGGACCGTGCCGGTGTGGACGCCGGACCAGCTGCTCTTGGCGGCGGTGTTGACCGCCTATTGCCTGCTGGCGCCCTTGCTGAAAGAACGCCGCTTTGCCGACCGCTACGGCGACCGGTTCGAGGCCTACAAGGCGCGCGTGCCCTATGCCGTGCCGCATCTGAAAGGATCCGCCTACGATGAACCCCGTGATGCGTAACGATCTGACCATCTATGACGACGTCGCCGCCCAGTGGTGGAGCGATGACATTCGCTGGGTGCGGACGCTCAAGAACCTCGTGCCCGGGCGGCTTGCGTGGTTCGACCGGCATGTGGACTGGGCGGGCAAGGACGTGCTGGACCTCGGCTGTGCCGGCGGGTTCATGGCCGAAGCGCTGGTGGAACGGGACGCGCGCGTCACCGGCATCGACCCCGCGGCCCAAGCCATCGAGGCCGCCCGCGCGCGTGCCGCACAAATGGGTCAGGACATCCGCTATGACGTGGGCGTGGGCGAAGAGCTGCCCTATCCCGATGCGTCATTCGACGCCGTGGTCTGCGTGGACGTGCTCGAACATGTCACTGATCTGGATCAGGTCATGCGCGAGGTGGTGCGCGTGCTGCGGCCCGGCGGAACCTTTGCCTATGACACGATCAATCGCAATCCGCTGGCGCGGCTGGCCACGATCACGGTGGCTGAGGATATCCTGAAGCTGTTGCCCAAGGGCACGCATGACCCCGAGATGTTCATCAAACCGGGGGAGCTGACCCGGTCTATGACCGCCGCGGGCCTGACCCCGGGGCCGCAAACCGGGCTGGGTCCGCGCGGGATCAACCGGCGCGGCGATTTCACCTTTGGCCCGCTGCCGCTGAAGGCGATCATCTACATGGGTGTCGCGGGCAAGCCCTGACCAAACGACACCGGGCAAAAGAAAACCCCCGGCGCGGGCGCGACGGGGGCTTCTTGAAATTCGGTTGAACGGTGCTGTTACAGCAGCCCTTCGCGCTGTGCTTTCTTGCGCGCCAGTTTCCGGGCACGGCGGATCGCTTCAGCTTTTTCGCGCGCTTTTTTCTCGGACGGTTTTTCGAAATGCTGCTTGAGCTTCATTTCGCGAAACACACCCTCGCGCTGTAGCTTCTTTTTCAGAGCCCGGAGGGCCTGATCGACATTGTTGTCGCGAACGCTAACCTGCATGTGGTTGTCACCACCTTTCTAGATAAGAGTTGCAAGGATTTGCAGGAAGTGGCCGTATAGCAAGGCGATCCTACATTGTCCAGTACCCCAGCCGCCGCCCAAGGAGCATGCACCATGGCCGAATATGACAGCACCAAAGACGCGCTTTTGGAGGCGATCCTGATGCACGTGCCGTTTGACGGCTGGTCCGAGGCCAGCTTTCGCGCCGCGGTCCGCGACACCGACATCGACAGCGCGCTGGCCCGGGCGGTGTGCCCGCGCGGGGCGGTCGATCTGGCGATTGCATTCCATCAGCGCGGCGATGCGGCGATGGTCGAAAGGCTTCAGAGCGAGGACCTGCCCGAACGGTTCCGCGACAAGGTTGCCGCCGCGGTGCGGTTCCGGCTCGAAGCCGCCGAGGACAGGGAGGTCGTGCGCCGGGGCACCACACTTTTTGCGCTGCCGATGCATGCCGGCGACGGGGCGCGCCTGATCTGGGGCACGGCGGATGCGATCTGGACAGCGCTTGGTGATACGTCCGACGACGTGAACTGGTATACCAAGCGCGCGACGCTGTCGGGCGTGTATTCGGCCACCGTGCTTTACTGGCTTGGCGATGACAGCCTTGACGGGCAAGCGACATGGGATTTCCTCGACCGGCGGATCGACAACGTCATGCAGATCGAAAAGGCCAAGGCGCATGTGCGCGACAACAAGCTGCTGAGCGCGCTCGCCGCAGGCCCCAACGCGATCCTGTCGCGGATCCGCGCGCCGTCGGGCAATTTCCGCGACGAGATGCCGGGCAGCTGGTCCTCATCCGGCGAGTGACAGCGCCCCGCGCCACCACAGCGCGGCGACCACGCCAAGCTGCAGCACCACCACGCCGAGGTTGGTCACAACCACCGGGCTGCCCAGCCCGATCACCGCGACCGTGCCGAGCTTGTACGTGATCTGCATCGCAAATAGCGCCAGCGTCATCGGCAGCGCCCAAGGGTGCCCGCCCACATGCAGCGCGATCAGCCCCACGCTCAGCACCGCGATGGCGCAGTAGACACAGGTCAGGATGCGCCGCGCATCGCTGGCCGGTCCAAACGCATCGTCCATGCCGCCCGTCGCCAGCCCGAGGATCACCGGCACAAGGATCGCGATGTTCACGCCTAGGGCAAAGATCACCATGCGCCCGGTTCCTTTTTCCATTTGTTTGGGGCTACGGTGCGCGCAAAGGAGCAGATCACATGCTGGACACGATGAACGCCGTTGAAATCAATGCCCCCGGCGGGCCGGAGGTGCTGCAGGCGGTGATCCGACCTCGCCCGCGCGCGGGTCACGGAGAGGTCGTGATCGCGGTGGCCTGGGCCGGGGTGAACCGCCCCGATGCGCTGCAACGCGCGGGCCTTTACAGCCCGCCGCCCACCGCATCCGACCTGCCGGGGCTCGAGGCGTCGGGCCATGTTGTCGAGGTGGGCGCGGGCGTGACGGACTGGCAAGTGGGCGACGCCGTGTGCGCACTCTTGCCCGGTGGCGGATATGCCGAGTACGTCGCCACGCCCGCCGCCCATTGCCTGCCCGTGCCCGAGGGCCTGAGCCTCAAGCAAGCCGCTTGCCTGCCCGAGACGTATTTCACCGTCTGGTCCAACGTGTTCACCCGTGGCGGGCTGCAGGCGGGCGAGCGGATTCTGGTCCATGGCGGGTCGTCGGGCATCGGCACCACCGCGATCCAGCTGGCCGCGCATTTCGGCGCGCGCGTCTTTGCCACCGCCGGGTCGGACGACAAATGCGCCGCTTGCGTGTCGCTGGGCGCCGAACGCGCCATCAACTACCGCGACGAGGATTTCGTGGCCGTGATGAAAGAGGCGGGCCGCGCCAACCTGATCCTGTGCATGGTCGGCGGGCCGTATATCGCGCGCAACCTGTCGGCGCTGGCCGATGACGGGCGGCTGGTGCAAATCGCGTTCCTGCAAGGGTCCAAGGCCGAGGTGAACTTTGCCCAGCTGATGACCCGCCGCCTCACCATGACCGGCAGCACCCTGCGCCCGCAAAGCGATCTGGCCAAGGCGCGCATCGCTGCCGATCTGCGCCGCGAGGTCTGGCCGCTCTTGTCCACGGGCCAGATCGCCCCAGTGATGGACAGCGCCTTTCCGCTGACCGAGGCGCACGCCGCGCACACCCGGATGGAAAGCTCGGGCCACATCGGCAAGATCGTGTTGGAGGTTGCGGGGGGCTAACGCCCAAACCGCCGAGGGGGCGCTGCCCCCGCCCTTCGGGCCGCGCAGGTATTTTCAGCCAGAAGAAGCCCCGTTCATCCTTTGTTTATCACGATGCGCGAGGCTCGTGGCACGGTACAGGCTGAGGAGCCGATGACCGTGCCAGAAGAAGCCGACGCTTCCCTTTCGCCCGCGGTGCTCACAGGATGAGTGGCGCGGGCGTTCTGGTTTCTTCTGGCCAAAAATACCTCCGCCGGAGGCTCCTATCACCGCAACCCGCGCAACCGGCCGATCCGCTCAGCGCACCGGATCAAACAGCGCACGGTCCAGCGTGCAATCCTTGATTACATCGCGCCCGCACGGCACCGGGTCCAGATCGCGCGACAGGCAGATGCGCGCCTCCTGGATGTATCCTTGGCGGCAGGTGATGGTGATGCCATCGGCCTCCATGTCCGGGTTGGCCTGCAGGAACGCGTCCTCGACCACCGAAGCCGGCAGGCGCACGGGGTCTTCGAGCTTGCGAAAGACGTCCGGCCGCGTGATGCGGGCGTAGGCCTTGCGCGACAGGGCATAGTAGTCCGCCGCCGACAGCCCGCTGCACACCCCATGTTTCTTCCACTGGTGCCACGCGAGGCCCGAGGTGCCCATGATGTCGGCCATATTGCGGGTCATCGCGCGGCTGGGCGGGCGTTCGGCGGTGCGGCAGTATTCCGGCCATCCGCGGTGATGCTGCGGCCAGAGCCCGTGCAGGATCCAGCCGTGGTCGTGCCGGGCATCACACTGGTCCGACCCGCGCGCATCGCCTTCGTACGCGCACCAGTTCGGCGACCAGCTGAGGCTGGCCACGTAGTAGTCAAACTGCCCCGACACGTTTTGCGCCGCCAGCGGCGTCGCCAGAACCAGCCAGATCAAGAGTGCGCGCATAAGGCTTTCCTTTTTTCCCGTCGCCGACTATATCGACGTGAAGTTCCCCGACAACGGAAACCCACCCGCGGCACCGCCCGGGACGCCCTTTCAGGCGACGGGACACATATGCGCAAAGGAGCATGACATGGCAAAACCGCTGATGGCCAAGGCCACCGCCGTCTGGCTGGTGGACAACACCACGATCAGCTTCAAGCAGATCGCGGATTTCGTGGACCTGCACGAGCTTGAGGTGCAGGGAATCGCCGATGGCGACGTGGCCACCGGGGTCAAAGGCTTTGATCCCATTGCCAACAACCAGCTCACGCAGGAAGAGATCGACGCCGCCGAAAAGGATCCGCTGCACAAGCTGTCGCTGAAATTCAACGCTGCCGCCCAGGGCGAGGAAAAGCGACGCGGCCCGCGCTACACCCCGCTGTCCAAGCGGCAGGACCGCCCGGCGGCGATCTACTGGCTGGTCAAGTTCCATCCGGAACTGACCGATGGCCAGATCTCGAAACTGGTGGGCACGACGAAACCGACGATCCAGTCGATTCGCGAGCGCACGCACTGGAACATCTCGAACATTCAGCCGGTCGATCCGGTGGCTCTGGGCCTGACCAAGCAGTCGGAACTGGATGCCGCGGTGCAAAAGGCCGCCGCCAAGAAGGCCAAGGAAGGCGAGGTCATGTCCGATGACGAGCGTCGCAAGCTGGTGAGCACGGAACAGAGCCTCGAGATGGAGGCCGAGCCCAAGATCCCGACCGCGATCGAGGGTCTCGAGACCTTCTCGCTGGCCGTGGATGATGACGAGGACAAGGAAGAAGACACGCTGGTCGACGCCGATAGCTTCTTCAACCTGCCTTCGGGCGACGGCAAGGAACAGCCGTAAATTGGAAATGTAGGGTGCGCCTTCACGGCGCACCTTGCGTCCGGGCGCGGCGGGCGTAACGTGGCGCCCATGTCCCAGTACGCCAGCGCCCCCGACACCGACACACCCATCCTCGCTGATCTGCGCAGTGACACGGTCACGCGCCCCTGCGCGGCCATGCGTGCGGCCATGGCCGCGGCCGAGGTGGGCGACGACGTGTTCGGCGATGACCCCACCGTCGCGCGGCTCGAAGCCACCTTGGCCGAGCGGCTGGGCAAGGAGGCGGGGCTTTTTGTCACCTCCGGCACGCAGAGCAATTTCCTGGCGTTGCTGTCGCATTGCGCGCGCGGCGAAGAGGTCCTGACCGGGCGCGGCTACCACATCCACACCTACGAGGCGATGAACGCCGCGGTTCTGGGCGGGATCGCGATTGATCCCTTGCCCGTCGCCGCCGATGGCGCGCTCGAGCCACGCGACATCACCGGCGCCGTCAAACCCGATGACTTTCACATGCCGATGACCCGGCTGGTGGGTCTGGAAAACACCCACAACGGCAAAGCGGTGCCGCTGACCCGGCTGGGCGACAGTGTCGGTGCCGCGCGGGCGGCAGGGTTGGCGGTGCATCTGGACGGGGCGCGCTATTTCAACGCGGTGGCGGCCCTGAACTGTCCCGAACGGGCGCTGGCTGACATGTTCGACACGGTGTCGGTGTGCCTGTCCAAGGGGTTGGGCACGCCTGTCGGGTCCGTGCTGCTGGGGCCTGCGGACCTGATCGGGCGCGCGCGGCGCTGGCGCAAGATGGTGGGCGGCGGCATGCGGCAGGTGGGCATCCTGGCCGCTGCAGGTCTGCACGCGCTCGACCACAACGTGGCGCGCTTGGGCGAGGATCATCAGCGCGCCGCGGCTCTGGGCGATGCGCTGCGGCCCTATGGCGCGGTGGATCAGGCGACCAACATGATCTTTTTCACGCCCGAGGGCGGCGTCACGCCCGATCTGCCCGCGCACATGGCGCGGCACGGCGTGCGGATGAGCGGGGCCACCGGCACCACGCGATTGGTCGTGCACAAGGATGTCGGCGACGACGGCCTTGCTGCAGTGATCAACGGGTTCCAGCGCTACTTCAACTAGGCCTGCGGCGCTTGCAGAACCGGGGCGGCGGCGCTACCTCGCGGGGCAAGCGAGAAGGAGAGCGCCATGTTCACAGGGATCATCACCGATGTCGGCACCATTTTGGAGCTGGTCGAAGAAGGTGATTTGCGGGTGCGCATCGCCACGGCCTATGACACGTCCGCCATCGACATGGGCGCGTCGATCGCGTCGGACGGGGTGTGCCTGACCGTGGTGGCGCTGGGGCCCGATTGGTACGAGGTGCAGGTCAGTGCCGAGACGGTGTCGAAGACCAACCTCAGCGCCTGGCGCGTCGGCCGCCGGGTGAACCTGGAACGCGCGCTGCGCGTGGGCGACGAATTGGGCGGGCACATCGTGTCGGGACATGTCGACGGCGTGGCGGAGGTCGTGCGCGTCGAAGACGAGGGCGACAGCACCCGGGTCACCCTGCGCGCCCCCGAAGCGCTGGCGCGGTTCATCGCGCCCAAGGGGTCCGTTGCGCTGAACGGTACGTCGCTGACCGTGAACGAGGTTGATGGGCGCGCGTTCGGCATCAACTTCATCCCGCACACCAAGGAGGTCACCACCTGGGGCGATGTCGCGATGGGCGATGCGGTGAACCTCGAGATCGACACGCTGGCCCGCTATGTTGCGCGGCTGGCGGAGATGTCGTGATCCGGATGACAGGCTGCGCCTGACGCGATTTTTGGCGCGTGTTGCGGGCGTGCTCGCAGGGGGGCGGGCTGCGCGGCGTGTGGTGGATCGGCCCTTCGGGGAGGATTTTTTTGAAACAGAGAAGGGGGATGCGGTGTGCGGTGTCCCGTCTGGTGTACTGGTGGCGTGGGGGTGTTTGAGGGCGTGCTGCGTGTCGTGCCCTCGGCGATTGATGAGCGGGTGTTGCTTGTGCGGGAGGTGGGCTGACGTTGCGAGGTTGCGGCGTGGGCTGTGCTGCGTCAGAGACGCAGGCTCTGGTATTGCGCAGTGCCTTGGACTATGTGGCGCGGCATGCTGATTGAGGTGACCCATGGCCTTTGAAACCCCAGGACCGGTTGAGCGCGACCTGGCTGACGCGATCTCTCCGATCGAGGAGATCATCGAGGACGCCCGGCAGGGGCGGATGTTCATTCTTGTGGACCACGAGGATCGCGAGAACGAGGGCGATCTGATCATTCCTGCCGATTTCGCCACGCCGGAAGCGGTGAATTTCATGGCCACCCATGGGCGCGGGCTGATCTGCCTGACGCTGCCGGCCGAGAGGATTGACGCGCTGGGGCTGCCGATGATGGCGATGCACAATTCGTCGCGGCATGAAACAGCTTTCACCGTGTCGATCGAGGCGCGCGAGGGCGTGTCGACCGGGATTTCGGCAGCGGATCGGGCGCTGACCATTGCCACGGCGATCAACCCGCAGGCCACCGCGGCGGACATTGCCACGCCCGGCCACGTGTTTCCGCTGCGCGCGCGCAAGGGCGGGGTGCTGGTGCGGGCGGGGCACACCGAAGCGGGCTGTGATGTGGCGCGGCTGGCCGGGCATTACCCGTCGAGCGTGATTTGCGAGATCATGAACGATGACGGCACCATGGCGCGGCTGGATCAGCTCATTGACTATGCCGCCAAACACGGCCTCAAGATCGGCACGATTTCGGACCTCATTGCCTACCGGCGGCGCCACGACAACCTCGTGGTCGAAACCGAGCGACGCACCATCACGTCGGAACATGGCGGGGATTGGGACATGCGGTTGTGGACCGACCAAACACACGGGATCGAGCATGTGACCCTGTCCAAGGGCGATCTGAGCACCGATGCGCCCGTGCTGGTGCGGACCCATGCGCTGAACGAAGTGACCGATATTCTGGGGCTAGGGCCAAAGCCACACGGTGAGCTGCCTTCAGCCATGCGGGCCATTGCCGAGGAAGGGCGCGGGGTTGTGTGCCTGTTCCGGCAGCCGCGCAAGTCGCTGTTTGAGCCCGAAGAGGACGGCCCGCGCGTGGTCAAGAATGTCGGACTGGGCGCGCAGATGCTGTCGAATATGGGGATCACCCGGTTGATCCTGCTGACCAACAGCCCGCGCACCACCTATGTGGGTCTGGACGCCTATCACCTTGAAATCGTCGACACACGCCCCATTCCCGGAGACATCTGATGGCCTCTATCGAGCATCACGTGCTGGATCGCCCCAGCTTTGACACGCCCACCAAGCTCTTGATCGTGGTATCGCCCTATTACAAGGCGATTGCCGACAATCTTGTGGCGGGCGCCAAGGCCGAGATCGAGGCGGCGGGCGCCACGTTGGACCTGATCGAGATGCCCGGCGCGTTGGAGATCCCGACCGCCATCGGCATCTCGGAGCGGATGTCGAATTTTGACGGCTATGTCGCCTTGGGCTGCGTGATCCGCGGCGAGACCACGCATTACGAGACGGTGTGCAATGATTCAAGCCGGGCGCTGCAGCTGCTGGGCTTGCAAGGGCTGTGCATCGGCAATGGCATCCTGACCGTGGAAAACGTGGGCCAAGCCGAGGTGCGCGCCAATCCCGAGGGCCAGAACAAGGGCGGCGGGGCTGCGGCGGCGGCGCTGCACCTGATCGCGCTGAGCCGCAAGTGGAACGCGCAGAGCAAGGGCGTCGGGTTCAAACCGGCGGGCGAGGATACGATCCTGGCCGGCGAGACAAAGGCGGATATCGCATGACCCTGTCGGGCAATCAGAAACGCAAAATGCGGTCGGCCGCGCGGCTATATGCGGTGCAGGCGCTGTTCCAGATGGAGCAGACCGGCCAGACCGTCGATGCCATTCGGCTCGAGTTCGAAGACCACCGGTTTGGTGCCATCTACGAAGGCGAAGAGATGGCCGAAGGCGATCCCGATCACTTTGGCCGCGTGATGGAGGATGCGGTGAACTACCAGGCGCCCATCGACCAGGCCACGGACCGGGCGTTGGTCGCGAAATGGCCGATCGCGCGCATCGATCCGACCTTGCGCGCGCTGTTTCGCGCTGCCGGTGCCGAGTTGCGGGACAAGGGCACGCCGCCGCGCGTGGTCATCAGCGAATATGTCGAGGTCGCGCGCGCCTTTTTCCCCGAGGGGAAGGAGCCGAAATTCGTGAACGCCGTGCTGGATCACATGGCGCGCGAGGCGCAGCCCGAGGCATTTTAGGCACCGCGCACTGGCCCTTGCACTGGACTGCGCACGGTTGCCGTCTATGTCCGCAGCCATGCATAACAACCCGATCCCCCGATTGTTCCTGAACGCGCTGGCCATTGGGCTGACCCTGTCGGCCATTCTGATCGCCCTGATGTGGATTTTTAACGTCGCAGGGTTTTTTGATGCGTTGGCCCCATCGCCCGAGGTGCGGGTGGCATTGGTGGTGCTGTGGCTGTCGAACGGGTTGCTTTTCGGCGCGGTCCAAGTGGGTTATGCCATGTTCAAGACCGAAGACTAAGCAGCCGGAGACACCGACATGCGCGCCATGCAACTGGTGGAACTGGGCCAGCCTCTGGCCCTGAAAGACGTAGACACGCCAGTGGCAGGCCCGGGTGAGGTGCTGGTCAAGGTGGAGGCCTGCGGGCTGAACTTTGGCGATCTGCTGATCGTGAAGGGGACCTATCAGGAAAAGCCGCAGCTGCCTGCGGTGATAGGCATGGAACTGTCCGGCACGATCGAGGCCGTGGGCGAGGGTGTGTCGCATCTGGCCCCGGGGCAGCGCATTGCCGCCTATGGTGGCTTTGGCGGGCTGGCAGAGTTTGCCGCCATCCGTGCCGAGCAGTGCGTGCCGATCCCCGATGCCATGAGCTTTGTCGATGCGGCGGCGTTTCTGGTGGCCTATGGCACCAGCCATGTGGGGCTGGACTACAAGGCGCGGCTGCAACCCGGGGAACGGCTCTTGGTGCTGGGCGCATCGGGCGGCGTGGGCCTGACGGCGGTGGAACTGGGCAAGCTGATGGGCGCCGAGGTGATTGCCTGCGCCCGGGGGGCCGAGAAGCTGGAGGTGGCCCGGCAGGCCGGGGCTGATCATCTGCTGGACAGTGACACCTGCGACCTGCGCGCCGACGTCAAGGCGCTGGGCGGGGCGGATGTTGTCTATGACCCGGTGGGCGGCGATCTTTTTGATGCGGCCCTGCGCGCTTGCAACGCCGAGGCGCGGTTGCTGCCGCTCGGGTTTGCCAGCGGAAAGGTGCCGCAGATCGCGGCGAATTACCTGCTGGTGAAGAACCTCACCGTGTTGGGGTTCTATTGGGGCGGCTATACCAAGGTGAACCCCAAGGTGCTGATCGACAGCTTTACCACCCTGTTTGGCTGGTATGCCGAGGGCAAGCTGAGCCCGCATGTCAGTCACGTGCTGCCGCTGGCCGAGGCGAACGCGGGGCTGGAGCTGCTGCGGACGCGCAAAGCCACCGGCAAGGTCATCATCCAGTCCAGCGCATGACGCGCCTGCACAGCCCAATGTGCGCCGCCGCGCTGGCCAAGCGGTGCGCGGCGCAGTAGCGAGAACACAAGATGGCACCAGTTCTTTCCATTCACTCCCTGCGCAAGGCCTATGATGACGGGTTCGAGGCGCTGAAATCGGTGTCTCTGGACATCGAAGACGGCGAGATCCTCGCTCTGCTGGGCCCCAATGGTGCAGGCAAGACGACGCTGATTTCGACCATCTGCGGGATCACGCGGCCCACCTCGGGCACTGTGACGGTGGACGGCAACGATATCCTGATAGATTTTCGCGCGGCCCGGCGGTTGATCGGTTTGGTGCCGCAGGAAATCGCACTGGAGCCGTTTGAAAAGGTGATCAACTCGGTCCGGTTTTCGCGCGGGCTGTTTGGCCTGCCGCGCAACGATGGCAAGGTCGAGGATATCCTCGACCGCCTGTCGCTGGGCGACAAGCGCGACAGCCAGATCCGCGCGCTGTCGGGCGGGATGAAACGCCGGGTGCTGATCGCCAAGGCGCTGGCGCACGAACCCAAAGTTTTGTTCCTGGATGAGCCCTCTGCGGGTGTCGATGTCGAGCTGCGCAAGGACATGTGGCAGATCGTCGAACAGCTGAAGGCCGACGGCGTGACCACCATCCTGACCACGCATTACATCGAAGAGGCCGAGGCCATCGCAGACCGTATTGCCGTGATTAACAAGGGCGAAATCCTGCTGGTTGAGAAAAAGGACACGCTGATGGCGCGGCTGGGCAAAAAGCAGTTGGAGGTGCACTTGACCACCTCGCTGGATGCCGTGCCCGACGCGCTGTCGGAGTTTGATCTGAGCCTTGGTGAGGCGGGGCAAAGCCTTGTCTATACCTACGACACCAGCGCCGAACGCACCGGCATCACGCGCCTGCTGGCGGCGGTGTCCGCCGCGGGGCTGTCGCTGCGCGATCTGGAGACGAAGCAGTCGAGCCTTGAGGACATCTTTGTGTCGTTGGTCCACGAACAGGAGGGCGCGGTATGAACTGGGCAGCGATTCAGGCCATCTATGTCTTTGAGATGTCACGATTTTTCCGCACGATTGCGCAATCCCTGATCTCGCCCGTGCTGTCCACGTCGCTGTATTTCGTGGTCTTTGGCGCTGCCATCGGCAGTCGCATCCAGGAGATCGAAGGCGTCAGCTATGGCGCGTTTATCGTGCCGGGGCTGGTCATGCTGACCGTGATGACCCAAGGCATCTCGAACGCGGCCTTTGGCATCTATTTCCCGAAATTCATCGGCACGATCTATGAATTGTTGTCTGCCCCTGTGAACTTCCTCGAGATTGTGTTGGGCTATGCGGGCGCTGCGGCGACCAAGGCGATGTTTATCGGGCTGATCATCTTGGCCACGTCGTTCTTCTTTGTCGACATCAGCATCGCGCATCCGGCGGCGATGATCGCATTCCTCGTGCTGACCTGCGTCAGCTTTGCGCTTTTCGGGTTTATCATCGGCATCTGGGCGGGCAATTTCGAACAGTTGCAGTTGATCCCGCTGCTGGTGGTCACCCCGCTCGTGTTTCTGGGCGGGTCGTTCTATTCGATCTCGATGCTGCCGCCGGTGTGGCAGACGATCTCGATGTTCAACCCGGTGGTGTACCTGATCTCGGGCTTTCGGTGGTCGTTCTTTGGCGTGGCGGATGTGCCGATCCTGACGTCGCTGATGGCGATCGCCGCCTTTACCGGGCTGTGCCTGATCGCGATTTGGTGGATCTTCAAAACCGGCTGGCGCATCCGGCAATAGAGATGCAGCACCGGCGCCCCTTGTTTGGGGCCGTTGCACATTCTACATGGGCTGGAATGAAACGATTTATCCCCTTTATGAAATCCGATCCGAGCGTCGCGATCATCCGCCTGCAGGGCATGATCGCGGGCGGGTCGCGCGGCACGTTGAACGACCGTGCGCTGGCCGGTGTGATCGAAAAGGCCTTTGCCAAGGGCAAGCCGGTGGCGGTCGCGCTTGAGGTGAACTCGCCTGGCGGCAGCCCGGTGCAATCGTCGCTGATCGGGGCGCGTATCCGGCGTCTGGCCGAAGAAAAGGGCATTCCCGTCATCGCCTTTGTTGAGGATGTCGCCGCATCGGGCGGCTACTGGCTGGCTGCGGCGGCGGACGAGATTTACGCCGATCCCAGTTCGGTGGTGGGGTCTATCGGGGTTATTTCCGCGAGCTTTGGCGCGCACGAACTGCTCGCCCGCCAAGGGGTCGAGCGGCGCGTCTACACGGCGGGAAAATCGAAATCGATGCTGGACCCGTTCCGGCCCGAAAAGCCCGAGGACGTCGCGCGTCTGAAGGGCCTGCTTGAGGACATCCACACCAATTTCATCGATCACGTGCAGGCGCGGCGCGGAGACAAGCTGGACGCGGAGACCGAACTTTTCACCGGTGAGGTCTGGCTGGCGGCCAAGGCCAAGGAACTGGGCTTGATCGACGGCATCGGACATCTGAAACCGATCCTGCAAGAGCGGTTCGGCGAAAAGGTTCGCTTCCGCCGCTACGGGCTGCGTCGCCCTCTGTTGCCACGGCTTGGCGCCCAGATGGTCAACGATGCGTTCGCCTCGGTCGAGGAACGCGCGGCCTACGCCCAGTTCGGGCTGTAACGCGGTATGCTGTCAAAGATCGTCCTGCTCTTTCTCGCGTTCATCGCGGTGCTTGCCGTGTTCGGCAAACTGCACTGGTTGGGCGGCAAGCGGCTGGCATCTGCCAAGTGCAAATGCGGACGCTATCGTATCGGCAGCGGGCCGTGCGCCTGCGGACGGGGAGGCAAGTCTTGACCGCTTTGATGCCCTGGGGGCTGTCGATGCTGGGCCTCGTCATCCTGCTGCTTGCCGGTGACAGCCTGGTCAAAGGTGCCGTGAACCTGTCGCTGCGGTTGGGCGTGCCTGCGCTGATCGTGAGCCTGACCATCGTCGCCTTTGGCACGTCGGCGCCGGAACTGTTGATCGCGATCCAGGCGGTGATCGAGGACGCGCCGGGCATTGCCATGGGCAATGTGGTGGGGTCGAACACCGCGAATATCCTGCTGGTGCTGGGAATCCCTGCGTTGCTGGCGACGATGCACACGTCGCAATGCGAAACGCGCAAGACGTACAATTTCATGATCGCAGCCAGCGTGCTGTTCATCGCGCTCGCGTTCCGCGGGGTGTTTGACTGGATCGCGGCGATCATCCTGCTGGCGGCGTTGGGCTATGTCCTGTTCGACGCGACCCGCGACGCGCATCGGCATCGCAAGCAGGGGGAGGCGGCGGCGGATGATGACGAGGACGAAGATATCGAAGGTGTCGACCCCGACCTGCCCATGTGGCGGATCGTGATCTTCCTTGTTCTGGGACTGGTGGGCCTGCCGCTGGGCGCGGATTTGCTGGTGGACAATGCCAGTATCATCGCGCGGACCTATGGTGTCAGCGACGTGGTCATCGGTCTGACGCTGGTGGCGGTGGGCACCTCGTTGCCCGAACTGGCGACAACGGTGGTCGCGGCGCTGCGCCAGCAGGCGGACGTGGCATTGGGCAATGTGATCGGGTCGAACATGTTCAACCTGCTTGCCATTATCGGCGTGGCAAGCCTTGTGGGGCCGATCCCGGTAGACCAGTCGTTCCTGCGGTTCGATTTGTGGGTGATGCTGGCCGCGTCGATCCTGCTGGTGCCGTTTGTGTATTTCCGCAAGGATTTGACCCGGGTGTGGGGCGTTATCTTGACCACGCTTTATCTGGTCTATTTGGCTGCGGTACTGACCTGAGACGGGAGACGCGGCAATGCGCGCATTGGTGACAGGGGCCGGCCACAGGCTGGGCCAGGCGATGGCGATTTTCTTGGCTGAGCGCGGCTATGACGTGGCGGTGCACTATGCGTCGTCGTCCGCAGGTGCTGACGAGACCGTGGCCCGGATCGAGGCCGCGGGCGAAAAGGGCGTGGCGCTGCAGGCGGACCTGCTGGACGAGGCGGCGACCCAAGCGCTGTTCCCGCGCGCGGTCGACGCGCTGGGCGGACCGATCACCTGTCTGATCAACAATGCGTCGATCTTTGAATACGATGATGTGGCAACCGCCACCCGCACCAGTTGGGACCGGCACATGGAATCGAACCTGCGCGCGCCATTCGTGCTGACCCAAGCCATGGCGGCGCAGGGGCTGGAGGCTGGCACCGACCCGGCGGGCGAGCCGCGCGCCACCGGACTGATCGTGAACATGGTCGACCAGCGGGTGCGCAAGCTGACGCCGGATTTCATGACCTACACGATTGCCAAGATGGGTCTGTGGGCTCTGACCCAGACCAGCGCGCGGGCGCTGACGCCCGCAATCCGCGTCAACGCCATCGGCCCGGGCCCAACCTTGCAAGGCGGGCGTCAGAGCGCCGAACACTTTGCCAAACAGCGTGCCGCCACCGTCCTGAAACGCGGCGCGAATATCGAGGATATCGTGGCGGCTCTGGGATATTTCATGGATGCCCCGGCGATCACCGGACAGCTTTTGTGCGTGGACGGCGGGCAGCATCTGGGGTGGGAAACACCGGATGTGATCGGGACAGAATGACCCGTCACGCCCAAGTTGTGCACCGTGTCCGCAGGGCGTTAACAAATCTGTCATAAAAGGCTTTAGATTTCAGGGGCTTGGTTGAGGATGAAAAAAATATCCAATGAATACAATCTCCTGACTATATGCCTAAAAATTAGGCAGATTAACAAATAGCCCAAAAAATAAGGGAAAATTCTCTCCGCCCGGAAGTTGTCAGCATGTTTATCCACAAGTTCGGTGGATGTATCTTTACTTGCACGTCGCAGGCGGCTGATGCAGCCGGGCAGAGCAACAAACACGAATCGCATGGCCGAAGACAATGACATCCTGAACACACCGGACGATGCCCCGCAAAAACGCGGGCACGAGGTGATTCAGGATTACCTGAAAACGCTCGACAGTTCGCCTGGTGTATACCGGATGCTCGATGCCGAAAGCCGGGTGTTATACGTCGGCAAGGCGCGCAATCTACGCGCGCGGGTGTCGAACTATGCCCGGCCTTCGGGGCATTCGGCGCGCATTGCGCGGATGATCTCGCTGACGACGTCGATGATGTTCCTGACCACGCGGACCGAGACCGAGGCGCTGCTGCTCGAACAGAACCTGATCAAGCAGCTCAAACCCAAGTTCAACGTGCTGCTGCGCGACGACAAGAGCTTTCCAAATATCTTGGTGACCGGTGACCACGCCTATCCGCAGATCAAGAAACACCGCGGCGCGAAAAAGCAGAAGGGCAGCTATCACGGCCCCTTTGCCAGTGCAGGTGCGGTGAACCGGACGCTGAACCAGCTGCAAAAGGTGTTCCTGTTGCGCAACTGTTCGGACGCGATGTTTGACAGCCGCACACGGCCCTGTCTGCAGTATCAGATCAAGCGGTGCTCGGGGCCGTGTGTCGGCCTGATCTCGGAAGAGGATTACGCCGCCACGGTGCGCGATGCGCAGCGGTTCCTGCGCGGCAAGACGACGGACATTCAGGCCAAGCTCGCATCCGAGATGCAGGCCGCGTCCGAGGACATGGCGTTCGAGCGCGCCGCTGCCTTGCGCGACCGGATCAAGGCTTTGACCCAGGTGCAGACGGCCCAGGGCATCAACCCCAAAGGGGTGACCGAGGCGGACGTGGTGGCATTGCACCTAGACAGCGGGCAGGCTTGTGTGCAGGTGTTTTTCATCCGTGCGGGCCAGAACTGGGGCAACCGGGACTTTTACCCGCGCGTCGGCGCGGATGTGTATGCGGCCGAAGTGCTTGAGGCGTTTCTGGGCCAGTTCTACGACACCAAGGAACCGCCCCGGCAGGTGATCCTGTCGAACCAGATCGAAAGCCCGGACCTGATGGCGGATCTGCTGACCCAGAAACTGGGCCGCAAGGTCGAAATCCTTGTGCCGCAGCGCGGGGAAAAGGCGGAACTGATCGACAGCGCCCTGCGCAACGCCCGCGAAAGCCTTGCGCGCAAGATGTCGGAAAGCGCCACGCAGATGAAGCTGCTCAAGGGCCTGACCGAGGCGTTTGATCTGCCCGGCGTGCCCGAACGGATCGAGGTTTATGACAACAGCCACATTCAGGGCACCGACGCGGTGGGCGCGATGATCGTGGCGGGCCCCGAGGGGTTCATGAAAAACAGCTATCGCAAGTTCAACATCCGCGGCGATGAACTGACCCCCGGCGATGACTTTGGCATGATGAAAGAGGTGCTGAACCGCCGCTTTGCCCGGCTCCTGAAAGAAGACCCCAAGCGCGACAAGGGCATGTGGCCCGACCTGCTGTTGATCGACGGGGGCGCGGGGCAGGTGAGTGCTGTGGCGCAGATCATGGCCGAACACGGGGTCGAGGATATCCCGATGGTCGGCGTGGCCAAGGGCGTGGACCGCGACGCGGGCAAGGAAGAGTTCCACCGGATGGGCAAACGCCCCTTTGCGCTGCGCCACAACGATCCCGTGCTGTACTTCGTCCAGCGCCTGCGCGATGAGGCGCATCGCTTTGCAATCGGTGCCCACCGTGCCAAACGGGCCAAGGCGG
>JBCBCR010000044.1:0-18887 GCA_038530495.1 Pseudomonadota bacterium | reverse complement strand
GCCGCGAGCCCGACGTGAAAACCGTGATGTCCATCAACGAGGACTACTGGGGCCGCGATCAGTTCCCGATGGAAGTGACCGAAATCATCTACACCCCGATCCAGAACGCCGCGACCCGTGTTGCAGCCCTGCTGTCGGGTGAGGTGAACTTTCTGCAGGACATGCCGGTGCAGGACCTGCAGCGCGTCGACGCCGCTGACGGCCTGACGGTCAAAAAGGCACCGCAGAACCGGGTGATCTTCTTTGGCATGAACCAGGGTGCTGCGGACATTGAGGCCGACAACATCGACGGTGCCAACCCGCTGGCCGATGTGCGCGTGCGCAAGGCGATGTCGATGGCCATCAACCGTGACGCCATCCAGCAGGTCGTGATGCGCGGCCAGTCGCAGCCCGCGGGCATGATCGCGCCGCCCTTCGTCAACGGCTGGACCGCTGACATGGACGCCGAAAGCTCCACCGATGTCGAAGGCGCCAAGGCGCTGATGGCCGAAGCAGGCTATGGCGATGGCTTCTCGATCCGTCTCGATTGCCCGAACGACCGCTACATCAACGACGAAGCGATCTGTCAGGCCGCCGTGGGCATGCTGGGCCAGATCGGGATCACCGTGAACCTCGACGCGATCCCGAAGGCACAGCACTTCCCCAAGATCACCGACGGCAAAACCGACTTCTACATGCTGGGCTGGGGCGTTCCGACCTATGACAGCGAGTACATCTTCAACTTCCTCGTGCACGGCCGCGAAAGCGACATCGGCACATGGAATGGCACCGGGTTCGACAATGACGATCTGGATGCCAAGATTGCCTCTCTCGCGTCCAACACCGATCTGGCGTCGCGTGACGCCGACATCGCGTCGATCTGGCGCGTGATCCAGGACGAACAGCTTTACATCCCGATCCACCACCAGGTGCTGAACTGGGGCATGGCGGACAGTGTCGGCATCGAGGTTGATCCCGAGGATCAGCCAAAGGTCAAATACTTCACCATGAACTAAATCCATCGGTCTGCCCTGGCACAGCGTTTGGGCAGACCACCTTTGCGACAGGCAGCGAAACCACCACTTGCTTTGCAATACGCGTGCTTTGGCCTAGCCTAAGGCCTTCAGACATGGAGACACCGAACATGCTCAGATTTTCCTCTGCCGTCGCACTGACACTTTCGCTGGCCGCATCTGCCAGCGCCGAAGACTTCAAATTCGCGGTCACAACCGACCCGCAAACAATGGACCCACACGCGGTCAACTCCGCGCCTGTGCTTGGCTTTCTAAACAACGTCTACGAAGGGCTGGTGCGTCGCGGCAAAGACATGTCGATCGAACCTGCACTGGCGACCAGTTGGGAACCGATTGGCGCGGGCGAAGGCTGGCGTTTCGTGCTGCGCCAAGGCGTGACGTTCCACGATGGTGCCGCTTTCAACGCCGATGACGTGGTGTTTTCCTATGAACGCGCATCGAGCGAAGAGGCGGACGTACGCAGCTGGTTTGCCTCGGTCACCGAGGTGGTCAAGGTCGATGACTTCACCGTCGACATCATGACAAGCGCGCCGAACCCGATCTTTCCCGACAGCATCGCCAACTGGATGATGATGGACAGCGGCTGGGCCGAGGCGAACGATGCCGCGCGGCCCGACAAGGAAGCCGGTAACTTTGCCACGCTGAACGCAAACGGCACCGGCGCGTTCCAGATCACAGCGCGCGAACCCGGCCTGCGCACTGTGCTCGAACCCCATGGCGGCTGGTGGGACACGGTTGAACACAACCTCACCCGCGCCGAACTGACCCCGATCCAGAACCCGGCAACAGCGCTTGCCGCGCTGATCTCGGGCGATGTGGATTTCATCAACCCGGTGCCGATCCAGGACGTCGCCCGCCTGAAACAGGACCCCAACGTCAACGTGATCCAAGGGATCGAGGCACGGGTAATTATGCTCGGCTTTGACCAGCAGCCCGGCGCCGCCGAAAGCGGTCAGGGTTCGTCGGATCTGTTCACCGATGCCAAGGTGCGCGAAGCGGTGGCCAAGGCCGTGAACGTCCCCGCCATCCTGCAAACCATCATGCGCGGCAATGCCGAGGTGGCCAGCCAACTGGTCAGCCCCGCGATGCGCGGCTTTTCCGGTGCGGTCAGCCCTACGGGCTATGACCCCGACGCCGCCCGCGCCCTGCTGGAAGAGGCCGGCGCCGCCGGTGCCCGGGTCGAGCTGAAATGCCCCAACGACCGCTACCTGAACGACGAAGCGGTCTGTCAGGCGATCACCGGCATGCTGGCCCAGGTCGGCCTCGACCCGGTGCTGGACGCGATGCCGGTTCAGAACTACTGGCCCGAACTGCGTGCCGACAATTTCGACATGTACCTGCTGGGCTGGTCGCCGGGCACGTTCGACGCCGAACACCCGATCCGCTTCCTCGGTTCGACCCCGAACGCAGAGAAAAAGCTGGGCTCGTGGAACTTTGGCGGCTATTCGAATGCGCGCGTCGATGAACTGCTGCCGATGATCCAGTCGGAGATCGACGACGGCAAGCGCCAGGCCATGCTCGACGAGGTGGCCACCATCATGCAGAATGAGACCGCCTATGTGCCGCTCTATGTGCAGCCTCTGGTCTGGGGCGTCCGGTCGAACGTGTCGCTGACACAGCGGCCCGACAACTTCTTTATCCTGCGCTGGGTCACCGTGAACTGATCACCCATGCGGGGGCCGCGACAGGCCCCCCAACACTGCTGAAAGCCAAACATGCTGTCTTTTGTTCTCAGGCGCATCGGGCAATCCGTCCTGGTGCTGTTGGTCGTGGGGCTTGTCGCCTTTTCGATGTTCAACTTTGTCGGCGATCCGATCGACAATATGCTGGGTCAGGAACGCACGCAGGAGGATATCGACCGCCTGCGCGCGCAACTGGGCCTCGACCAACCTTTCCCGGTGCAATACGTGCGTTTTCTCCAAGAGGCAGTGCAGGGCAATTTCGGCGTCAGCTATCGGCAGGGCCGCGAAGTGTCCGAGATTATCCTCGAACGCGCCCCTGCAACGCTGGAACTGGCGATGATCTCGGCCATCTTTGCGGTCGTCTTCGGCATCGCCTTCGGCGTCTACACCGCCATCCGACGAGACGGATGGCTCGCCAATTTCATCATGTCGGCGTCGCTGATCGGGGTGTCGCTGCCGACCTTCCTGATCGGCATCCTGCTCATCTACCTCTTTTCGGTCGAACTGGGCTGGCTGCCCAGCTTTGGCCGCGGTGAGGTCGTGGACATCGGCTGGTGGAGCACAGGACTGCTCACCGAAAGCGGGCGCGCCTCGCTCATCCTGCCGTCCATCACGCTGGGGCTGTACCAGATGACGCTGATCATGCGGCTTGTACGCTCTGAAATGCTCGAAGTGCTGCGGCAGGACTACATCCGCTTTGCGCGCGCCCGCGGGCTTGCCGACCGCAGCATCCATTTCCGCCACGCGCTGAAAAACACCATGGTGCCGGTTGTGACCATCATCGGCCTGCAATTGGGGGCGATCATCGCCTTTGCGATCATCACCGAAACGGTGTTCCAGTGGCCGGGCATGGGGCTGCTGTTTATCAACGCCGTCCAGTTCGTCGATATCCCCGTGATGGCCGCCTACCTGATGCTGATCGCGGTGATGTTCGTGGTGATCAACCTGATCGTCGACATCCTCTACGCCCTGATTGACCCACGCCTGCGAGGGGCAGACGCATGACCGAGACAACCGAAACCCGCACCGCCAGCATCCCCGCAAAGGCCCCGACCCGCCTGCGCCGCGCGCTGGACAGCGATCTGTTCTACGCCTTCCGCCGCTCGCCCGTGGCAATGGTGTCGGCCGCCGTGGCGGCCCTGTTGATCCTTGCGGCTGTGTTCGCGCCGCTGGTGGCACCCACCAACCCGTTTGACCCCGCCAGCCTGAACCTGATGAACGGCTTTACCCCGCCGGGTCAGGCCAACGCGTTCACCGGCGACAGCTTCTGGCTGGGCACCGATGATCAGGGGCGGGATATCTTTTCCACGATCCTCTACGGCCTGCGTATCTCGCTTTTCGTGGGGTTCTCGGCGGTGCTGCTGGCGATGGTGCTGGGCATCATCCTTGGCCTGCTGGCCGGGTATGTGGGCGGCTGGACAGACACGATCATCATGCGTGCCGCCGACGTGCAGCTGACCTTTCCATCGATCCTGGTCGCCATGCTGATCTTTGGCATCGCCAAAGGGATCACCCCGGTCGAATACCGGGACCAGATGGCGATCTGGGTGCTGATCCTCGCCATCGGGCTCAGCGACTGGGTCCAGTTTGCCCGCGTCGTGCGCGGATCGGCGATGGTCGAAAAGTCCAAGGACTACGTCGCCGCCGCCCAGATGATCGGCCGCCCGTCGCTTGCCATCATGCTGCGCCACGTGCTGCCCAACGTGATGTCGCCTGTGCTGGTGATCGCGACCATCTCGCTGGCGCTGGCTATCATCGCCGAGGCGACACTCAGTTTCCTTGGCGTGGGCGCCCCGCCCACCCAACCGTCGCTGGGCACATTGATCCGCATCGGCCAGGGTTTCCTGTTCTCGGGCGAATGGTGGATCCTGTTCTTCCCGGCCTGCACCCTGCTGGCGCTGGCACTTGCTGTGAACCTGCTGGGCGACTGGCTGCGTGATGCCCTGAACCCGAGGCTGAAATGACCGAACCGATCCTGTCCATCCGCAACCTGACCGTCGACATCCCCACCCGCTACGGCCTGTTCCAGCCGGTGCGCAACGTCAGCTACGACATCCGCCCCGGCGAAATCCGTGGCGTCGTGGGTGAAAGCGGCGCGGGGAAATCCATGACCGGCAATGCCGTGATCGGCCTGCTCGACCCGCCCGCCTTTGTCAGCCAGGGCGAGATCTGGCTGGCCGGGCGGCGCATCGACACGCTGAGCGCGGAAGAAAAGCGCAGCATTCGCGGCAAAGAGATCGCGATGATCTTTCAGGATCCGCTGACCTCGCTGAACCCGCTGTTCACAGTGGGCGAACAACTGGTCGAAACGATCCAGCTGCACCTCAACCTGTCGGCGGACAAGGCCAAGGCCCGCGCGCTTGAACTGCTGAACGCCGTGGCCATCCCCGACCCCGAAGAACGGTTCAACCAGTACCCGCACCAGTTCTCTGGCGGCATGCGCCAACGCGTGGTGATCGCGCTGGCGCTGTGTTCCGATCCCAAGGTGATCGTGGCAGACGAGCCGACCACAGCGCTCGACGTGTCGATCCAGGCGCAGGTGCTCGACCTGATCAAAAAACTCGCCGAAGACCGCCAGATCGGCGTGATCCTTGTCACTCACGACATGGGCGTGATCGCGGACACCACCGAACAGGTGACCGTCATGTACAATGGCGAGGTGGTCGAAAGCGGCACCACCGACCAGATCCTCGGCGCGCCGCAGCACGCCTATACCCAGGCCCTGATCTCTGCCGTGCCGCGCCCGCACAAAAAGGTGCACCGCTTTCCGCGCGTGACCTATGGCGGGCGGGAAAATGCTTTCAAGATCGAGGATCTGGCGCGCGACTGGCACAAGCCCGAGGCGTCGCAATCGGGCGTATTGCTGCGCGCCGAGAACCTGACCAAACGCTTCGTGCGCAAATCCGCCCTGCTGCCGTCGAACCGCACCTATTTCAACGCCGTAGACGATGTCAGCTTTGACATCCGCGACGGCGAGGTGTTCGGCATCGTCGGTGAAAGCGGGTCGGGCAAATCCACCGTCGCTCGCATGATCGCCACGCTGCATTCCATCGACGGCGGCCACGCCTATTTCGACGGCGCCGACATCGCCGCCATGGACAAGGCTGCGCTGGCGAAATACCGCCGCCAGATCCAGATGATCTTTCAGGACCCGTTTTCCAGCCTGAACCCCCGCATGCAGGTGGGTGACATCATCGCCGAACCGCTCTGGCATCACGGCATCATGCCCCGGGGCAAGACCGAACCGCGCGTGCGCGAACTGCTCGACAAGGTCGGGCTGGCGCGTGATGCCTACCAGAAATATCCGCACGAGTTTTCCGGCGGCCAACGCCAGCGGATTTCCATCGCCCGGGCCTTGGCCACCCAGCCCCGGTTCCTGATCTGTGATGAGCCGACCAGCGCGCTCGACGTGTCAGTGCAGGCGCAAATCCTCAATATCCTCAAGGACCTGCAGGAACATCTGGGCCTGACCATGCTGTTCATCAGCCACGACCTGCCCGTCGTGCGCCAGATGTGCGACCGGGTTGCCGTGATGAAACAAGGCAAGATGGTCGAGGTGAACGACGCCGAAGCCCTCTTTGCCGAACCACGCGAGGCGTATACCCGCGAACTGCTGGGCCTGATGCCCAAGCTCGCCTTGCTCGAAAACTGACGCGGGCGGGTCTAACCGCCCGCCTGTTCCACCGGCACCAGCACCTCGTTGCGGCGTAGAAACGCGGGCGTGAACGGGTCGTTGTAGTACCCGAACTCCACCGGTCCGGTTGCGGTCAGCCCCTGCCCCGCGACCCATGCCATCAACGCGTCGGCCTGTTCATCAAACCGGCCATCGCGCCACGGACCGGAAAACCGGATCGACGCCATCAAGCGCGCGGGCTCCGTGACCACCTCGACATCGCCACTTGGCACGGGTGCATCCGCCGCCGACATGCCCGCGGGCAGGATGAACGCCACGGTCCACGCAGCATCGCCGGGCTTTTGCAACACGGGCGCGGTCATCGCGATCTTGTCGCCCGCGCGGTCTTTGGCAAAAATATACCGCGCCAGCGGCGAGAACCCAGCTTGCACCGCGCTGCGCCGCGACCCCGTGCGCGTGACCTGTGCCAGCGTCAGTTCGGGGTACTGGCGCAGCTCGAACGCGCCATCGGTCTGCACAACCTCATAGGCCGGTGTCTCAACCGACCGCGTTGCCGCAACATAGGCGGCACCCGCCGCGACAACGCCAACCGCAACACCGCCAAGGACCAACGTCTGGATCATGTTCACCACTCCCGACCACGTAAAAACACATGCCGGGCTGTACCGCCCGCACCGGGTGAGATAGCGCGGACCGAGAGTTCATCGACCCGGGTCACCTGGCGCGAGACCGCAGCCGCGTGAGTATGTCCTGCGCAATCGCCTCGCCCGATTGCCACGCATCCTGCACCTTGCCGCCCAGACACCAATCGCCGCCAAGCCACAGCGTGCCATCAGACACAAACGCCTGATTCAACGGCGTTTTCACCAGACCATAGCGCCAGCCCTGCAATCCGGCGTGCCGCACGCTGTCAGCATCAGCACCGAGGACATCACACAGCATGGCGACCATCCGCGCCTTGATCTCTGCCCGGTCGTCATCAATGCACCGCGCGCTCCAATCGGCATGGGCCTGCGCCACCCATGTCTGGTAGCGCGCCGACCGCCCTGGCTTTCCGTCCATGCGTGCGATCCACGTCAGGGCCGCGTCGGCATCGCGGCGGGTGACGAACGGCACTGGTGTATCGGCATCCAGCGCTGCCATGAGCGTCAGGCACGGCGACATCGCGGCCGCTTTGGTGCGCTCGACCAACGGATGTGTGTCGCCCAACAGCGGGGGCAGTTGTGGTGCGGGAACGGTGATGACAAGGTGCGGGGCAACTGTTTCGCCTGCGTCGGTCTCAAGGTGCCAACCTTCGGGCGTCGGTGTCACATGGGTCACGCGGGTGGCAAGGGTGATGTCCAGACCATCCGCCAACCCCTTGGGAAGGCTGGACATTCCCGGGGTGCCAACCAATCGCTCCTTGCCACCGCCCATGTCCCAGCGCGCAACCGCTTCGGGCACGAGGGCGGCGATCGACGCCGCTGCATCGCTGTCATCAAGGTACTGCGCGCCGTGGTCGAAGGTGACGACTTCACCGCCAATCTCAACCCGCCGGGTCGCGACACGACCGCCGATCCCCCGGCCCTTGTCAATCAGGCGCACGGGGATACCGGCGGCTTGCAACACACGCGCGCAAGCGACGCCTGCCATGCCTGCGCCGATAACAACGACGTCGGTCACGACAGGCCAACCCGGTGAAGAACCTTCGGTATCTGCTTCTTAACCTTGAAGAATCCCGCCGTCGCATAGGGCCAGATCGCATCATCCCAATCACGGCGCCATTCGGTCAGCGTGATCCCCTCGGCGTCCAGCGCGGGCTGTGCGCCGTCCAGCCAATCGCGCAGCGGGCCGGTAGGGACAAACGGTGTGGCGATCTGCGTAGCGTCGATGGACTGCGCCCACGTTACGAGGTCGTCGGCAGTGTCGGCCTTTAGCGCTGTGGGCGTGAAACCGGCGCGCTTTGCGGCGTCGGTAAGCGCACCATCTTCGAAGGCGGCGACCGCCGGGGCGACGTCGAGTGGTGACCGTAAATGGCTCGCCGTCAGCGTCGCACAACCAACGATATCAATGGCTTGCAGGTCAAAATCTTCCGGGCGGCAGTCCTCTTCGGTGATCAGAAGCGCGGTCTTTTGCGTCGGATCGGGGGCTGCGGGCGTGCGCACGGGGCAGACATTGGGCAAGCCGTCAGGTTCCTCATGCTCGCGGCCTTCGACCACTTCGGCGAGGTCGGAGGCGTCGGGGTCAAAGCGGTTGCCGGTGAACTGCGCGATGTTCCACGCCTGGGCCTGATAGGGTTTGCCACGGGTGTGCAGACCTGCGACCCAGCGCCAGCCAAGGGTGTTTGACGCGGGGTCGCCGTCGATCAGATGGCGGTAGAAATAGTCGGCCCCAAGGCGCCACGGCAGGTCCAGGGTGAAGATCCAGATGGACGCAAACCACATGCGGGCGTGGTTGTGTAAGTATCCGGTTTCATTCAATTCTTCGGCCCATGCGTCGACGTAGTCGAGGCCGGTATTCCCGGTCACTGCCTGCTGATATCGGGCGCGCAATCCGCGGTCGCGATCAAGTGCGGCGAGGTCGCGGGCGAGGCCGTCGCGGTACTGGTCCCAGATGATCGGGCGGCGTTCGAGCCAGCCTTTGAAATAGCTGCGCCAGACGACCTCCTGGATAAATTTCTCAGCGTTTTCAGGCCCGTGCGCCGACAATGCGGCGGCGACGGCGTCCTGTTCGGTGACGAGACGGCGGCGGAGATAGGGGGACAGCTGTGAGACGGCGCTGTGCTGGCCGGGACCGCGGTCGAAATTGCGAGACTTTTCATAGGCTTGACCCATGCGCGGCGCAAAGGCGCGCAGCGTCGCCTCGCCTGCGGCGCGGGTGGGGTCGAAGGTTTGCGGGGTGGGTTTGTCGAGTGCCATTTGCCTGTTTTACTTGCTTGGGGTGACGACAGGATCACCGGTTAGTCCGTTGATATTGTTGAGTTACTGGGCTTAAATCTTGGTGCGAGACTGTGCAGGTGTCAGCCGGCTGTCCTGTGTTTTCGCTCGAAACAGATAGGATGCGCTTGCGGTTTGGCGAGTTTGCTGCCGTTTCGGGGGAAAACGTTCAAAATGGGCCGTGTTTTGTACAAAACGCCGGTAGGCATTTTTGCGCCGCATGGCGCACACAGTCGCCATTTTTAGGCATTATAATGCACTCACACTGACCTCGGCAGCCACAAAAAGTGGGAAATATTCCCACTCGCCTCTCCGGGAGATTTTCGTCGCTTTTCCCGGCAACGTGCTATCTGTCGGCCATGCAAGAGCTGACCCATTTTTCCGACGTCGCAGCGCTCGACTTTGACACGATCATCGACGTGCGCAGCCCGGGCGAGTTTGCCGAGGATCACGTGCCCGGCGCGATCAGCCTGCCCGTGCTCGACGACGAGGAGCGCGCGCGGGTCGGCACGATGTACAAGCAGGTGTCGCCGTTCAAGGCGCGGACGGTCGGGGCGGCGCTGGTGTTTGAAAACGCAGCGCGGCATCTGCGGACGCATCTGGCGGACAAGCCGGGCAACTGGCGGCCTCTGGTCTATTGCTGGCGCGGCGGGCAGCGGTCGGGAGCGTTTGCGTGGATGCTGAAAGAGATCGGCTGGCCCGCGGTGACCGTGCAGGGCGGGTACAAGAGCTATCGTCGGACGGTGGTGGATTACCTGTACGACCAAGACCTGCCGGTGACGCTGGTGCGGCTGGCGGGGCATACCGGGACGGGCAAGACCGAACTGCTGGCCAGGCTGCAGGCGCGCGGGGTGCAGGTGATTGATCTGGAGGGGTTGGCGGTGCATCGCGGATCGCTGCTGGGCGGAATGGGGACGCCGCAGCCGAGCCAGAAGACGTTTGAGACGCGGCTGGCCATGGAGATCCACAAGATGGACCCGGCCCGCCCGGTGATCGTGGAGGCCGAGAGCAGCAAGATCGGCGCGATCACCCTGCCGCCTGCGCTGTGGCGCGCGATGAAGGCGTCGCAGGTGATCGAGATCAGCGCGCCGATTGATGCGCGGGCGCAATACCTGGCGCGGGCTTACAAATCGGTTCTGGATGATCAGGAGGGGCTGAAGGCCAAGCTGGCGCATCTGCGCCGGTTTCGCGGGCACGAGGTGGTCGATCACTGGAACGCGCTGATTGACAGCGATGACCGCGTGGCGCTGTGCCGGTCGCTGGCGGTGGATCATTATGACCCGGCCTATGCCACTGCGCATCGGGACGATCCGGTGACCCCGGTGGCACGGTTTCAGACGCAGGCGATGACGGGCACGGCCTTTGACCAGTTGGCGGGCGAGATTGCTGCGACCTGTCAGACGATGTCGACCTGCCCGACCTGATCTGTGATCTCGCCGATCACGGCGGCGGTGTAGCCTGCGGCGTGCAGATCCCCGAGGATCGTGTCGGCATCGCCCGGCACAGCCGCCAGCAGGCCGCCGCTGGTTTGCGGGTCAAACAGCAGGGACGCGCGGGGGCTGGCCGGTTCGGCAAAGCCCGCGGCGTTTTCGGGGTAGAGCGTGGATTGGATACCCGCAGACGAGAGCGCCTCGGCCCCCGGCAGGACGGGCACGCGGGCCGTGTCGATGCGCGCGCCGGTGCCGGAGGCAAGGCAGATGTTGCGCAGATGGCCCGCGAGGCCAAAGCCGGTCACATCGGTCATAGCGTGGGCTGCGTGAAGGATGTTTGAAGCGGTGGCTTGGGGCTGCATCATGGATGTCAGGGCGGCGGCCACATCGGCGCCGCGGGCGCGGTAGCGCATGTGCGCGGCCATCAACACGCCGGTGCCGATGGGCTTGGTCAGGATCAGGTGATCGCCGGGGCGCGCGCCTGCCAGCGTGATCGGTGCACGGTCGCTGAGACCCGTGACGGTGAAGCCGACGGTCAGTTCCGCGCCCAGGGTGCTGTGGCCGCCGACAATCTCGGCCCCGGCGTCGCCCATGACGCGGCGGGCGGTGTCCATGATCTCGGACAGGGCACGGGCGGCGAGCGTGCTGTTCTGGTGCGGCAGGATGATCGTGGCGGTGGCGGATTGCGGCGTGGCGCCCATGGCCCAGATATCGCCGAGGGCGTGGATGGCCGCGATGGCGGTCATGGCGGCGTGGTCGGCGACAAAGCCGCGCAAATGATCGGTGCTGATGACCTGCGCCTGTCCGCCGGTGTGGAGCACGGCGGCGTCGTCGCCCAGCGTGTCCTGTGCCAGCCCTGCGGCCAGCGCGGCTGGCCCCAGCTTGGCCCCGCAACCGCCGCAGCGGTCGGCGCTGTGGGCAGTGTCGGCGCCTGCGGCGCGGGGATAGGGGCGCACGGGTGCGTCGGGGGCGGGCAGGTCGTTGAGCTTGTCCATGAAGGCGCGGTCGATCCGGTCCTTCCAGCGCCAGAGGGCGGGGCCGGACAGCGACAGGCCAAAGCGTTCGGCCTGGGCTGATTCTTCGCCCAGCGAGACCAGCTTGAGATAATCCTTTTGCGCGCGGTAGGGCTTCATCCCGCCGGATTCGGACAGCGCGGCCTTGAGGTTGTTCAGCAGCACCGGGGCCTGTCGAACGGCGTAGACGCCCGCCTTGGGGCGCGGGGAAGCAGTGAGGTGGGCACAGTCGCCGACGGCAAAGATCGCGGGATCAGCGCTTTGCAGGTTGGCGTTGACGGGGATGAAGCCTGCGTCGTCGGCGAGGCCGGTGCCTGTAAGCCACGGGTACGGGGTAGCACCGGTGGTGCCCACGATGAAATCGGCGGGGATAGGATCGCCTGTTGCCAGTGCCACGTGGTCGGCGGTCACGCCCGTGACGGTGCAGTTTTCGCGCAAGGTGACGCCGTCGGCGGCGATACGGGCGAGCAATGTCTTGCGCGTGTCGGGCACGAGGGCCGACAGCGCGCGGTCCTTTTCGATGATGGTGACGGGCAGATCGTGGCCCATTTGGCGCAGGCGGTGGCGCATGGCGAGTGCCAGTTCCACGCCAGCGATGCCGCCCCCGAGGACCCCGACGCCCCGCGTCGGCCCCCGGTCGAGGTAATCCTGCCAGCGGTGCGCAAAGGGGCCCAGCGGTTTGGCGGGTGCGGCATGTTCTGTGAACCCGGGCAGCGTGGCCATGATACTGGTCACGCCGATGTCGAGCGACAGCACGTCAAAGCCGATGTCGGGACCGTCATCAAGCTGCAGGCGCCGGGCCGTGCGGTCGATACCGGTGGCCGCCGCCATCACCAGCCGCGCGCCGGCAAACTGCGCGAGCCGCACAAGGTCGATGTCGAGGTCATCGCGGCTGTAGTGCCCGGCCACGTGCCCGGGCAGCATGCCGGAATAGGCCGTGGTCGGCCCGGGGTTCACGAGGGTCAGGCGCACGCCGGGCAGCGGCTTCATCGCCCAGGCGCGCAGCACCAGCGCATGCGTGTGCCCACCGCCGACAAGGACAAGGTCGCGGGTCAGGGCGAGAGAGGAGGCGTGCATGCGGTCTTCTGTGTTTGTGGCGGTTCGGCCCACCCTTGGCCGCGCGGGCGCGGGTGGCAAGGGCGGAATGGCGGTTTCCGGTTTATGTGAACGCCTCGGGCGTGTCGGCGAAATGTGTGGCGAGCGCCTCCAGCTCTTCGGAGCGCAGTTCGTGGCCGCCGTCGTGGACATGGGTTGCCACGGTGGCGCCTGCGTCCTGCAGCCAGTCGATCAGCGCCTCGCTCGCGGGCCACGGCGTGATCGGGTCGCGGCGGCCTGCGGTGATCAGCACGCGCTTGCCCGCAAGGCCGGGGTGCGGCGCGGGTTGCCACGGGATCAGCGGGTGCAGCAGCGCCACCCGGTCCAGCAGATCGGGGCGTTCGAACAGCACCGAGGCCAGAATGTTGGCCCCGTTGGAATAGCCGAAGGCATAGAGCGGGGTGTCGGGATGCGCCGCGCGCTGGTCGGTGATGAAGGCGATCATCTTGGCCGTGGCGCGCGCGAGGTCGTCCATGTCATAGACCCCTTCGCCGGTGCGGCGGAAGAACCGTGCCGCCCCCATTTCCGACACGTCGCCGCGAGGCGAGATCACGCCCGCCCCCGGCACCAGATGGTGTGCGAGGTCAAAGAACTGGTTTTCGTCGCCGCCGGTGCCGTGCAGTGCCAGCACCAGCGGCTTGGCCGGGGCGGGCGCGCTGGTGCGCGCCCGGTAGCTGTCTGAGGCCACGGTCATGCCGCGATCGCCGGAAGAAGCGCCTCGATCTTGTCGCGCATCGGCTCGTAGCGGGTGGGCAGCTTGAGCGCCTCGCCCAGATGTGCGGTGTCTTCGTCGCGGTCAAAACCGGGTTCGTTGGTGGCAATTTCAAACAGAACGCCACCGGGGGTGCGGAAGTAGATCGCCCAGAAATAGTCGCGGTCGATGACCGGGGTGACTTGGTAACCGGTGTCCATGAGCGCCTGACGGACGCGCAGCTGGGCTGCGCGATCCTCGACTGCGAAGGCGATGTGATGCACCGAGCCTGCGCCCTGATGGGCGTCGCGGGCATTGGGCAGCTCTTCGAGGTCGATGGTGTCGGCGGCATTACCGCCTTCGATCACGTAGCGGGTCAGGTCGCCTTCGGTCTCGGCCTTCTGGTAGCCCATGAAGCCGAGCAATTCGCCCGTAGCCGCAGCATCCCGCAGGCGGAAACGCGCGCCGTGAAAACCGAGGATCCCCGCATCGGCAGACACGCCGCCGCCGGTCCACGGGGTGCGGCCCGCGTCATCCGCCTCGACCAGGGCAAAGTCATCGCCATCGGGGCCGTCAAAGCGCAAGCGCGCCTCGCCAAAGGCGGTTTCAGCCGCGAGGCCGGTGGCGCCCTTGGCCGTCAGATGATCGGACCAGAACCCGAGGCTGCCCTTGGGCACGGCGAATTCGGTCACGCCAACCTCGCCGGTGCCGCGAGCGCCGCGAGGCATGCGGCCAAAGGGAAAGGTGGTCATCACCGAGCCGGGTGTGCCGACCTCGTCGCCGAAATAGAGGTGATAGACCTCGGGCGCGTCGAAGTTCACGGTTTTCTTGACCCGGCGCAGGCCGAGCGTGTCGGTGAAAAAGCGGTTGTTGGCGTTGGCGTCGCCGGCCATCGACGTGACGTGGTGCAGACCTTTGATATCGGTGATCATGGCAGGGTTTCTCCGGAGTGTTTCGGTGCGTTGCTGCATAGATACATCGCTGGTTATGAAAGTGAATGGACGTGTTTGGGCATTTATTATTGCGCCAAACGGAATAATATCGAGGCATGATCGAGTTGAAACCCATTGCCGTGCTGCGTGCGGTGTCGGATCTGCAGAGCTTTTCGGGGGCGGCCAAGGCTTTGGGTCTGGCGCCCGCGTCGGTGACGCGGATCATTGCGCAGCTTGAGCAGGATCTGGGCGCGCAGTTGCTGGTGCGGACCACGCGGGCCGTGGCGCTGACCAGCGCGGGGGCTTCGGTGCTGGCGCGCTATCGCCCGCTGCTGGAGGGGTTCGAGGAGGTGACGCGCGATCTGCAGCGCGCGTTGCGCCCTGATGCGGGGCATCTGCGGCTGAGCGCGCCGGTGTCGCTGGGGGTGGCGTTGCTGCCGCGGGTGATGGCGGGGTTTCGCGCGGCCTATCCGGGGATCACGGTGGAGATCCGGTTTACCGACACGCTGATCGACGTGATGCAGGAGACCTGCGATCTGGCCATTCGGGTGTCGGGGCCGCCGCGGGACAAATCCACCATCTGGCGCAAGCTGTGCGAGGTGCCGCGCCGGGCGGTGGCGTCCCCTGCCCTGCTGGCGCGCATCGGGGCGGTGGCGCATCCGGACGACCTGCCCCGCGATCTGCTGATGTCTTATGGCGCGGGCACCGATGGTGAGCTGTGGGAGTTCAGCCAGGGCGGGACGCAGCGAGCGATCCGCGCGGGCTCAGGCGTGATCGGGGACAATGGCGATTTCCTGTGCGCGATGGCCGAGGCGGGCGAAGGCATCTGCGTGCTGCCGGATTTCATCACCGCCGCGGCGGTGGCGCGCGGCACGCTGGTCGAGGTGCTGCCCGACTGGCGGGTGCGGTCGCTGTGGCTGACGCTGTTTTACCCACCTTATGAGCAGTTACCGCCCGTGGTGGGCACCTTTGCCGATTATTTCGAGGCTTTTGTGGCGGATCAGCCGGAGTTGGCCTAGAGGCTGCGCCGGGCGGCGAGGATCGCGTCGAGCGAGGGCGGGCAGTGGTCGAACTGGTAGCACCAGCCGCGTTCGGAGCGGCGGGTGCGCAGGCCCCAGCGGGTCAGGGTAAAGACCACGCGGCTGCGGTCGCGCGGGTGGGTTTCCATCCAGGTTTTCAGCGCCTCCTGCTGAACAAGGATGCTGTCGCGAAAGTCGCGTTCGGCGGCGCCGCAATTGTTGCGGCGCACCACCCAGTCGTGGATCAGGGCGACAGCGGTGTAGCTGTCCGGTTGCAAGAGCCGCCCGATCCGCAAGAGCGGCGGGACGGTGCCCAGATCGGTGATGAACGTATCGGGGGTGATCACCTCGCCATTGGCGCGGGTGAAGGTGAGGGGTGCTGCACGCGGGGTGTAACACAGCCAATCGGGATGATCGGTGGGCGCGAGGGTCGCGCCCAGATCATCGGCGTGGTCGAACCGGCCCATCGGCACGTCACGGTATCGCGGAAAGTGCATCCTTTGCCCCCTGTGGTTCGGTGTAGCCTAGTCCTCGAGCACCAGATCTTCCATGCGGAACCGTTCGATTTCGCCGCGGTCGACGCGCGGGGCATAGGCGGTGACGTTGCGCGCCAGCACTTCGGGGTTGTCGTGTTTCAGCGCCCAGTCGACCATGCGCATGTAGAGCACGGTGCCCTGCTGCGCGCCGAGGATCAGTTCGTCGACATCTTCGTCAGAGAGGGGCGCGTTGGCGATGGCTTCGATCAGCTGGTCACCGTGGGGCAGTGCCTCGTGCTGGTGCAGGACGAGGAATTTGGTGTTGTCGCGGGTGAGGAACGGGGCGGAGAGCGCTTCCTTGACCCAGTGGGAGGCGACGCCGCCGGAGATGTTTTCGAGGATCAGCGCCGCGCCGACGCGGACAAAGGGGTGGTCGTCGGTGACCTTGTCGAAATAGGCGTGCCAGAGGGCGACGTCGAAGGGCATCGGCAGGATGTCCATGCCCAGCGCCTTGAGATCGGAGGCGGCCACGAGATAGTGCAGTTCTTCTTCGTTGGCGAAGTTGACGAAGAATTTGCGCAGGGGCCGCATGCGGGCGAGCCGCGCGCTGGCCGCGACGCGCATGAAATAGGTCTGGACGCCGCGGGTCATGTGGTACTGGAACGTCAGATAGCGCTGGTAGGCGATGCGCTGGTCGCCGCCATCGGCGAGGTAATCCTGCAGCGTGTCGCGCATGTGTTCCTGTCCGCGGGCGATCAGCGCGGCGAGGTCGTCAAAGCTGCGGTTTGCGGTCCAGTTGGTTTTGATGTCGGCCTTCATGTGTCGGTCTCCTGTGGGGTGTCGGTGTGTCGGGTCCAGATGTCGTAGAGCGGACTGCGCACGGTGCGCAGGTGGGCGCCGTCGTGCAGGGCCAGCCGCATGATGCGTTGGGCGCCGGCGTGCGGGCAGTGATAGGCGCTGATGTCCTGAAACCCGAAGCGGGCAAAGAAGCGCTGGTGCCCGTCGGCGCAGGTGAGAAAGCTGTGCTGGTCGCCATGGGCGAGGCCGAAGGCGTAGGTGAACTGAAAGAGCGCCGTGATGGCGGCAAAGCCGCGCCGGGCAGAGGCGTTCACAAAGCGGGTCAGCACGGTGTCGCGGGCAGCGGCCACCCGGTACAGTTCGGCCCAGAGCGCGGTGTAATTCGGGTTGTGCGCGAGATCGGCGGCGTATTGGTAACGCAGCGCGTAGATCAGCGCGCCGTCCTCGAAATACCCCTTTTGCAGGCCGGTGAGGTCGCAAGATTCGACGAAACTGCCCACGTCGGCGGCAAGGCTGAGATAGGCACGGTCATCAAACAGGTCGCGGCGCAGGGCAAAGAGGTGGGCCAGCGTGGGCGCATCGAGGATGGTGCGCGCGCCGGTTGCGGGGGCAAAGGTCGGCGACAGGCCCCAACGGGTCAGCGCCGCCTCTTGCGCGGTGTCAATCAGCGCAGCCGCGGGCCGCGGGACGACCGTGTGCGCGCTGTGACCGCTGCCGAATTTGCGAATGTACTGCACCCGTGGTCCTGCCGTTTCGTTGTCTTGACACAGGGCCTAGGACAGCGGCGCGCGGGGCGCATACGGCATTTGCTGTAAACCGGGTTAGCTTGCGTGATCAAAGACTTGGCGCAGGCAGGCGATCACCTGTTCGGGGTGCGTCACGCCGGGGGCCGCGGCAGCATCCGCCAGCGGCCAGAGTTGAATCCGGTCGGGATAGGCGGCCTGAAACCGGTCATAGACAACCGGTGTCATCACCGGGTTCTGGGCGCCGTGCAACACGGTGATGGGCGCGCGGCAGGCGGCGATCCAGCTGCTCCAATCGCGGCCGATCAGCAGGAAATCGGATTCGTCGCGGCGCGAGCCGAGCGTATATTGCTGGTCTATCGCGAATTGCAATTCGCGCAGGTTGTCAGGCTGTAGCGCCGCGCCCTTGTCCATCGGGATGGCGGCGAATTGCGTACTGATGAAGCGGCGCGCGCCGACGATGCGAATGTGCGCCTCGGCGCTGCGCAGAAGAAAGCGGAGCAGCTTGGGCGAGGTCTGGCCCGCGCGCATGAGCGCGTGCAGGATCGGGATCGCCTCGCCCTGATCCTTGCGAAAAAACGCGCGCGGGATCATCGGCGTGTTGAGCACGACGCCGCGCAGATGTCCGGGCAGCGTGCCGCCCAGATGGATCGACAGCGGCGACGACAGGCCGGAGCCAAAGAGCAGGTAATCGGAAACCTCGAGCGCGCGCAAAACGGCAGCCACATCGGCGGTGTGGCAGTCCTCCATGCTGTGATCGGGCAGCGCGGGGTCGGTGCCGCCAATGCCGGGGCGCGCGACGGACACGACACACAGCCCGGCGCTGTGAAACAGCTGTTCGATGGCGGCCGAATAGGTGTAGCTGAGCACATCCGAGGGGTGGATCACCACGTCGCCTGCGGCATCACCGGCCACGAAAAATTCGATCGACCGCCCCCCGGCCCCGGGGATCGTATAGTGCCGCCGGAACGGGTGTTCAAAGACCGGGCGCAGGGCTTCGACCTCGCCGAAAAAGCGCGACAGGCCAAAGACGACGCGCACAAGTGCGGATTGCGACGACACCGAGAACTTGGCCAAGACGGTGTTGAATTGGGTGCGGATCGTGGCCAGCGACCGGTCCCGTTCGGTGGCAATGTCGGCAAGGCTTTTGCCCTGTAGAAAGCCGTGCAGGATCACGGTTTCGGTTTGCGTGAGGTCGTGCAGGCGGCCGATCTGGCGCACCACGTCTTCGGTCACGGTGGCGTCGATGACAAACAGAAGGCCCAGCGCGCTGCCCTCGTGAATGTCGACGAGCGCCACGGTGACCTCGCGCGCGCTGTCGCCGGTGAAGCCGCGCGCCAGTGCGACGCCGCTGTTGCTGCCGCCTTGCAGGCTGGATTGCACGAAGCCGCGCAGGGTCAGGCCGCCGTCCATGTCGATGCCGAGCGCATCGAGCGGATCGTCGAT
>JBCBCR010000043.1:0-19204 GCA_038530495.1 Pseudomonadota bacterium | reverse complement strand
CCGCAAGGCAGTGCGGATGGGCAGACAGCGATCCAGATGACACCAAAACAGCGCATGCGATGCTGAAGATAAAAAACCATATGGGGACCGGATTTCCGGATCGAGACATGCCAGCTCTCCATCACGTTCTGTGATGGTTTGTTGGTAGCGTGCGGTCCGTTTAGATTCGGTAAGCGCCAGAGCAGACTGGTGTTAATTTGCGTCTTCAGTATCGCATGCGCTGTTTTGGTGTCATCTGGATCGCTGTCTGCCCATCCGCACTGCCTTGCGGCGGCCAAGGCTGCGGCCTTGAAAACCGGTGTTCCCGCCGACGTCATCGTACAAGCAGCGCACAGGCATGGCGTCAAAGCGCATCCTTGGATGGTTTCGATCGATGACGATCATCAAAAATTTGCGAATGTCGAAGCGGCGAGAAAAACACTGTTTTTCCGGTTCCTTCGCGGCGAAAGGCGGTTTCGCCTTGGCTGTTTCAACATCGATTACGCCGCATCGTCGCACGCGTTTGCGTCGATAGATGAAATGTTTGACGCCGAAATATCGGCGCTTTGGCTTGCTCGAGAGTTGTCGCGACTGAAGGCAATTCACCAGACGTGGTCCGCCGCACTCGGCGCATATCACGCACGGGACATGCAATTTGCGGCAGGGAATGCGGCACCCCAAAGATCCAGAACTGCGATCCATGAGGTCCGAATATGACATCCGGGCTTACCTTGAAGGCCAGCGCAATTTTCAGCCCCACGGTGTTGTTGGCGATCGCCTTGATGGCGATCATCGTCATGATGATCCTGCCGATGCCAGCGTGGGTTCTAGACATTGGGCTGGCCGCATCCTTTGCGCTTGCGATCCTGATTTTCACGATCACGCTGTTCATAGAACGCCCACTCGATTTCTCTGCATTCCCGACAATCCTGCTGGCGTCGCTGATGTTGCGCCTGTCGCTCAATGTATCATCAACCAAGTTGATCATTGGCCAAGGCCACACCGGAACGCATGCGGCCGGCGGCGTGATCGAAGGGTTTGCGCAATTTATTATGGGCGGCAGCATATTCCTCGGTTTGGTTGTGTTTTGCGTTCTTCTGATCGTGAATTTCATGGTCATCACGAAAGGTGCAACACGCATGGCCGAAGTGGGCGCACGGTTTGCGCTCGACGGCATGCCCGGCAAGCAATTGGCCATCGACAGCGACATGTCCGCCGGTGCGATTGACCACCAGGAAGCCAAGGAACGACGCGAACTGGAACAAGCCGAAACCACGTTTTTCGGCTCGCTTGATGGTGCGTCGAAATTTGTCAAAGGCGATGCAATCGCTGGCCTGTTGATCACCCTGCTCAATCTGATCGCCGGCTTGATCATGGGCGTGGTGGTGCACGACATGCAACTGGGCGTCGCATTTGAAACCTACGCGATCCTCACCGTTGGCGATGGTCTCGTCTCGCAAATTCCGGCCGTGATCATTTCGATCGCTGCCGCGCTGTTGCTGGCGCGCGGCGGGTCAAAGGGCGCAACCGACCTTGCCGTCTTTGCACAGTTGGGCAAACACCCATCCGCCTTGGCGACCGTCGCCGTTCTCATGGTGATGCTCGCGTTGATGCCAGGCCTGCCATTCCTGCCATTCATGGCAGGCGGAGCCGCGCTTGCCATGGTGTCGTTTCTGCTGCGACGCAACCTCGCGCGTGCGGAAAACACCGAAGAACCTGAAATGCCCGAAGCGCAGGTGCCCGTCGAAAAATCCATCGGCGACGTGCTAGAACTGGACGACGTGCATGTCGAATTTGCGCCGGACCTGGTCAACATGGTGCTGGATCCGGGTACCGGCCTCGACGCGCGCATTGCTAACATGCGTACGCATGTGGCGTCTCATTTCGGTCTGATCCTGCCAGAAATCCGCCTCACCGATCACCCCGGCCTGAAAACCGGCGAGTATGTCTTGCGTATTCAGGGGGTCGAACAAGGGCGCGGCACGTTGCGTCCTTCGGACGTGCTGGCGCTGTTGCCCGAAGACGGTGGCAACCTGCCAAGGGGCGTGGATACAACCGAACCGGTTTATGGCGCTCCTGCGCGCTGGATCGACGAAAAAACCCAGGACAAGGCGGCGGTGACAGGGGTGACAATCGTCACCCCGACCGAGGTTCTCGCCACCCACCTGCTCGAAGTGATCAAGAAGAATTTCAGCCGCTTACTGACTTTGAAATCCCTGCGTCGGCTGCTCAACGAGATGACCAATATTTCAGACCCCACCCGCGCCGAGGCAAACCGCAAACTGCTCGATGAACTGGTCCCGGACAAGGTGCCGCTCGATGTGCTTCATTCTGTTTTGCGCCTGCTCCTGGACGAACAGGTATCCATCCGAAATCTGCCACTGATCCTCGAAGCCACTGCAGAAGCCCGCGGGCAAAACGCGTCACCCGAGGCGATTTGCGAACACGTCCGCCAGCGACTTGGCTTCCAACTCGTGGCCGAGATCAAGCGTGAAGACGGCTCCTTGCCGCTGATCCAATTGGCGCCAGAATGGGAGGATGTGTTCACCAACTACCATGTCGAAGCGGATCGCGGCTTTGATGTCGCGCTGCCTCCGGATCTGTTCAACAAACTTGCGACAAACGTGTCGGAACGGCTGAAGGAAGCCGGCGCGCAGGGCATTTTTCCGGCTGTGGTCACCAACAACCGACGGCGGCGGTTCGTCAAAACACTCATGCGGGCCAAGGGGATGTCGAACTCGGTCCTCTCGTTCGAAGAAATCGGTCTCGACGCGCGACCGGCTCTGGTCGGCGTGGTTGCCGCGTGACGGCGGCGATGGACCTCTTTCTGGTGGCCGAGGACGCGATTTGGATCGGGTTGTTGGTTTTCCTGCGCATTGCAGCCATCGTCTCGCTGCTGCCGGCCTTTGGCGAACAAACCGTACCGATGCGTATCAAGCTGGTCATCGCCCTTGCGTTCACTGTAATCGTGGCACCTGCAATCAACATTGAACCGCCACCGCGAACGCTGGATCAAATTGCACTTTTGACACTGACGGAAACGCTGTCCGGTATCTTGCTCGGGCTCGGGCTGCGACTGTTCATCATGGCACTGCAAACCGCGGGCACAATCGCGGCACAGTCGACCTCGCTTTCACAGATTCTCGGTGGCGCGGCCGTCGAACCGCTTGCGGCGATGGGCTACATCCTGACCGTGAGCGCGATTGCACTTGCGGTCATGACCGGTCTGCATGTGAAAGCCGCAGAATTGATGATCCTGTCCTACAGCTTCTTGCCGCTAGGCCTGTTTGCCGCGGGCAGTGACGTTGCGACATGGGGCACGGCCCAAATCAGCAAGGCATTCTCGCTTGCCTTCGTTTTGGCGGCGCCGTTCGTCCTGATCTCGGTTTTGTACAATTTGACGCTCGGGGTGATCAATCGCGCGATGCCGCAACTAATGGTCGCGTTTGTCGGCGCTCCCGTCATCACGCTTGGCGGTCTGTTTGTCCTGTTCCTCGCCGCCCCCAGCATGTTGTCCGTTTGGATCGAAGCCCTTGACGGGTTCATGGCGGCCCCGTTTGAGATGACGCCATGAGCCAAGACGACGATGCACAGGACAAGTCGTTCGATCCGACCCCGCACAAGTTGTTGCAGGCGCGGAAAAAAGGTGAAATTGCCAAGTCCACAGAGCTGATGACAGCAGCCGGTTACATGGGTCTGACCATCGGCCTTTTGGCGCTGGGTGCCGAGGCGCTGGCCTCCTTCGGCGCACATATGTCCGGCATGCTGAGCCAGTCCAATGCCATTGCCAAAACGGTCTTCGAGGGCGGGCCAGTGGCACCACTGAGCGGATGGATGCAGCGGGTCGCCGTAGATCTTTTGCCAGTGTTTGGAATGCCCGCGCTTGCCGTGCTGCTCGCGATTGTGGCGCAGCGTGCATTCGTCGTGGCCCCAAGCAAATTGCAACCAAAGATGTCGCGCATTTCCCTGCTGCAAAATGCGAAACAGAAATTTGGTCGCTCGGGGTTTTTTGAGTTCTTCAAGAGCTTTGCAAAACTGTCGATTTTCTCAGTCTGCCTAGGTCTGTTTCTCTATTTTCGCCTGCCAGAGATGATTGCGGTCGTCCGAACCGAGCCGAACGGTGTCGTATTGCTCCTCGCCGAGCTTTGCGTCGCATTTCTGTTCGTGGTTGTCATTGTGTCCTTTGTCATCGGCGCGATTGATGCGGTCTTTCAGCATCAGGAACACATCCGTAAGAACCGCATGTCACGCAAAGAGATCATGGATGAGACAAAGAACACCGAAGGTGATCCTTATCTCAAACAGGAACGGCAATCGCGGGCTCAGGCCATCGCCGCGCGGCAGATGATGACCGAGGTGCCGAACGCAGATGTGGTTATCGTCAACCCGACCCATTACGCCATCGCCCTGAAATGGGAACGTGGCGCCGGCACAGCCCCGAAATGCGTGGCCAAGGGGGTGGATTCGTTGGCGCTGCAAATCCGCAAAGTGGCGATGGAGGCCGGCGTGCCAATCCAACACGATCCGCCCACCGCACGCGCGTTGCATGCCGTCATGGATCTGGGCGACGAAGTGCAGCCTGAACACTATCGCGCCGTCGCTGCCGCCATCCGATTTGCCGATGACATGCGCCGCAAAGCGCGCAGCCGGGTCTGACCATGGATCTGGAAACGCTACAAGCGCTGACAGAGCTGAAATACCAAAAGAGCCTGGGTGGTTTGGCAGACATCCTGACCAAGGAAACGCAACTGCGCGGACAAATCGACAAGCTGCGCCAACAGGCGTTCGAAACGCAGGCGCTACCAGCGGATCAGCCACACATGCACAGCATCGGTGCGGACGTGATCTGGTTGAAATGGGTGGGCAGGACGATCAGTCGTCTCAACGTTGAACTGGCGCAGGTCTTGGCGCAAAAGGAGGCATTGCTTGCCGGACAACGGCGTGCCCTGGGTCGAAAAACGGTGGCCGAGGCGCTTGCCCGCAATGCGAAGGACGCGCATCGGCAAACGTGTCTGGCAAAATCACTGGAACAGGCAATTGAAACCTCGGTCAGACTGGCGCCAAAGCGCCGCTGACGCGGCCAAAGGTCAATAATCCTGGCGCGCGATCTCGATGATCAGAACGTCTGTGATTTGTTCACCCATGTCCTTTTGTGCAACCTCCCGCAAGGCGCCACGCAGCACCGATAGGTTGTTGGCGTTGGTAAAAGGACCGTCGAAACCGCCAATATTGGCGTGGTCAAACAGAACCTGAAGAAAGCTGTCGCGCAGTTTGGGTTCCTTGGCGTAGACCGCTTCGCGTTGGCCCGCGGGGACTTCGATGCTGAGCGACATGACAACCAGCGAATTCACGCGGTCCTGTTTCACGATCGGCACGACGAACTGATTGTTCATTTTTACATATTCACGATCCGCGGGCTCTTCGTCCTCCGGCTCGGCTTTGGCAACTTCAACGGACGCTTTTTCGCCCTCCTCGGCCATCGGCGCCGGTTCAGGCGGCGGGCGCAGGAAAATACCCGCGCCGACCCCGGCGCCAGCGCCAACGAGCAAAAGGATAAGCGGGAGCAGTTTCTTGATCATGCGCGGCTCCTAGAACGGCAGGATGATATCGAGCACTTGCTGCCCAATACGCGGTTGCTGCACGTCTGAGATTTGCCCGCGACCACCGTAAGACACGCGCGCGTTGGCAATCTTGTCATAGGTAATCTCGTTCTGACGCGAGATATCTTCTGGGCGGACGTAGCCGGTGACAAGCAGTTCGCGCAGCTCATAATTCACGCGCAATTCCTGGCTGCCCGAGATGCGCAAAACGCCGTTGGGCAATTCATCGATGATCGTGGCAGCAACGCGCAGGGTCAGTTTTTCGTTGCGTCGGACGGACCCGTCGCCGCTGGAATTGCTCGAGGAATTTATGGACACCAGTTCTGCCGCGCTGGCGCCGTCGGGGAGACGCTCGTCAACCCGTTGCGGCAGTCCACCCAGCTGCGGAATACCAAGCGATTCCGATCCGGACCGCGAGCGATCGGTCTGGTTGGAGATCTCGGCGCTTTCGTCGATTTCAAGAACCACGGTCAGGATATCACCGCGGTCGGCTGCCCGCCGATCCCCCAACAGAGAACTGCGTTGCCGCGACCACAGCGACGCTTCTTCGGACGGGGCGCGCTGTTCGACGGTGCGCGGCAGGGCGGCCGAGACCATGGCAGAGTGTTCCTGCGTGGTCAGCGGGTCGGAAAAGGACGGCGCTTTTCCCAGGTGATCGCCGCGACCGCAAGCGCCAACCGCAATCAGGCACCCCAAAACGAGAAAGGAACGAACAGTTGGCGTGGATATCATTGGGTCACCTTTATGGTTCCGTCCGCTTGCACCAACCCAAACAGGGTTGCACGGGATTGAAGGTTCATCACACGAATACGATCACCGATGCCGCCACGCTCCATCGCGCGACCCTCGGTGGTGATAGACAGACCCGCGGCGCGAAACCGCAGCGGAACAATCTGATTGCGATTGACGATCGCGGGCGGCCCGACAGCATCAAACGGGATCGGCCGCCCGGCATAGAGTGCGACCCGCGCTTCCTGCCCCGCGACATCGGTTATCCGATCAAACGCACCCGGATGGACACCGTCGCGGATTGTCAGCGCGTCAGCCGTGATTAACGCCCCCGGTCGCAACGTGCGCGTCGGGGTCACCAC
Organism: Pseudomonadota bacterium; assembly: GCA_038530495.1. Taxonomy (GTDB): domain Bacteria; phylum Pseudomonadota; class Alphaproteobacteria; order Rhodobacterales; family Rhodobacteraceae; genus Tateyamaria. Next base: position 12,534 of record JBCBCR010000043.1, on the reverse strand, counting down.
GTCCGCCGCAGCGGCCTGAAACCAGATTATGAAAACTGCAATCCAACGCATCAGCGCACCTGAGCCATTGCCCCCATCATCTGATCTGCGGCAGAGATCACCTTGGAATTCATTTCATAGCCGCGCTGTGCTGCAATCAATTCGGTGATCTCACGCACTGCGTCGACAGAGCTTTCTTCGAGAAACCCTTGCCGTACGGTGCCCAGCCCGTCTTGTCCTGGCGTGGTCAACAGCGGTGGACCAGAGGCTTCGGTTTCGGCAAAAAGGTTGTCGCCCAACGCCTCCAACCCCTTGGAATTGGCAAATCCGGCGAGGTCGAACTGACCCAGCAGCTGCGCTGCGGTGGCTTCCGCAAAATATGCGTAAACCTCGCCATCGGCATTGATAGAAATGCTGCGCGCATCGTTCGGGATCGTGATTTGCGGCGACACCGGGTATCCGTCCGATGTCACAATCAACCCGTCCGCCGTCCGTTTCAGGGCGCCGTCGCGCGTGTACGCCGTCTGGCCCGAGGGCAGCGTCACCTCGAAATACCCGTTGCCATCGATCGCCATGTCCAGATCACCGCCCGTCGCGGCGAGCGATCCTTGGGCGAGATTGATCGTAACGGCCGACGGTCGCACGCCAAGGCCCAGTTGCACACCTGTGGGCAAAACCGTCCCGTCGGATGCGTTGATCGACCCGGGTCGTGCCATCTGCTGATAGTGCAGGTCCGCAAATTCCGCGCGGCGCGCATTGTAACCTGTCGTGCTCATGTTCGCGAGGTTGTTCGATATTGTCTCGACCCGCATTTGCTGCGCGAGCATGCCTGTTGCGGCGATTTTCAAGGCTTTCATCGGAACCTCCTCAGTTGGATTTTACCATTGCGTCCATCGCACGACGCACGCGGTCATCCTCGGAATTGAGGAAGTTCTGACCCATCTCGTAGGCGCGCTGGATCTCGATCATGCGGGCGATCTGACCGATTGGGTCGACGTTCGATGCCTCGACAAAGCCCTGCATCACTCGCGCATTTTCGGCCGGTTCAAACCCTGCATCTGCACGGAACATGACACCGCCCTCGCGCACCATGTCGCCCGGGGCGATTGGCGTTACGATACCAATCTGGCCAACAAGATTGCCGTCTGCGCTGATGGTGCCATCGGGTGAGATCACAATGCTGGCGGCATCGGGTGGCACGAACACCGGAGCGCCGCCAACGTCCAGCACCGGCTGACCGTCAAAATTCACCAAATCCCCCACCGCGTTGGGCGAAAAGCCACCGGCGCGGGTCAGCCGTTCGCCGTCCGGCGTCGCAACCAGAAAGAACCCTTCCCCCTCGATCGCCAGATCGAACGTCCCGCCGGTGGATTGCAGCGCCCCCTGATCGAACACCGTTTGCCTGACATTCCCCTGCCCCATCGACAGCGACGGTGCGCCGTCAACGCGTTGAACAAACTCGGAAAAAATCACGCCTTCTTGTCGGTACCCGACCGTGGCCGCATTGGCGATATTGTTGGCGACGACCTGCATCTCGCGCATCAGCCCGTTTTGGCGGGTGAGGGCGATGTAACCTGTGCTGTCCATCTCAGCCTCCTATGATCAACGGAACGAGGTGATCGCGAAAATACGACACCAGCGTTTCGGTCATGAAACCCATCGACAGCCAAAAAACGCTGACAATTGCAGCCAGTTTGGGCACAAAGGTCAGGGTCATTTCCTGGATCGACGTCAGCGCCTGGATCAGGCCGATGCTGACGCCAGCCAGCAAGGCAACCGTGAGGATCGGAACGGACACCACGACGGCAATCCACAGACCCGCGCGCAGCGTGTCGTAAAAGATGATCTCTTCGAGCATTACACCGGCATCCGCAGGATTTCCTGGTAAGCTTCGACCACCTTGTTGCGCACGGTCACTGCGGTTTCGACGGCAAGTTCGGTTTGAGCCAAGGCCTGGACCAGCGCGTGCGGGTCCACGTCGCTGACCATGGATTGCTGCGCGACGGCCTCACTATGCGCAAGCGTGTTGGCAAAATCGCCAATGACCTGGCCGAACATGCTGCCGCCGGATTGTGTCCCCGGCTGCGTTGCAGGACGCGAAGACGCATAGCCGTGGACGGCCGAAACGAGAGTCGATTCCATTCTGGAACTCCTTTTTTGGGATGCCCGCCTTAACGGCGCAGCAACTGCATCAGCCCCGATGACATTTGCCGGGCCTGCTCGAACATTTTCAGGTTGGCCTCGTAGCTGCGTTGCGCTTCGCGCGCGTCGGCAAGCTCGATCAACAGATCCACGTTGGATCCCTCGTAATTGCCCGCCTCGTCGGCCATTGGATGCGAGGGGTCGTAAATCCGGTCCAGCGGGCGATCATCCAACGCCATCCGCCCCACCGCGACGCGCGACACGCCGTTTTGCATCTCCATTTCAAACGGAATCATCTTGCGCCTGTACCCTGGCGTGTCGGCGTTCGAGATGTTCTCGGACAGGTGCCGCAATCGCGACGCCTGCGCCTGCAAACCGCTGCTCGAAATGCTCAGGGCTTTGGAAAATTCACTCATCCCGCGGCCCCCTTACTGGCGACCAAGGCTGGCGCGCAGCACTTTCAGCGCAGAACCATAAATCGCAAGGGAACGGTCATGCTGCCGTTTCGCATCGGTGCCGCGCAGCATTTCAGCGTCCAGCGACACCGAATTGCCGTCGGGCGAGGCAAAGCTGGCATCTTTTTCCAGCAAGTGCCGCACATCAGCCGCGTCTGTGTTCCAATGCGAGGCACGTGTCGCCCGCAAGGTGTCCGGCCCGTGGCCAGACTGCGCATATAGCTGTTGGAAATCCGGAATATCGCGCGCGACATATCCCGGCGTATCGGCGTTGGCGACGTTCTGCGCGACCACGGCCTGTTTCTGGCCGGCATGGACGGCCATCGCATAAGCCGTTTGAAACACGGCAAGGTTCTGGAACATCGGGGCTTCTCCCTCGATTGATTTCAACCAAGGTTTAAGAGTGATTCCTTTAGAAACGGTTTGCGGCAACTCGGAGAATCCGGTGAACCATCAGCACGCCTTATCTTCTGTCACGCAACGCTTGGGCGCGTTGCCTGTGTCTCGACCGATCGGACGGGTCAGCCACGTCGACGGCGCTATATTGCAAGTGCGCGGGCTTGGCGCAGTGGCGCGAATCGGGGACCATGCGACTGTCACTGCGCGCGACGGTCGGCGCGTGCGGGCCGAAGTTATCCAACTCTCTGAAAAGTCGATTGTTTTGCTGCCCGACACCGGGCTGGACGGGGTATCTCTCGGCGATCCGGTGACTCTGACCGACGGCGGGCGGATCGCGCCTTCGGACGGATGGATCGGGCGCCTGATTGACCCTGATGGCAAGCCGCTTGACGGTCGACCGCTTCCGCAGGGATTGCAGGTACGGTCCATCCGCGCGCACCCGCCAGCCGCTGCTGAACGGCGCGGTCTGGGCGCGCGATTGGCCACGGGATATCTCGCATTTGATACACTTTTGCCCATTGTCACGGGCCAGCGCGTGGGCCTGTTCGCTGGCTCGGGCGTGGGCAAATCCAGCCTGATGGGTCAATTGGCCAGACGGGTTGAGGCGGACATTGTCGTGGTCGCCCTGATTGGCGAACGTGGGCGCGAAGTGCGCCACTTCGTGGATCATGTCCTTGATGACGACGGTCGTGCGCGCAGCATCGTGGTTGCGGCTACGTCGGACCAATCGCCGTTGATCCGTCGACGCTGCGCCTGGACCGCGATGTCGGTAGCCGAGCATTTTCGCGATCAGGGAAAATCAGTGTTGCTTGTGGCCGATTCCATTACTCGCTTCGCCGAAGCGCACCGCGAAGTGGCCATTGCGGCAGGTGAAGCGCCGGTACTACGCGGTTTTCCACCGTCGACCGCGCATCTGATCATGTCGCTTTGTGAACGCGCGGGTCCCGGCACCGATGTGCAAGGGGACATTTCCGCGATCCTCAGCGTGCTTGTCCCCGGCTCAGACATGGAAGAGCCCATTGCCGATATCCTGCGGGGTGTTCTTGACGGCCATGTCGTGCTGGATCGGGACATTGCCGAACGCGGGCGCTTTCCCGCGATCGACGTTCTGCGATCGGTCTCGCGCAGCTTGCCGGATGCGGCGACGACGGACGAAAACGCGGTTCTCACTGAGGTCCGCAAACACCTGAGCATCTATGCAAAAAATGAGGTCATGATCACAGCCGGACTCTATACCCAAGGCACAGACCCAAATATCGACGCCGCCATACAACTCTATCCAGCGCTTGATCATGCCCTGACGGTGCAACACGAAAATGGCATCGGACACAGCTTTGACCAATTGCGTCTGATCCTGCGGCGCCACGGCAAAGACATCTTGCCCAAGCGATAAGCTAGATCTGATCAGACCGACAGCAGGGTCAAAGCGATCTGTCCACTGGACGCGCCTGATCCAAAGGCGTTCAGCTGCGACCGCGCAAGGAACGTGTTGATCACGTTTTCCAGAACCTCCGGATCGGCAAGCTCAGCAGGATCGGAAATGCCCAGCACGCGGTCCGCGCGGTCCTTGAACACCTCGAGCTGTTGATCGATGTCCACCTGGCCAAACGCATCGGGCAGATCCAGGGCCGTTTCGACCACCTCACGCAATGGCGGTTGGCCCATGATCGAAAACCACTTTGCATCGATGGAACTGTCGTCACTGACCAGTTCAGGCAACACCCGTTCGGCATAAAGACCAAGGCGCATGGATTCGTCCTGATTGCCGGTCGCAATCTCGAAACTGGCTGCCTGAAATCGGGAAATGACATCATCGGCAAAGCTGGAAAACAGGTTGCCTCGCGTTTCCCCCGGGCCAAGCCCAAATGCCTCGGACAAATCGCGATAGCGCGAGTCGGTAAACCGGTTGGCCAAGGCATCGCTGGCCGTCGTTCCCTCTTCGAGCATCTTGCGGATGAAAAAGGTGTTGTTGATGTCGTCTTGCAAACCAAATGCGCCCAGCGCGACGGTTAACAGCCGACGGTCGGATACCAGATCCTCTGCAGAGGTGACGTTCCGAATGTTCTCGCGAAAATAGTCGGTGTCCCGTTGGATCACGGCAGACTGGTTGAACGCTGCAAACTGGCGGTCATAGGTGGCCTTGAGGAACTGCCAGCCCGCCAAACCACTGGAAACGATGACCGGTTGAAACATGCTTCAGGCTCCGGCGGCGAGCAGCCGCTCTTCGCGCGGCAAGAGGGTACGCAGCGCCTTGAGACAGCGGTAGTGGTCCTTTTCGACCAGGGCATGCGACGCCTGATCAAGCTGCTTGCGGCTGTCGCTGTCGATGAACACCTGGCTCAATTCTTCGATGCTGCGCAACAGGTTGCGGTGGGCGTCGTTGGGACAACTGTCGCCCGACAGCACCAATTGCACCGCATAACACACCCGGCGCACCGGGGTCTTGGCCTCTTCGGGATGGATGGCGTCGCGCAGGCGCAGAATATTGGCGTTTGGCGTCATGATGGTCAGGCGCGATCGCCGGTCGCCATTCTCTATGACCGCACCGTTGATCAACACCCGCTCCCTCGGGCTTAGCTTCAGGATCAGGCCGCTCATTTCGCAGCTCCTTCGGTTTTCAGGCCGCGCATCACTGCAAGGTTGATCTCGAGCAGCGGCATGACAGACGCGCCGTCGCGCAACACCTTGCGCGTGTGGTGATTGGTGAACTCGCCCAGGTACACGAGCCGCGCCTTGAGATCAGCAGGCAGAGGGTTGCGGTCGTCCACAAGATCAACCACCAGCGCGGTCCACAGCCGCTGGTTCAGATACAGCGCCTCGGCAAAAGCTGGGAAATCAGACTTTGCGCGTGTCGCGGCGTCGCGCAAACCTTGGGTGACGCGGGCAACAACGTCGTATTCGGACCGCCGTTCACTGCGCGTGGACTGGGCATTTTCAGCGTATCCACGCAGGGCTTGAGACGTTGCATTCACGGGGCGCACCTGTTTTTCAAAAGGGGGCGGAAAGACGCTGATCATCAGCGCCTTTCCACATCAGTTTACCGGAACAGCGACAGGATCGTCTGCGGTGCCTGGTTCGCGATGGACAGCGACTGAACACCCAGCTGCTGCTGGGTCTGCAGCGCCTGCAACCGGGCCGACACTTCTTCCATGTCGGCATCGACCAGCGCGCCGATCCCCGTTTTCAGGTCGTCCGACAGCTGACTGATAAAGCTCGACTGCGTTTCGATCTGGGTCTGGGCCGAACCAAACGACGCGGCTGCATCGATGGAGGTCTGGATCAGGTTGTCGATCGCACCCAGGGCGTTCGTCGCACCGGTGTCGGTTGTCACATCCAGCGTCTGGACAGCGGCAAGACCGTCAGTGCCGCTCGCGCCGGGTGTGCCGCCTTCGGATACTTCGACAAAGAACAAAACGTTATCGGTCCCACCGCCTGCGGCGTTGTTGATCCGGAACACGTTGTCATCGCCGGTACCCGCCGGGTCGAACGCCACCGAATACCCTTCGGTCGAAGAGGTTGCCGCGTCAAAGAACGACTGGATCTGGTTGCCCAACTGGCGCGCCACGTCGTTGACCGAGTCATCTGCCGTCGCCACATACTCAAAGGTACGGATACCCAGAGTGCTGCTGCCATCGGCGGTGTTGATGTTCAGGTCATCGATGGTGATCGAATAGCTGACGCCCTCGGCCACCTGGCTGAATGTGAAGTCCAGCGTGCCGCCATCGGCCAGGGTCGATGTTGCCGTGGTGTTGTCGTCACGATCGTAATCCGTTGCGAGGGCAAAGTTGGTGTTATCCGTGCCCGCCTGGATATACTCGTTGGCGACGTCCTGGTCACCGCCACCCGCGGTCGCGGTACCGGCTGCCGTGGTGCCCAGCGCCTGTGCGCTGACCGACCCGGTCACGGCAAGGCTTTGACGATCAACTTCGATCTGACGATCCGACACCGAACCATCCGACGCACGATCCAGCGACGACAGAATGCTGAGGGCGTCCGTGCTGGTGCCGTCAATCAGGTTCAGACCGTTGAACTGGGCCGCGCCCACAACCGAACTGATCTGATCGCGCAGGGCGACGATGTCTTCCTGAATGGCATCACGGTCCACGTTCTCTTCTTGCGCGGCGACAATGCGGCCTTTCATTTCGGTCAGCAGGTCGGTCACGGTTTCCGCCGCGTTCCGTGCCACCGCCACGGTGCTTTCACCCAGCGCGAGGCTTTCGGAGACCGCCTTGAAACCGGCAACATCCGATTCCATGACCTTGGAAATCGCCCAGACGGCAGAGTTGTCCTTGGCGCTCGAGATCGACTTACCGGTCGAAATCTCGTTCTGGGTCATCGCCAGATTCTTGTTAATCGATTTGAGCGTCTGCAGCGCGACCATTGCGCTGTTGTTTGTGAGAATGCTCGACATTTGCATTTCCTTTGTTAGCGGCGCTTTACGCCAAGGGTTTTCGTCCCCGCCCCCCGCTGGGACGGTCAATGCCGTTCTGACAAATGCAGGGCGTTTGCGGCCCTGCGCCATTCGCCCGGTCACCCGGCGCGATGCCTGCGCACCTTGGGATCACAAGCCCTAACGCTTTGCTAAAGTCGCGGCGCCCTTTGTGGTCGATTTGAATCAAACGCTCAGGCGCGCTTTTCCACCTGACGCTCCACGCCGATTTCGACGGTCGTCTTGCTGCCGTCTTCGTCATAATACTCAAGCGATTGTCGCACCCGACGCACCATGGCCAAGCGCCGCGCGACAGACCGGATGCCCGCCAGCGCGCTATCAAGAAGCGCCTGATTGCGCTCAACTTTCTCGTTCAGCGCGCGCAGGTTGGCCTCCGCCTCGGCGGCATCCAGCTGCCCCAGCGTGTCGATCAGGGACGCCTTGCGCTGATGCATGTCGTGGATCGTGTCCAGGTCACCGACCAGCAGCGACAACCGCTCTTCCTCCAGCAGATCATCCAGGGCGGCGAGCGTGGTTTTCAGGGTCTCATCGATCATTTTCGCGATCCTTCAGGCTGGAGAAAACATGTTCGGCAAGGCCAATACCGCCGGATTCGACCATCTTTTCGGCCTGTGCATCGACCAGAAAGGACGAGAAATGCGCCTCGCCCGCGCCACCGCCGAACGAGTCGCGCGCCTCGCCATACCCGGCGGCCTTGAGCATTTCGGCAAGAAAGCTCGCCTCGAGTTTTTGCGCCGCTTTCAACAACTTGGCGTCCTGCGCCCCCGGATTCGGGGCCTGCGCCACTGGCGTGATGTCCATCGGTGAAATCCTTCAATTTGGAACGATTTTCCTGATCTTTGGCGCAAAGCAGTAAAGAACCAGTAACCCACCATGCGCATTGTGCCGCCAACGCGGAAGAAGTCCCGGAGATGCGCATGCAATCAATTCTCGCACTGACAACAACGGCCAAATTGCCCACGACGGAGGAAGCCGCCAAACTGGATGGCCGCGTGCTCGGGCTGCGTTTGCCCGGGTCGGACACCACGGATGAGGCTGCGCTGGATACCGCTGACTTTGCCGCGATATTTCAGGGCGAAGACGGCGAGCCGCTGCCCGAGACGCCCGCGCCGGTGGTCAAGACACCCGATGATCCCGAGTCGATTTTGCAAAGTGCCGAAGCGCCAGCAGATGCGGTTGAGGCCGACACGATCGACGCGATCGATGAAACGGCCCCCGATGTCGTGCTGGCTCCGGGGCCGACAGAGGATGTGACCGAAATCGCCACACCGCCAAAGGTGACACCAACCGACACGCCAGAGTTTCAGCCCGCGCGCCTTCCAGACGCGGCAGTAATCCCGTCGCAGGCACCATTGACGACAGATTCACCCACCGTTGCGCAACCTGCCGAAACGACCCGGCCAAAATCACCGCCGCACATTCTCGAAACGGTTTTGACCGCGCAACGCCAGACGGTCACGCCGCCTTCCAATGACGTACCGCGTGGACAGACGGACAAGATCGTACTGCCGCAAACTGCGCCACACATACCAACCACCGCGGCCCCGCCCGCGATCCCACAAACCGCTGCAACCGCCTCTGCGGCACCGCAAACTGCGCCGGTGCCCGAAGCGACTGCGCCGGAAAAAAATCCCGCTTCGAACATCGCCCGCGTGGACGGTTCGCAACCCGCGGACCGGCAGGTTTCCAGACCGCTCGCCGTGCCGGTTGATGTGCCGTCTGCGCGTTCTGCCACCCTGCCCGAGGGGCACGCGCGCGAACCGCGTATCGAACGCGCGCGCATGTCCGAACCGCCGCCCGGCACGTCATCCACGCCACAGCCCACGCAGACGCTCGCGAAATCTGCACCCGGCATCACCCCAGCGGCACAGGCCTTTACACTTTCCGAAATGCCCGCGCGGGCCATTCAGGAAACCCTCACGAAACTCCAGGGCGAGCCGACCGAGATCATTCAATGGGATATCCGCGGCACGCAGTCCTTGCCCCAGCAGTCCGCGCCAATCACAACGATGCTCAGCCGCCCCGAACTGCCGCCCAACATCGCTGGTCAGATCGCGGCTGCACTGTCTAAAGGCGCTGACAAACCGATCGAAATCGCGCTGAACCCACCCGAACTGGGCCGCGTGCGCATGATGCTCACCGCATCCGATACCGGCATGGTCGTGCAGGTCCTGACCGACCGCGCAGACACGCTCGACCTCATGCGTCGCAACATCGACGATCTGGGCCGCGCGCTGTCCGATCTCGGGTACGAGGATCTGTCCTTTGCCTTTGGTCAGGGTCAGGACGACGCCCCGGGCAATGGCCAGCAGGACCCCGAAACGCTGCACGTCGAACAGGCCGAAACAGCGGCTTCGACCATCGCAGTAACAGACGCAACGCGCCTCGCCATGGTCAGCGACGGCGTCGACATAAGGATCTGAGACATGGACATCACATCAGTCAACCGACCGCCGACACCGGTGACCGACGGCACCTCGGGCAGCGCCAGCGGCGTGCTCAGTTCCGACTTCGAGGTGTTTCTGAAAATGCTCACCGCGCAGGCCGAATACCAGGACCCGCTCGAACCCATCGATTCTTCGGAGTACGCTGCGCAGCTGGCGCAATTCTCGATGGTCGAACAACAGGTATCGACCAACACGCTGCTCGAACAGATGATGACCGTGCTCGCCGGCAACGACATGAACGCGGCAGCCAATTGGATCGGGCTCGAGGCGCTGGTGGCCGGTCCCGCCAATTTCCAGGGCCAGCCCATCACCATTGCCCCCAATCCGCCTATCGCAGCCGATACCGTCGACCTCGTTGTCCGCAACAGCGACGGCACCGAGGTGAACCGCATCGCGTTGCCAGTCAGCGCCGACAACTACACCTGGGACGGCACCGATGCCGAGGGCAACGTGCTGCCCTATGGAGAATACAGCCTCAGCATTCAAAGTTCCGCCGCGGGCGAAGTCATCGCCGAAGACGCCGCGCTGACCTATACCCGCGTGACCGAGGCGCGGCTGGATCAGGGGTCCATGCTGCTGGTGCTGCAAAACGGCTACCTGATCGCCGCATCCGATGTTGTGGGGCTGCGCGAGCCGGAACCGATTTGATCGGCAGCACCGTTACGGCAAACGGTCCATCACTGCGTACCCCGCATAGACTGGGTACAACAGCGCGCGGCGCAGGTTCCCCGCGGGGAACCTTTCCGGCGGGGTCTGCATGGCGCGCGGCCAAAGATCAGGTTCTTTGCCGAGGGCCAAGGTCGCAAGGCAGGCTCCGGCAAATGTTCCCATGGCAACACCGTTGCCGTGATAGGCAAACCCGGCCAGGGCGCCGGGCATATCGGGCACCGGCCCAACAAAGGGCACCAGCGACCGCGACAGACACGCCAGACCGGACCACGCGTGCGTAACCGTCACGCCGTGCCATGCGGGAAACATCCTGCGAAAGTCAGCCTCCGTCGCGGTGCGGGCGCGGGCTTCGGCAGCGGGTGACGCCGTCAGGCCGCCGCGCCGCCCAAACAGGAACCGGTTGTCCGGCAACCGACGAAAATAATGCAGCAGGTGCCGGGTGTCATAGGCCATCTGCCCGGACGTCCAGCCTTGCGCCCGTTGTTCCGCGTCGGTCATGGGCCGCGTCACCAGCACGTTGGATTGCACGGGCAGATACCGCGCACGCATCCAGGCCGGCACGTCCTCGCTGCTGTATCCGTTGGTGGCCACGATCACCCGGTCAGCACGCACATGACCGGCCTGTGTCTCCACGCCCTCTGTCGTCACGCCGTGAACAGCCGTCTGATCGAAAAACCGCACCCCGGCAGAAACCGCCGCCGCCACCAGACCCGCAACGTATTTCCGCGGATTGAGGCCAAAGCCGATGGGCGTTGTCAGCGCGCTGTGAAACGCACCGCCCATACCTGCCTGCGCGGGGACCTCGATGTGCGCGACGACACCATAATTCTCTTCGATGCGCCGTGCCGCTGCGTCGAACCCGCGCGCATCGCGCGCCCGGTGTGCCAGAAGCGTTTCACCGTCAGAATGCCGATCGACATCCAGCCCCAGCGCGTCGATCAACTCTGCGACCAGATCGACCGCGGCGCGTTCGGTGGCGCGGTAGCGCAGCCGCTCGGTGCGACCAAAACGACGGTCGAGGATGGCGTCGGACGCGACGCCGCCGCCCAGACAGCAGAACCCGCCATTGCGCCCCGACGCGCCCCAGCCCACGCGTCCGGCATCCACCACGATGACATCCGCACCGGCGCGCGCCAGATGCAGCGCGGCGGACACGCCGGTAAAGCCCGCGCCAACGATCACAACATCGCAGCGATGCGCGCCCGCCAAGGGTGCAAAGAGCGGCAGGTCACAGGTTTCGTCCCACCAACACCCGTCCCGCGGGCCGGGCCCATAGGCGAAGTCAGAGAAGATCCGCCTCATGCCGCGCGGGCTGCGGTCTGCGCGTCCCTTTGCGCCTGCACTGCTGCGCGCTTGGTGGCGAGCGATGCCGCAATCACGCCTGCAGTGACGAGGCCGATCAAAATGGTGCTCAGCGCGTTGATCTCGGGGCTGACGCCCAACCTGACCGACGACCAGATCTTCATCGGCAGCGTCGTCGCCGACGGGCCAGAGGTAAACGAGGCGATCACCAAATCGTCGAGGCTGAGGGTAAAGGCCAAGAGCCAACCCGAGATGACGGCGGGCGCGATGATCGGCAGGGTCACCAGCCGGAACGCCTCGAACGGCGACGCACCGAGGTCCAGCGCCGCCTCTTCCAGCGAGCGGTCAAAGCTCACCAGCCGCGACGACACAACCACCGACACGAAACACATCGAAAAGGTGGTGTGCGCCAGCACGATGGTCATCACCCCGCGATCCAGCCCGATGCCGATGAACAGCAGCAAAAGCGACAACCCGGTGATCACCTCTGGCATCACCAGCGGTGCGTAGATCATGCCTGAAAACAGGGTGCGGCCGAAAAACCGCCCGCCCCGTACGAGAACGTATGCCGCCATCGTCCCGAGGATCGTCGCCAGCGTCGACGAGATCACCGCCACCCGCAGCGTGACCCATGCCGCATCGAGAAACGCCTCGTTCCGGAACAGCTCGCCGTACCATTGGGTCGAAAACC
>JBCBCR010000042.1:0-19249 GCA_038530495.1 Pseudomonadota bacterium | reverse complement strand
GCAGCACGGCGTGTTCAAGTCGCCGGGCAAGCTGTATCCGTCGCTGGCGATCACTGACGATGATCTTGCGCTGACGCGGGATGCGGTCCGGGCAGCGGTGCAGGCGATCTGCTGAGCCGCGCTAGACTGCGGCGGCGGCTTCGGCGGCGGTGCCGTAGCGGGGCAGATCGTGTTCCGTCTTGCCGTGGGCGGCCATCAGCGTGTCGCGGACATAGGCGATGTGGGCGGTTTCCTCGATGATCTCGGCGAGATACTGCGCCTTCATCAGCGTGGGGCCGACGCCGATGGTGCCGTGATTGGCGAGCACGGCGGCGCGGATGTTGGGGTCGCGGAAGACGGGGCTGATTTCGACATCGGTTTGCGGGCCACCCTGTGCCGATAGCGGGATCAGCGGCATGCGCCCGATCTTTTCGATGGTTTGCACGGTGAGGCACGGGATTTCGAGGCCCGCGCTGGCATAGCCCGTGGCCCAAGGCGAGTGGCAGTGCACCACCGCGCGGATGTCGGGGCGGATGCGGTAGAGGTCGAGGTGAAAGTCGAGATCCTTGGATGGTTTGTGATCGCTGGGTTCAATCGTGCCGTCGAGGTGGACCACCTGCAGGTTCTCGCGGGTGCATTCGTTGAAGCCCACGCCCGAGGGTTTGATGACGATTGCGTCGCGGTCGTCGAGACGCACCGAGAGGTTGCCGCCCGCGTTGGTCTGCAGGCGCAGGTCAAAACAGCGTTTGGCGGTGGCGATCAGGGCGTCTTTCTTGGCGATGAGGTCGGTCATATCGCTCCTGCGGGTTTGAGGTCGTGGAGGGCAGTGGTAATGGCGGTGGTGATTGCCGGGTCGCAGATGTGGTCCTGCGTCACGGTGATCCGGATGTTGGGCGCGAGGTGCTCTTGCATCGTGTCGCGGAAGACGCGGCGCAGTTCGGGGTCTTCGATGGCGCCGCCGGGGCGGTCCTGATGGGAAAAGCCGCCCATGGGCACGATGACGTGCACGGGGCCGGTGTGGGCATTGAGCGATGTGGCCAGTTCGCGGGCCACGCGGGCCATTTCGGGAGCGGACAGTTTCACGTGGGTGAAAAAGCCGGAATGGGCGTATTGGGGGCGGGCTTTGTACCGCTCGGGCAGCGTGGCCTGTTCGCCCAGACCGATGAAATTCAGCGCACCCGGCAGCACCACGCGGGGCAGATCGCCGCCCGCGCTGAACCGGTCGGGCATGTCGACGTGGACGCCTGCGACGTGCAGGCGGGTCATCTCGTGCGGGGCAAGATCGACAAGGGCGTGAAAGGCGCCGCGCTGGATGAACCGGGTGAAGGCGGCCCCACCGTAGCCGTTGGAGTGGAAGACTGTGGTTTCCTCGCCCTGTGCGCGCAGGGCTGCGATCAGCGACGCCACCGCCCCTTCGGTGGCGCCGAGTGCAGTGATGCCGACAGACGTGTCATCGACGCAGGCACCCGAGGTGCGGCGGGTGGCGCAGAGGCCCGCGGTGAGGGCTGCGGCGTTTTCCAGAAGCTCGCGCAGGGTGGCGTTGAGGCCGCAGATGTCGGCCAGTGTGGGCACGATCACGATGGAGCTGTCGGCGGCGGCAATGCGCGGGTCGAAGGGCAGCGTGCTGAGCAGCACCTTGGGGTACGTGATCGGCAGCGCGCGCAGGACGCGCAGGGCAATCTCGCCCCCCGTGCCGCCGCCGATGGCGAGCACGGCGTTGATGTCGTCGCACATGGCGTCGGCCACGGCACGGGTTGCCCGGGCAACGGTGGTGTCCATCGCCTGCAGCTTTTCCGCGCCGCCCAGTACGGTGGTGGCATTGAGCGACAGGTCGATCACCTGCGCGTCGACCCCGTGGAACGCGAGCCGGTCGGTGAGGTATGCGGTTTCCTCGGCCTTGGTCTGCAAGGTCACCAGAAGGAGTACCCGCGACGTGGTCATGGCCTAGCCCTTTACTGCCCCAGCGGTCATGCCAGTGATGATCTGGCGCGAGGCGAACAGTGTAAAGATGATCGGCGGGATGGCGAGCAGCATGCCGGTGGCCATGATCACCCCCCATTCGACGTTGAACTCGGACATGTTGTTGACGATCAGGATCGGCACCGTCTTGGTGTTACGGTCCGACAGCGCCGAGGCGAGCAGGTATTCATTCCACGCGATGCGGAAGGTAAAGATCGCCGCCGCGGCGAGGCCCGGTTTGATCAGGGGTAGCACGATCTTGAAGAACACTTGAAACGGCCCTGCCCCGTCGACGCGCGCGGCCTCTTCCAGGGACCGCGGGACCTGCACGATGAAGCTTTGCAGGATCCAGATCACGAAGGGCAGGTTCATGGCCACATAGATCAGGATGATGCCCGAGTGCGTCCCCGCAAGGCACACGTCCCCGCGCCCGCCAAAGGTGTCGCGGATCGCCCCGCCGATCAGCCCGTCGCGGTCGAGGCAAAACTCATTGTTCCACAGGCCAAAGACCGGCACGAGCAGCACCGCAGGCGGCACCATGCGCACCATCAGCGTGGTCAGCGACACGGTATCGCGGCCCATGAACCGGAACCGCACCAGTGCGTATGCGGCCATGGTGCCGATCACCAGCGTCAGTACGGTAGAGACCAGCGCGATGATCAGCGAATTGATGAAGGCGCCGCCGAACTTGAGCGCGCAGAAATCCAGGTGCTCGGGTTCGTACCAGAGAATGTCGCAAAGCGCTGTTTCGTAGTTCTGGATCGTGGGCAGGAAGATCAGACCCGAGGTGCCCGAGATGATGTCCACGTCCAGTTTGAACGAGTTGGCGAACATCAGCACGATTGGCCCCACGGCCATAAAGATCAGGGCGGCGAGCAGGGCGTAGAAGGCGGGGTTCTGGCGTTGGTATTCCATCTCAGCCTTCCTCTTGAATCTGGCGGGCGAGACGCGCGGCGCGGGCTTCTTGCAGGCGGGTGATGGCGAACATGGCCACGGTCAGGCCCAAGAGCAGCAACAGCAGATAGTTCGACATGGCCGCCGCGACGCCCAGTTCGCGGAACTCGGTGGCGGTGCGGCTGATGCGCAGGGCGACGATTTCGGTAGAAAGACCCGGGCCGCCTTCGGTCATCACGAGGATCACCTCGAGCACCTTGAACGCGTCGATCAGGCGCAAAAGGGCGGTGACAATCAGCACGGGCATCATCAGCGGGATCTTGATGTGCCAGATTTGCTGCCACGCGGTGGCCCCGTCGATGCGCGCCGCTTCGAGCGCGGATTGCGGCAGCGATTGCAGGGCGGCGAGCGCAAGGATGAAGATGAAGGGCGTCCATTGCCAGATGTCGGCGATGATCACGGACATGAGCGCGTGCTGGCCCAGCCAGTCCACGGTGGGCAGGCCCAGACCGTCGAGCATGCGGTTAAACGTGCCCACGGTGGGGTGATACATGTAGCGCCACATCAGGCCGACCACGACCGGTGCGATCATCATCGGCAAGATGAACAGCGTGCGCAGCACCGACATGCCGCGAATGTTGCGATCCAGCAGCAGCGCGAGGCCGACGCCAATCACCATCTCGGCGATCACCACGGTGGCGGCAAAGATCAGCGTGACGCTGAGGCTTTCGCGGAAAGCGGGATCGAACCAGAGGGTGACGTAATTCTTGAGCCCGACAAATTCGGTTTCCCCGATGGCCTGGCTGGGGTCCCAGTCGCGGAACGACCCGTAGATCATGTAGCCCAGCGGATAGAGCAACGCGATGGCCATGATGATCGCGGCCGGGGCCATGAACATGTAAGGCGTGAAACGGTTGGTCAGGTTCATGGATCAGGTCCGAAACGAGCCGCGGGGGGGGACCGGGGCGCCTGAGCAGCGCCCCGGGGGGAGGAGGCCCCGGGTCACGCCCGGGGCAGGCCCCAGGTCATGACCCCGAGGCCGGTGTGGTGTTACTGCCAGGTGTAGTATCCGGCTTCTTCCATCACGGCGCGGGTGCGTTCGGCGACGCCGTCAAGTGCGGTCTGGATGTCCAGATCCTCGGTCAGGACCTTGGACATGGTGGTACCGATGTCGGCGTTGATCTTGCCCCAGACGGGGATGATCGGACGCCAGTCGGGATCGGCGAATTTCAGCGCCTCACCAAAGGTCGATGCGAAGGGATACTTTTCGTTCAGGCCCGCGTCCTGATAGGTCGAGAAGCGCGACGGGTTGCCGCCTTCCATGGCCACCATCAGGTCACCCTTTTTCGAGGTGAGCCACTGCATCAGCAGGAACGCGGCCTCTTTGTTTTCGGCGTTCTTGGGGATGCCGATGCCAAAGCCGCCGGTCTGGCTGCCGCGGCGCACGCCCTCGGGGTGCATGGCATAGCCGACCTTGCCGACGACCTTGCTGCGGTCGGGGTTTTCGAACCCGGGCATGAAGGCGATGGAATCCATGAACATGGCCGCATCACCGTTGGCAAAGGCGTTGGCGGCTTCGGCGGGACCAAAGCTCATCGCACCCTGGGGGCCGCAATCCACGATGGTTTTGAGCGCTTCGGCAGCGGCGACACCGGCGGCGTTGTTGATGATCGGGTTCCAGGCGTCGTCAAAGACGCGGCCGCCCAGCGGGGCGAGGTGCAAGAGGAACGCGTGGCTGGCCTGGTGGCCGGAGGCCGCGCGGGATGCCATGCCGCCCATGCCCGGTTCGACCTCGGGGATCTTGCAGGCTGCGTCGAGCAGTTGGTCATAGTTTTCCGGCGTGGCAATGCCGTGCTTTTCAAAGATGTCCTTGCGATAGGCCAGAACGGATGTCTCGGACCCGAAGGGGATACCGAAAAGCGAGCCTGTGGGGCCTGGCAGATACCCTTTGAACCCGCCTGCAACGCCGATGTTTTCGACGTAGCCGTCGATCAGGTCTTCGGCGTCATAGCTTGGGTCCGCGAGCTTGGGGTTCATGAAATACTTGGCGAGGTTTTCCAGCTGGTCGGCAAACACGTAGTCAGCCTTGGAAAACACCACGTAGGCGATCAGGTCATATTCGCCCTCGTCCTGCGCCAGTTCGAGGGTCTGACGCTCGCGCATCTTGAGGTAGGGCAGCTGGTCCACCTCGACCTCGATGCCCGTCTCCTTGGTGAATTCGGGCAGCACCTTCATGGCGGCGTTGTAATGCGGGTGGGCGGGGAAGTTCACGACAAGCGTCGTGCCCGCGTATTCGGCATACGGCCCGCCATGCCCGTCGGCCAGCGCCGTTGTCGCGGCCATCGCCGTGATCAGCGCCGTGGTCTGAAGTGTCTTTAGCATCGGTTTCCTCCCATGTGCTAAACGTGTCGCGTCTAAAGCGCGTGCTCTTTCGTGCGGTCAAACAAGTGGATGCCCTCAGGTCTGACCGCAAACCTGAGCGTTTCACCAAGCGCGATGGGGGTTTCTGACTTTAACTCCACCGTCACATCGGCATTGCCGCAGGCGCACATCAGAACCGATTGCGCGCCGATATATTCTGAGATCTTCACCCGCAGATCGAAGGCGCGGTCGGCGCCTGCATCGGGGTCATAGGTCAGGTCACTGGGACGGATGCCCAGCGTGACCGTGCCGCTGGTCTGGCCCAGCGTTGCGGCCTTGTCGCCCGGGATCGCGATACGGAACCCGTCGCCTTGGGCCATCAGCGTGTCGCCGTCCTGGGACAGGTCAGCATCGAGAAAGTTCATCGGCGGCGAGCCGAGGAACCCCGCCACGAATTTGTTTGCGGGCGATTTGAACAGGGTTTCGGGTGTCCCCTCTTGCTGGATGACGCCCGAGTGCATGACCACGATTCGGTCGGCCAGCGTCATCGCCTCGATCTGGTCGTGGGTGACGTAGATCATGTTTTTCTGCACGCGCTGGCGCATCACGGCCAGTTCGGCGCGCATCTGGCCGCGCAGTTTGGCGTCGAGGTTCGAGAGCGGTTCGTCAAAGAGGAAGGTCTGCGAATCCTTGGCCAGCGCGCGGGCCATGGCAACGCGTTGGCGTTGGCCGCCCGACAGCGCGCCGGGCTTGCGGCCCAGAAAATCGGTGAGGCCGACGATATCCGCCACCTCGCGCACCTTGGCGTCGATCTCGGATTTGGGGCGTTTTTGCAGGCGCAGGGCAAAGGAGATGTTTTGTGCCACGTCCATGTGCGGGTAAAGCGCGTAGTCCTGAAACACCATGGCGAGATTGCGGTCCTTGGGCTCCAACGCGCTGACCGGCGCACCGCCCATGAAAATCTCGCCATCCGACACGCTTTCGAGGCCCGCGATCATGCGCAGGGTCGTGGACTTGCCACAGCCCGACGGCCCCACCAGCACGGTGAATTCATTCTCCGCCATCTGCAGGTCGATGCCGTGCAACACTTCGACCGAACCATACCGTTTGGTCAGGTTTTCAAGACGGATTTCAGGCATAGGATTCCCCACCTCGGCTTCGATCCATAGTTTTGTATACAAATTGAAAAGTAAATATACAAATTTGCCTTTCGGAGTGAAATCGGGGTATGTAGACGTCAAATACCCCAGCAAAGCGCGCGAGGTCCGATGCCCGATACCGCCAAACCGTTTCCCAAACGCTCCACCGCGCAGCGCATTGAACAGGAACTGATCGCTGAAATCGCAGCGGGTGCTGTGGCGCCGGGCGAGCGGCTGGACGAGACGCGGTTGGCGGAACGTTTTGGCGCGTCGCGCACGCCTGTACGTGAGGCCCTGTCGCGGCTCACGGCGCAAGGCGTGCTGGTTTCGGGCGAGAAGCGCGGCGTGTTCGTGGCCGAGTATTCGCGCGAGCAACTGAGCCAAATCTTTGAAGCCATGCATGAAATCGAGGCTGCCTGCGCCCGGATCGCGTCGCAACGGCTGAATTTGCTGACCCGCGCCGAGATCGAAGCAGCACAGGCGCAGTGCATCGCCGCAGCCGAAAGCGGCGACCGCGGCGCGTATCTGAAGGCCAACGAGGCGTTCCACACGGCCATCTACAAAGCCACCGGCAACCCCTACATGGCAGAGATCGCCGCGGAGTTTCGGCAACGTACGGGTCCGTTCCGGGCCAAGAAGTTCGCAACGCCCGAAGACCTGATCGCCTCGGCCCAGAGCCATCAGGACCTGATCAACGATATCTTTTCCGAGGATTCGGTGACCGCGGGTCAAAGCATGCGCGCGCACATGACCCAGAGCTTTATCGACGCGCTGAAAGCCAATTGACGGCAAAATGTGCTTGCACATGTGTCCGAGTTGGGTCTTTTGTATACAAAACCCAAATATTGAACGCGGAGCATGGCCATGGGCGTTGCAGAGACCAAAATCTACCCGATCAACACCGGATGGCTTGAGGCGGACCTTGGCACCTACATCTTCTGGAAGGGGCCTGCTGGCAAGAAATACTGGAACCCGGTCTACTGCCATTACGTCGACACCGGTGAGCACAAGATCCTGATCGACACGGGCCTGTGCGACGAGGAACGCGCCACCAAGTATCACCACAAATGTGACAAGCGCGGCTGTCTCGAGGTGCATGACCATCTGGAACAGAAGTTGGGCGTGCACCCGGACGAGATCGACGCCATCGTGTTCACGCATCTGCACTGGGATCACGTGCAGAACATGAAAAAATTCAAGAACGCCCGCTATATCGCGCCCAAGGGCGAGATCGAAATGGCCTACAATCCGCTGCCCTTGTACTACCGCACCTACGAATGCGGCATCCTCGGGATCGAACCGGCCTATGCCGGGTGCGTGTTCGAGGCTGTCGAGCACGAGTGCGAGGTTCTGCCCGGGATCACCATGTTCCACACGCCGGGGCATTCGGTCGGTCACATGGCGGTCACGGTGGCCACGGCGATGGGCGACATTGTGGTTGCGGGGGATGCGATTTTTGTCGAACGGAACCTTGAACCCAACCCGTCTGAGAAATGGCGCCACTGGGTGCCAGCGCGGTTCGTGAATTCCTACGAGGGCTGGAAATCGGTCGAAGAGATCGACAAGCGTGCCGATTACGTTTTGCCCTGCCATGACGAGGCGGCCAACGCCCGTTCGGACGTGTTCCCGTACGAGGGCATGCCGCTGCGCAAGCGGCGCCAGCCGATCCCCGGGTTCCAGTTCTATTTTGGCGATATGCCTGCGGGCATGGCCGACAAGGCCGCCCCCGCGATGAGCGCGGCAGAGGCGGAGGCCTATCTTGCCGGGCTGGTCGATCCCAAGGACATGGCCGAATACTGAGCGGTCCGGTGACGCGCAAGATCGCATCGCTGCGGGACATCGCGGATGGTTACGACGCGATTGTTCTGGACCAGTGGGGCGTGCTGCATGACGGAACGACACCGTATCCGGGCGCGGTGACAGCGCTGCAGCGCCTGCGCGCCGACGGGTGCCGGCTGGCGGTGCTGTCAAACTCGGGCAAGCGGGCGGCACCCAACGCGGCGCGGATCGCGGCAATGGGCTTTGCGGAGGACATGTTCGAGAGCGTGATGACCAGCGGCGAGGCACTGTGGCGTGACCTGCACGACGGCGCGATTGCGGCGCGGCGGTTTTTCGCGATCGAGCGGGCGGCAGGCGATGCCGCGGCCTGGGCGCAAGGGCTCGACATCTCTTTGGTTGATCTGGACAACGCCGAGGCCGTGCTGCTGATTGGCCTGCCCGATGGAAGCGCCCTGCCCGACTGGTCGGATGTGCTGCACGCGGCGTGCGCGCGCGACCTGACGGTTTATTGTTCGAACCCAGATCGGCATTCGCCGCGGGCGGACGGTTTGGTCGTCTCGCCCGGGGCGCTTGCGTTTGAGTATGCAGCGCGGGGCGGCACGGTGCAGTTCTATGGCAAACCGCATGTCCCCGTCTTTGACGCGTTGCAGCGGCATCTGGGGGCCAGCCGGATCCTGATGGTCGGCGACAGTCTGGAACATGACATTGCAGGCGCGCAGGCCGCAGGCTGGGACAGCGTTCTGGTGCGCGGCGGGCTTTATGCAACCGCGTTTGCCGGTGGCGAGATGGCGGATGTGTTGGCGCAGTTGGTTGCCCAACACGGCGTTGCACCACCGACGTTCACGATAGGGCATTTGCAATGACCACGACCCCCGAGCTTTTGACCGCCGATTTCCGCGCACTGTCAGCGCGGTTGGGCAGCGATCCGTTGCAGGTGCAGGGTGCGGGTGGGAACACGTCGGTTAAGGACGGCGCAGTCATGTGGATCAAAGCCAGCGGCACGCAACTGGCGCAGGCGGAAGCAGAGAATATCTTTGTCGCGGTCGATCGCAACGCGGCCTTGGCCGAGGCGCGCGAAGTTGCGGGCGACGGCAGTTGCAAAGACACGGTGTTGGATCCCGCGATAACCCTGCGCCCGTCGATCGAGACGACGTTTCATGCGGCGCTGGATCACGCTGTTGTCGCGCACACGCATTCCATCGCGACGCTGGTGCATGTGATCTGCGCCGAGGGGCGCGCAGCGGCAGCGCGCAAGCTCGAAGGTCTGCCCTTTGTCCTTGTGCCCTATGCCAAGCCCGGGCTGCCGCTAACGCGCGAAATCCTCGCCCGGGTGTCCGGCGACACCCAAGTCATCCTGTTGCAGAACCACGGTTTGATCTGCTGTGGCGCAACGGTTGCGGAGGTCAGCCACCTGATTGCGGACGTGGAACATCGACTGCGGCTTGGACAGAATGCAAAGCAGGACGGCGCACCCACGGATGTTGCGCCGGATGGGTATGAATGGTCCGAGCACAGCTGGATCGGACGGGACGCGCGTGCGACCGCGGCGGCGCTGTCGGGTACATACTACCCTGACCACGTGGTTTTCCTTGGCCCCGGATTGCCCGGGCCCGAGAACGCCGCGGATCGACCGGCGGTCGTCGTGGCGGGCCAAGGGGTTCTGCTGCGCACGGACGCAACACCGGCACAGCGCGCCATGCTGAAATGCCTGTCGGACGTGTTGCGACGCGTGCCCGCGGGGTGGCAGCCAGAGCCGATTGGTCCGGACGCAGAGGCGGAATTGTTGAATTGGGACGCCGAGAAATACCGTCAGGCGCTCGCGGCAAAGCGATGACACTGGCGCTGGGAATCGACATTGGCACATCGGGCGTGCGCACCGCTGTGGTCGATGCTGACCGACAGGTTCTGTCAATGGCACGCGCACAGCACCTGCCGCAACACGGCGACAAAATCGACGCGAACCTGTGGTGGGACGCGGTCAGAACCTGCCTGGGCAACCAGATCGACGCGTTGAAATCCGCAGGGATAAGCCCGTCTGACATCCGCCGGATATCGGTCGATGGTACGTCGGGCAGCATGGTGTTGACCGATAGGGACTGCACCCCGGTCAGTCCGGCATTGATGTACAATTCGAAAGGCTTCGACGCCGAAGCTGCAGTGATCGGCGCGGTCGCGCCCGCGGGTCACATCACGCAAGGATCGAACTCGGCCCTAGCGCGCGCCATGCGCTTGCGACACTGCGCGGATGGCAGCCCGGCGCATTTGCTGCATCAGGCCGATTTCATCGCCGCCAAGCTGATGGCGCGGCCCGGGTTCAGCGACCACAACAACGCGTTAAAGACCGGGTTTGACCCCGAAACGGAACGCTGGCCGGATTGGATCGACGCCGTGTTTGATGCGCAGCTGTTGCCGGATGTGAAGCCTGTCGGCACACCGCTTGGGCCGCTGTCGCCGCAGGTTGCAGACGCGTTTGGTCTGTCGCGGGACGCGATGGTTTGCGCCGGTACCACTGACAGCATCGCGGCGTTTCTGGCCGCGGCGCCGCTGGACTTGGGGGTTGCGGTGACATCGCTGGGCTCCACCCTTGCGGTCAAGGTGCTGAGCGCGCGACGCATCGACGACACGGCAATTGGGCTTTATTCGCACAAGTTGGGGGATCATTGGCTGGTTGGCGGTGCGTCGAACACGGGCGGTGCGGTGCTGGCGCAGTTTTTTGATGCGGATCAGATCGCGGCACTGAGCGCGCGCATGGATGCGAGCGCGCCCACCGGCCTCGACTACTATCCTTTGCCCCGCTGCGGCGAACGATTTCCGATCAACGACCCGACGCTCGCACCAAGGATGGAGCCGCGACCGCCCGATGATGTGCAGTTTTTGCAAGCCCTGTTCGAAGGGATCGCCGCGATCGAGGCGCGATGTTACGCCGAAATTGCCGCGCGTGGCGGCGGTATGCCGAACACTATCCTGACAGCAGGTGGCGGGGCGCAGAATGCAAAATGGTCCGAAATCCGCGCGCTGAGACTTGGTCGGGTGCCGCAAGCCGCGGACAACACGGAGGCGGCAATTGGTTCAGCGTTTGTGGCGACAATGGTGGCGTAAATCTGACTTACCGGCATTTTGCGCCGTGCGCGGAACGCATCAGGTCGCGCCGGATCAAGGCTCTTGAACCGGAGGTTTTCGCGCCCCGTGTTTTCAATGAACACTCTGGTCAGATTGCAAAGATATCGAAACACCGACGCGGGCGAAACTGACGTCACTCAAAATACGGCAAGTTCTTTGCCTTTGCTGCGCGTACCCAGCTTGGGACGAATGGCACGATTTTGTCTTGGGTCGGAACGCGGATTTCGATGAAGTCTGCACCGTTGTTGGAAATCGCTGCCTTCAGAACAGGAACTATATCGGCCGCATCGGTAATGCGAGCTGTTTCAAAGCCGAAGGCATCTGCGATCTTGAGGTAGTCAACGGGATCGAAATCCGTCGACCAAGGCGCATCGACGTCGTCGAGCAGGATGGCCTCACCACGGATCCAACCGAAGCTGTCGTTGCGGCACAGGATGATGGTGACATTCTTGCCCGAACGTTTGATCGTTTCCAGATCACCCATCACAAAAGCAAACGAACCGTCGCCCGTGATCGACACAACCGGGCCATCACCGGCGAAACTTGCGCCGAGCGCCGCGGGAACGGAATAACCCAAGGCCCCCATCGAATAGTTGGTGATATAGCGTCGTCCCGCCGCCCGGAATGTCAGCAAAGCCGAAGGGTAGATCGCACTGACGCCGGGTTCTGATGTGACAATTGCGTTGTCCGGTAACAGCCGGTCGAGCGCTTGCGTGAGTTTGACCGGGGAAATGGTGCCCGCAGGCATCGGGATATTGGAATTGAACACGGCGTCGAGCGCGGTCTGTTTCACATCCGTCAGGTCCACGCGGGGGCGATAAAGGTCAGCGTGATCTGTTTGGATGCGGTCGCGCATGTATTCCAGACTGGCCCGCGCATCCCCGACCAGCCCCACCGCGACAGGGAAACTATTGCCGATATGCGCCTCGGCGATGTCGAGATGGATGAAGGTTTTGCTGCGCGGATCGCCGTAGAGTTTCCAGTGATCGGTGGCGGCACTGTCCGTGTTGGAGCCGATGAAGAAAATCGTGTCGGCGTCGTGCACATACCGGTTGGCATAGGCCATGCCGCCGCGCGCGCCCACGACGCGCAGGGCAAGGGGGTGATCCTCGGGGATAACCCCTTTGCCCGGCGTTGTGGTGCCGACAGGGATTTGCAACAGCTCGGCCAGTTCAAGAATGACGTCTGAGGCTTGCGAGATCAGCGCGCCTTGCCCACAGACAATGGCCGGATTGTCTGCCGCCATAAGCAGATCAATCGCCGCGCTGATTTTGCTGTGATCGGCAACCGGTCGGTGCGCAGGGAAGACGCTGTATTCCGGTTCAGCGTAAAGGTCTGTGAGTTCGGCGTCTTCGGCAAAGATGTTGATCGGGACGCGGATGTGCACTGGCGCAGGGCGGCCAGATGTTGCGACCCGAAACGCACGGCGCAACAGAAATGGGATGTCGCTGACGCGGGTCACGACGAAGGATTCCTTGCAGATGCTCGCGTAAAGCGCGGTTTGGTCGACGCCTGTGAGCCCGTGCCGCTTGTCCTGATTGACCGGAATGTCCGAGCTGAAAAAAATCACCGGGATCGAACTGAGATACGCTTCGGTTATGCCGGGTGTGCAATGGGTCACGCCGGGGCTTGGTGCTTCGAGCACGGCGGGTTTGCCGGTGATCTTTGCGTACGCCTCTGCGGCAAAAGCTGCAGTGCGTTCGTCGCGGGTCAGGACGAACTTGATATTCGAATGTGCGCGCCATTCCTTGTACAGGCCGATGGTCGTTTCACCCGGCAGGCCAAAGACGTGCTGCACGCCGTGCAGTTCCAGCATGCGCAACAGGGCCTGCGCGCCGTTCAATCTCTCTGGCGTGGGTGGCGACGGCATCACGCGGCCCCGTCGGCCATAAGCTGGGTGCGGTAGCGTCCCAGCATGTCTGGATCAGGCACAGTGCCCAAACCCGGTGCGGTTGGAACGTGTACGTGACCGTCCCGCACACCAAAGGGCGTCGTGGCGATGTCCGCCTCGGCGTAGAAGCGCGACATGTAAAACTCGCACCCCAGTGTCAGGTCCGGGATGGCTGCCATCAGATGCGCCCCTGCGGTGTGCGCAACCGATGTTTCGAACATGCACCCGCCGTAAACGTTGATCCCGGCCGCACGCGCAATCGCGGCAATCTCTATGCAGCGACGGATGCCGCCCGACTTGGCGGTTTTGAGCGAGAATATATCTGCTATCCGCCCTGCCGCTGCGCGGGTGGCGTCCCGCACGTCAAACACGCTTTCGTCTGCCATGATCGGCACGTCGACGGCGCGCGTGATCTCGGCCAGCGCTTCGCGTTCGTGGCGCTTGACCGGCTGTTCGACAAAGTCCGGGCGAAACGTTTCGAGATCGCGAATGTGCCGGATGGCGTCAAAGGCTGCGAGCCCTTGATTGTAGTCGATGCGCAGGCCGATGGCATCACCGTAAAGCGCCCGCAGACGCTCCAATCGCATCAGGTCAAATGCGTGATCCGCAAACCCGGTTTTCAGTTTGAACAGGCGCACGCCGCTGTCCCACAGCTTTGCGATGTCATCCATATCCGCATCGAAATCCGGATTGGCCACCGAAAAGCTGAGAGGGATGGCGTCCCGGTGACGTCCGCCGACCAGTTCGGCGATGGGCAGGCCGGCGATTTGCCCCGACAGATCCAGCAGCGCGCATTCCAGCGCAGCTTTTGCCTCATTGTGACCGACCAGCGCGCGGCTTGCGTCAGCGAGGATGGGCTCTACCAGTACCGGGTCGCGCCCGATGACATGGGGGCGCAGGTGCACGTGAAGTGCTGCGGCATTCCCTTCGACCGTGCCTGTAAACACCGGCCATGGCGACGCCTCGCCCCAACCGGTCAGCCCGCTGTCAGTGACAAGCTCGCACAGCACGGCATGGATGCCACCGACATCGCCGCTGCCATGGGAGTGCACAGCCCGCGCGGGGATCGACACGCAATGCACGCGCATCAACGCGATGCGGTGTTCGCTCATGACCCGCTCCGTTCAGGCTGCCGGATATCGTCCAGCGCATCTGGAAACCGGCGCGGCAGCAGGCCCGCCTGAAACCACAGCAGGTAGGTGTACATCGAAAACACCGGCCGCCCCGTCACGCGCCGGATATCTGCGGCATAGGGGATCATGTTTGTGCATTCGAGCAGTATGGCCCCGACATTCGGATGATCCGTCACTAACCGATCCGCCGCCGCGATATTGTCGGCCCGCGCCTGATCAAAGTCGATTTCCAACGCGTCGTTCAGAATTTGCGTGGTGAAGTGCGACGTGGCCCCGGTGCCGACAATCGGCGTGTCATGCGGGATATGTGCGGCGTCCAGATGCGCGGGGGTCAGCGTGTCGGACGAAATGGTCAGAATGCCCAAGGTTTGATCATGCGGCAGCGTTTGCCGGATCAGCGGTACCTGCATCAGCGACGACGATGCAACCGGCACGCCAAGGGCGCGCGACATCTCGGCCTGAAACGGCACGAGGAACCCGCAATTGGTCGCGATCCCGTCGCAGCCCAGATCGACCAACTCGCGCCCCGCGGCGATGAATGCATCGCGCAGGGGCACGGCATCGCCGCGGACCACGTTGTCGGGCGTGGCCTGCGGCACAACCTTGTATTGCACCGGAAACGGAAAAGTCCCGGCATGTCCAATGTCGCCAGGAATGCGCGGAAACCGGGTGTTCAGCATCAGGATGCCAACGGACGCGCCAAACACCGTCTTGCCCCCGAATGTCGCCATCGCGCCGCCTTTCATCGCTCACCCGCGCAGCCTAGTGCAGCGCTTGCTTTGCGCACAAGCCTGTGCATTGCTTCAACCCCATGGGGAAACAGACACCAAAACGTGTGATCATCGCTGGCGCCGGGATCGTGGGTGTGTCGACGGGCATATGGCTGCGCCGCATCAGCGACGCCCAGGTCACGATCATAGATCGTCTGCCCCCGGGCGAAGGCACGTCGCACGGCAACGCGGGTGTCATCGCGGCGTGCTCGGTCGCGCCGGTCACCGCGCCCGGCTTGATCCGCAAAGCGCCACGCATGTTGGCCAACCCGGATTTTCCATTGTTCATGCGCTGGGGCTATCTCCCCAAGCTGTTGCCGTGGCTTGTGAAATATCTGGGCCACGCCAATGACTCAGACACCCAGCGCATTGCCAAGGGCCTCGCCACGATTGTCGAAGACAGCGTCGATCAGCACAAGGCGTTGGCGGGCGGCACCGACGCGGAAGCTTGGGTGCATGACAGCGACTATTCATTTGCCTATGCAAACCGCGCGGCGTTCGAGGGCGACGCCTATACCTGGGCGCTGCGGCGCGACGCCGGGTTCGTGCCGGTCATTCGCGAAGGCACTGCAGTGCACGAATTCGAACCCAGCCTGTCGCCCGACATCGGACTGCTTGCCACCCTGCAAAACCACGGCTTCGTTCATGACCCGGGTGGTTACGTCAAAGCGCTGGCGACCGAATTCACAAAGCTGGGCGGCACGCTGTTGCAGGCCGCGATCAAGGATTTTGACCTGTCGGGCGGCAAGATCACCGGCGTTTTGACCGACAATGGTCGGTTTGACTGTGATCAGGCCATCCTCGCCACCGGCGTGTGGTCGAAACCGCTGATGCAAAAGCTGGGCCTGTCGATCCCGATTGAAACCGAGCGCGGCTATCACATCGTGTTCAAGGATGCGACGGGCGGACCTGCGCACCCCGTCATGGTTGCCAGCGGCAAATTCGTGGCCACGCCCATGGCCGCAGGCATGCGATGCGCCGGCGTTGTCGAGTTTGGTGGGCTTGCCGCTGGCCCCTCGCACGCCGCGCTCGCACTGTTGCGCCGGCAGGCCAAAGCGAGTTTTCCGAACCTCTCATACAGCCACGAAATCGAATGGCTCGGCCACCGCCCGGCCCCTTCGGACAGTTTGCCGCTGATTGGTCAGGTGCGCGACACCGGTGTCTTCACCGCCTTTGGCCATCACCATATTGGATTGACCGGTGGTCCTAAAACGGGAAGGATCACCGCAGGTTTGGTCGCGGAGCAACCCAACAACACCGACATAAGCGCATTCGATCCAATGCGATTTGCCTGACCGCAAACCACAAAAACAATTGACCAAAAGGGAGACTATGATGACGAAAACCACAACAACATGCGCCATTTTCGCGGCAACGGTCGCGCTGGCGGCACCTGTTGCTGCTCAGGAAAAATGGGACCTGCCGATGGCCTATTCGGGCTCGAATTTCCATTCGGTCACCGGTGCGGAGTTTGCCCAATGCGTGACCACCGGCACCGGCGGCGCGATCGAGATCACCACGCACCCATCCGGGTCGCTTTTTGCAGGTGCAGACATCAAGCGCGCGGTTCAGACCGGGCAGGTGCCAATTGGCGAACGCCTTTTGTCGGGCCACCAGAATGAAAGCGCCATCTTCGGTTGGGATTCGGTGCCGTTCCTCGTGTCGTCCTTTGACGAGCATGCAAAACTCTACGAAGCCGCCAAACCGCATGTCGAAGAGCTCTTGGCCGAGCAAAATCTGACCCTGCTCTATTCGGTACCATGGCCGCCGCAGGGCCTCTATTTCAACAAAGAGGTGAACGGCGTCGCCGACATGGAGGGGATCAAGTTCCGGTCCTACAACAATGCCACGGCGCGTCTGGCTGAACTGACCGGCATGTTGCCGGTACAGATCGAGGCCGCCGAGATCAGCCAGGCCTTTGCCACGGGTGTGGCGGAATCCATGGTGTCGTCTGGCGCTACCGGGTACGACCGCAAGGTCTGGGAAAGCCTCAGCCATTTTTATTCGGTCGACGCATGGCTGCCGCGTAATTACATGCTGATCAACTCTGATGTCTGGTCGGGCGTGTCCGACGCGAACAAGAACGTGATCAACGCCTGCGCCGGCATGGCCGAATACGCAGGCACCTGGCGCGCCAAGGAATACACTGGCTTCACGCTTGCCGGTCTGGCCGAGGGTGGCATGACCGTGGGCCCTGCTGGCGACGCGCTGATGTCCGGCCTCAAGGAAGTGGGCGCGACCATGACTGCTGAATGGCTTGAGGCTGCGGGCGAGACCGGCCAAGCCATTGTCGACGCGTTCAAAGCCAACTGAAACTCTTGCGGCAGGCTGGCCTCATGGGCTGGCCTGCTTTTCCTTGGGCGGGGGACAGACCTATGACCGGAACTCTGCGCGGTCTGCGCCGCGTCCTTGATTTTCTATACCTTGCATCCGGCGTTCTTGCCGCGCTGTGCCTGATCGCCATCCTGTTGCTGATCGTTGCGCAAATGGTGGCGCGGTGGACCGGCGAAATCTTCCCGGGCGCCGCCAATTATGCCGGTTACGCCATGGCGGCGGCCAGTTTCTTTGCCTTTGCCAACGCGCTGAACCGCGGCGCACATATCCGCGTCTCGTTGCTGTTGAACGCTGTGCCGGACCGCTTTCGCCGGTTCATGGAGATCTGGTGTTTTGCCATCGCTGCAGCGGTCATGTGGTATTTCACCTACTATGCGTACTGGTTCACCTATTGGTCGTGGAAGTTCAACGAAGTAAGCCAGGCCCAGGACGCAACGCCTCTGTGGATCCCGCAGTCGGTCATGGTTGTTGGCGGCGCGCTGCTTGCCGTTTCGCTGACCGACCACCTGGTTCACGTGATCATCCGGGGTGATCACCGGATCAAACGCGACCTCGTTGACCAAAGCTTTGCGGAGTAGCCCGATGGAAGAAGTCTATGCCATCAGCCTGTTCCTGTTTGTCCTGTTCCTGCTTTTGGGCACAGGGGTCTGGGTCGGCCTTGCCCTGATGGGCGTGGCCTGGGTCGGGATGGAGCTTTTCACGACCCGCCCCGTGGGCGACACGATGATCACGACGATCTGGGCCACCTCGTCAAGCTGGACGCTGACCGCGCTGCCGCTGTTCATCTGGATGGGCGAAATCCTGTTTCGCACACGGCTGAGCGAGGACATGTTTCGCGGCCTGTCGCCATGGCTGGCCCGTCTGCCCGGTGGGTTGGTGCACACCAACATCGTGGGCTGCACGGTGTTCGCCGCGGTGTCCGGCTCATCTGCGGCCACGCTGACGACGGTGGGCAAGATGTCGATCCCCGAACTGCGGGCGCGCGACTATCCCGAACGCATTGTCATCGGCACGCTCGCCGGTGCGGCGACGCTGGGCCTGATGATCCCGCCATCTCTCGCGCTGATCGTCTATGGCGTCACCGTGAATGAGAGCATCACGCAGCTTTTCTTTGCAGGCGTGTTTCCCGGCCTCTGCCTGGCGCTGATGTTCATGGGCTATGTCGCGGCCTATTCTTACCTGTCGGGCGGGTGGAACCCAAAGCGCGAGATCGGCCTGTCCTTTACCGAAAAACTGCGAAACTCGCGATTTCTGATTCCGGTTCTGTGCCTGATCTTCGTGGTGATCGGATCCATGTATGCAGGCTACGCCACCGCCACCGAAGCTGCCGCCATCGGCGTGATCGGAGCGCTGGTGCTCGCAGCAAGCCAACGCTCGCTCAACTGGGGTACCTTCACCGAAAGCCTTATGGGCGCCACGCGCACATCGGCCATGATCGCGCTGATCCTGGCGGGGGCGGCGTTCCTCAAGCTTGCGATGGGGTTCACGGGCCTTCCGCGCGCGTTGGCCGACGGGATCGCCACGATGGAGCTGTCGCGATTTGAGCTGCTGATGATCCTGATGGTGTTCTACATCATTCTCGGCATGTTCCTTGACGGGATTTCGTCCGTGGTGCTGACGATGGCGGTTGTCGAACCGATGGTGCGCGACGCGGGCATCGACCTGATCTGGTTTGGCATCTTTGTGGTCGTCGTGGTTGAGATGGCGCAGATCACGCCGCCCATCGGGTTCAACCTGTTTGTGCTTCAGGGCATGACGGAACATGAAATGGGTTATATCACGCGCGCCGCGTTCCCGATGTTCATGATCATGGTGCTCATGTGTTTTGTCCTGATTTGGGTCCCGGACATCGCCATGTGGCTGCCTGAAACCATGCGACAGGCACCCTGA
>JBCBCR010000041.1:2278-19428 GCA_038530495.1 Pseudomonadota bacterium | reverse complement strand
GAGCCGCGCCGCCACCTCCGGCACCGCATCCGGCCGACAGACCCGCGCCGCCACAAACCCCTCGTCCAAAGCGCGCGCGACAACTTCCTCTTTTAATCCCATGGCTTCTTCTGGCCAAAGACATGTCTGAGGGCGCGCGCATTGAGCGTTGTCGGTGTGGGCAAAGAGAACGAAAGGGCTGCCTGCCGGCACCACCATCCCGAACCAGGAATCGCGACCCTTGTCCCGTGCAAGACCTCCCTCACCTTACCCAATGTCTTCTTCTGGCCAAAAATACCTCGGGGCGGTCGTTCATTTTGCGCCATTGGTTCAAGCACAATGGACGACGGGGCTGGCCCCCCGCTCCGACAGCAGCGATCAGACGAACAGATCACTGTCTCGCCTCGGCGGACAACACGCTTGCCCGACCGACACCCGAAATCAGAAATCCAGATCATTGTAATGCCGCGGCGGTGGGAACCCGGGCACCTGATCGGCCAGGATATTGCGGAACGCCGGGCGCGACTTGATCTTGGCGTACCAGTCCTTGACCGTCTGGCTCCGGTTCCAATCCACGTCCGAGATGTAGTCGAGCGCGCTCAGATGCGCCGCAGCCGCGAAATCCGCGAGCGTCATCACGTCCCCGGCCAACCAACGCCGGTGGTCCAGCAGCCATGTCATGTAATCCAGATGATACTTGATCGCCTTGGCGCCCGCCTTGACGTTGCCGCTGTCAGGATACCCCGCGCCAGTCAGCTTCCGGTTCACCCGCTCATACAGCAGCTTTGACGTCACCTCCTGGTGAAATTTGTCGTCGAACCAGCCCACCAGCCGCCGCACCTCCTGCCGTCCGGCGGGGTCGCTCGGCAACAGCGCGGGCTCGGGGCGGGTTTCCTCGATGTACTCGCAGATCGCCGCACTCTCGGCCATCATGATCCCGTCGATGCGCAGCACCGGCACCTTGCCTGCCGGGTTGCGGCGCATGAAATCCGGGTCCTGCTCCCAATAGCGTTCCTCAACCAGTTCCACCTCGACCTTCTTTTCGGCAAGGCTCAATCGCACCTTGCGGCAGAATGGCGACAGCGGAACGTGGAACAGGCGGGCCATGGACAATCCGGGTGGTTCAAACAGGTTCCCCCTTCCTTGCACCTCGTCGCGGCGAGATTCAACTCTCGAAACAGGCCGCCCGCCCATCCGCGCGGATCGTGGCCGCCCCGTCGCGGATGCTGGCCGCCCGCTTGCGCAGCGCGTTTGTGGGCCGCGACGCCGACCGCCCCTTGGGGTTGGGC
The DNA here is from genome assembly GCA_038530495.1 of Pseudomonadota bacterium. Classification (GTDB taxonomy): domain Bacteria; phylum Pseudomonadota; class Alphaproteobacteria; order Rhodobacterales; family Rhodobacteraceae; genus Tateyamaria. Next base: position 18,160 of record JBCBCR010000041.1, on the reverse strand, counting down.
AGCACCGCGGCCAACCGTGCGGCCTGCACCGGGCTCAACGCCTCGGGCCCCACCCCGAAATAATGCCGCGCCGCCGCCTCGACGCCAAAGACGCCCTCGTCGAACTCCGCGATGTTCAGATAGACCTCGAGGATGCGCCGCTTGCTCCACAGCGCCTCGACAATCGGCGTGATCCCCGCCTCCAGCACTTTGCGCACCCACGACCGCCCGTGCCACAGGTACACGTTCTTGACGACCTGCTGGCTGATGGTCGACGCCCCGCGCGTCCCGCCCGCCTCGATGGCGCTGCGGATCGCTTGCACGTCCAGCCCCCAGTGCAAACAGAAATTGGCATCCTCCGCCGCAACCGCCGACCGCGCCATCACGGGGGCAATCTCCTCCAGTGGCACCCACTGCTGATCCACCCCGCCCAACCGGCGGCCTTCCTGCCACATGTAATAGGTGGTGGGCGGGTTGATCACCGACCACAACAGCACCATCACGACGCACAACAGGAACGCGGCTGACACCAGCCGCACCCCCTGCCACGCCAACCAGCGTGCCGGAGATTTTCGCGCTTTTGCCCGTGATTTCGCACCCTTCGCCATGGCCCCAAGCTATAGGCGCATCGCCGCCTCAGGGCGAGACGCGATTTGCCAACAGTCCCGCCACCAGCCGCGCCCCCTCGGGCGACGGATGGATGCCGTCAACGGCAAACTGCCCCCGGTCCGCGGGGTCCAACGCATCCTCCGCATCCACGAATGTCAGCCCCGGCGTCGCCGCCGCCAACCGCGCCATGCGCGCGTCATACTCCACCAGATAGGGCCGGCACCCCGCAAACTGCCCCGACCGCGCGCTGGCATAATAGCCCAGCCACACCACCGCGTGCCCCGCGCGCAGCAAACCCCGCACAAAGCTGGGCACCTCACCACTCAGATCCGCGCGGATCAACCCGTCCAGCACAGGATCACAGGCGCGACAGCCGCAATCGGCCAGAAAATCATTCGCCCCGCCATTGATCAGCACCAGGTCCCACGGCCCGTCCCGATACTGCGCCCGCACGTCGAACCCCAAGGCACGCCCCACGCCCGACCCATTGGAAAACCGCGCCCCGGGCTGCGCTTCGTTCTCGACCACCGCCCCGGTCAGCAGACCGTAAACCGACGGAATGTCCCGCCCGGTCCACTTCTGCCACGCCAGAATGCTGTCGCCGATCGCCAGCACCCGCACAGGCTCCGCCGCCTGCACACCCGCGCCAATAAGCGCGAGGATCAAAACACAAACCAACCGCATGACCGACAGATAGCCCGCAACCTTCCGTTCACCAAGAACCCAGAAAACTCTAATCAATATCAAAGCGTTAATCGCTCGCCGCGAATCTTGCGATCTGTTAAGAGTTGGCCCGTCCGGAAGCCATGTGCCACATTTCGGAGCAAAAACAATGATCGAACACGCCACGTCACCGCAGCCGGGGTCCATCGCACCCGAATTCCGCGTGCTCAGCGCGGCTGATGCGAAACTGGTCTGGATCCTGAAATGGTCCGGCAATGCCGAACACGTGATCGCACACAAACTCGGCACCATGCCCAGCCGCGTCAACGACATCCTGAACGAAAACACCCACGTGGGCAGCCGCGATCAGGCCGCCCGCCTCGCTGCACAACGCGAAGACCAATAAAAACGGCGCTGGCCGAAACCAGCGCCGCAACATTTTCGCTATAGCCGCCCCGGATTACTCCGCCGGAATGGCATCCTGCTCCAGGCTAAGCGGCACCGGCAGATGCACCAGCATCTCGGTCGGGCATACCTGCACGAAATTGGCGAGCTCGGTGTCCCAATGCTGCAGCAAGTCCGCCGCCTTGCGGCTGCCGGTCTCGGCCACGTGCCGTTCGATCAGGCCCTTAAGCTGGTCATGCCAATGCGGCACCGTCACCGGACAGGTCACCAGCGTCTCCATGTTCATCAACGCCTGCGCCTTGCCCTCGGGGTCATACAGATACGCCATGCCCCCGGTCATCCCGGCGCCGAAATTAGCCCCGATCTCACCCAGGATCACCGCGACCCCGCCGGTCATGTATTCGCACCCGTTCGACCCACAACCTTCGATCACCACCGACGCGCCGGAATTGCGCACCGCAAACCGCTCGCCCGCGCGACCAGCCGCAAACAGGTAACCGTCGGTGGCCCCATAGAGCACCGTGTTGCCGATGATCACGTTGTCAGCCGCGGTCAGCGGTGACGCCATCGGCGGGCGCACCACGATGGTGCCGCCCGACAGGCCCTTGCCGACATAGTCATTGGCATCGCCCGACACTTCCAGCTTCAGCCCCGGCGCCGCAAACGCACCCAGCGACTGCCCCGCCGATCCTGACAGCTTCACCGTCAGGTGATCCGGTTGCAGCGTGTTGCGCATGCCGAACTTGCGCACGATGTGGCTCGACGTGCGGGTGCCGACCGTCCGGTGCGTGTTCTCGATCGCATAGGACAGCTGCATCTTTTCCCCGTCCTCCAGGAACCGCGCCGCATCGCGCACGATCTGCGCGTCCAGCGTGTCCGGCACCGCGTTGCGCGGCCGATCCCGGTCATAGGTGATCGCATCCGCGCCATCGACGGTGATCAGCATCGGGTTCAGGTCCAGATCATCCAGATGCGCCGACCCGCGGCTGACCTGCGCCAGCAGGTCCGCCCGCCCGATCACCTCGTCAAGGCTCCGCGCGCCAATCGACGCCAGCAATTCGCGCACCTCGGTCGCGTAGAAGGTGATTAGATTCACCACCTTGTCCGCGTTGCCGGTGAACTTGGCGCGCAGGCTTTCGTCCTGCGTGCACACGCCCACGGGGCAGGTGTTCGACTGGCACTGCCGCACCATGATGCAGCCCATCGCGATCAGTGCTGCGGTGCCGATGCCGTATTCCTCGGCCCCCAGCATCGCCGCCATCACGATGTCCCGCCCGGTGCGCAGACCGCCATCGGTCCGCAGCGTGACCCGGTCGCGCAGGTTGTTCATCGCCAGAACCTGATGCGCCTCGGTCAGGCCCATCTCCCATGGCAGACCGGCATATTTGATGCTGGTCGCAGGCGACGCGCCCGTGCCGCCATTGTGGCCCGAAATCAGAATCACATCCGCCTTGGCCTTGGCCACACCGGCGGCAATCGTACCAACGCCCGAGGACGCCACCAGCTTCACCGTCACCTTGCAGCGTGGGTTGATCTGCTTGAGGTCATAGATCAGCTGCGCGAGGTCCTCGATCGAATAGATATCGTGGTGCGGCGGCGGCGAAATCAGGGTCACGCCCTTGGTCGAATGCCGCAGACGCGCGATCAGGTCGGTGACCTTCATGCCGGGCAACTGCCCGCCTTCGCCGGGCTTGGCCCCCTGCGCCACCTTGATCTCCAGCTCTTCGCACTGGTTCAGGTATTCCGCCGTCACGCCAAACCGGCCCGACGCCACCTGCTTGATCTTGGCGCTCGGATTGTCGCCATTCGGCTCGGGCACGAAATGCGCGGGATCTTCCCCGCCTTCGCCGCTGTCCGATTTGGCCCCGATCCGGTTCATCGCGATGTTGAGCGTTTTATGCGCTTCGGGCGACAGCGCACCCAACGACATGCCGGGTGTCACGAACCGCTTGCGGATCGACGTGATGCTCTCCACCTCTTCCAGCGGCACAGGCGCGCCCAGCGGCTTGATGTCCATCAGGTCGCGCAGATGGATCGGTGGCCCCGACCGCATCTTGGCACTGTACTGCTGCCACAGCTGGTACGACGCGCGGTTGCACGCCATCTGCATCATGTGCATGGACGTCGCTTCCCACGCGTGGGTCTCACCGCTCTTGCGCGACTTGTAGAACCCGCCGATGGGCAGCACCTCCGCCCCGCGCCAACCGGTCTCGTGCACCTCGATGGCCTTCGCCTCGATCCCTGTGACGCCGATGCCGGAAATCCGGGAAATCATACCGGGGAAGTACTCCGCACACATCGCGCGCGACAGGCCCACCGCCTCGAAATTCAGCCCGCCGCGATAGGACGACACCACCGAAATCCCCATCTTGGCCATGATCTTCAACAGACCCGCATCAATCGCCTTGCGATACCGCGCCACGGCCTCGGTCAACGTGCCATCCAGCAGCCCCCGGTCGATCCGGTCGGCCAGAGAATCCTCGGCCAGATACGCGTTCACCACCGTCGCGCCACAGCCGATCAGCACGGCAAAGTAATGCGGGTCGATGCATTCCGCGCTGCGCACATTCAGGCTGCAGAACGTCCGCAACCCCTTGCGCGTCAGATGGCTGTGCACCGCGCTGGTGGCCAGGATCATCGGCATCGCCACTTTGTCCGCGTCCGAATGGTGATCGGTCAGCACGATGTGCCCCGCCCCCGACCGCACCGCATCCTCGGCCTCGTCCCGGATCCGCTGCAACCCGGCGTTCAGCGCCCCGGGCCCCGCCTCGAACGTACAGTCGATCTCGACCATCTCGGCGTTGAAATGGGTCATGATCTCATCCCACTGCGCATTGCCCACAAACGGGCTGTCCAGCGTGATGATCTCGGTCTGCGCGCTGCTTTCATCCAGCACGTTCTTGAGGTTCCCGAACCGCGTCTTCAGGCTCATCACCCGGTACTCGCGCAAACTGTCAATCGGCGGGTTCGTCACCTGCGAAAAGTTCTGGCGGAAAAAGTGGCTCAGCGGGCGATACCGCTTGGACAACACCGCGGACGGGGTGTCATCGCCCATCGACGCAATCGCTTCCTTGGCATCCTCGGCCATCGGCACAAGGATATTCTCAAGCTCTTCAATGGTATAGCCCGCCGCGATCTGCCGCCGCCGCAGGTCCGCCCCGGCAAAGATCGGGCGTTCCGTCACACCGGCAATCGCGGGCTCCAGATCTTTGATCTTCTCGACCCAGTCGCCAAAGGGCTGGCTCGCCGCCAGTTGATCCTTGATCTCGGTGTCGTGGTACAGCTTCCCGTCCGCCATATCGACGGCCAGCAACTGCCCCGGCCCCAAGGCACCTTTTTCGACGATCCCCGCCTCTTCCAGCGGCACCATCCCGGTCTCGGACCCGGCAATCACCATGCCGTCGCCCGTCACCACATACCGCATCGGGCGCAGCCCGTTCCGGTCCAGCCCGGCACAGACCCAGCGGCCATCGGTCATCGCCAGCGCCGCGGGGCCGTCCCACGGCTCCATCACGGAGTTGCAATAGGAATACATGTCCCGCCACGCCTGCGGCAGTTCCACCGCCTGCTTGGACCACGACTCGGGCACCAGCATCGTCTTGGCCATCGGCGCATTGCGCCCCGCGCGCACCAGCACCTCGAACACCGCATCCAGCGCTGCCGAGTCACTCGACCCACCCGCCACGATCGGCTTGATATCCTCGGCCATATCGCCAAACGCACCCGACGCCATGCGGATCTCGTGGGACTTCATCCAGTTCAGGTTGCCCTTCAGCGTGTTGATCTCGCCATTGTGGGCCAGCATCCGGAACGGCTGCGCCAGCCACCACTGCGGAAAGGTGTTGGTCGAATAGCGCTGGTGATAAATCGCGAACGCGGATTCAAACCGCTCGTCCAGCAGGTCGGGATAGAACTCCGCCACCTGCTCGGCCAGCATCATGCCCTTGTAGATGATCGACCGGCACGACATCGACGCGATGTACAGACCATTGACCTGCGCCGCCGCTGCCGCCTTTTCAATACGGCGCCGAATGACATACAGCTCACGCTCGAACGTCTCTTCGTCTACACCCTTGATATTGCTGATCAAAATCTGCTCGATCTCGGGCCGCGTCGCGTTGGCCTTTTCGCCCAAAACGCTCACGTTCACCGGCACATGGCGCCAGCCATAGATGTAATACCCCATGCGCAAGACCTCGGTCTCCACGATGGTCCGACAGGTTTCCTGCGCGCCAAAATCCGAGCGCGGCAAAAACACCTGCCCCACGGCAACCAGCTGATCGCGGTCGGGTGTGTGGCCCGTCCGCTCGATCTGATCATAGAAGAACTCGACCGGGATCTGCACGTGAATGCCCGCGCCGTCGCCGGTCTTGCCATCGGCATCCACAGCACCACGGTGCCAGATCGCCTTCAGCGCCTTGATCCCGTTTTCCACCACAGCCCGCGTCGCGCGCCCGTCAACATTGACCACAAGGCCAACGCCGCAATTGGCGCGCTCGTCTTCGAACCCGTACATGCCTGTCTCGGCCATACGTGCGCGCTTGGCTGCTTCGGCCTTGGCCCATGCTGCATCGTATTTGGTCATCTCAGGTCTCCTTGCTGACGCGGCACGTGGCGTATCATCGACGCCACGCACTCATAGCGGGGTGTTTTGTCCAGAAATCCCGGCTCGCCCGGGTAAATGAATTCAAAGGGCGACGAATCCCATGTGCGGCTGTCGCCGTTTTCGGTCACCTCAAAGGTGCCCGCGAAAAACCGGCGGTGCTTTTCCGACACGTACTGCGTGCCCGAAATGGTCATGTAGACCCCGCCCTCATCTTCGTACCGGCCCTCAAAGATCATCGGCAGCAGCGGTTCGTCATCAATCGTCAGCACGTCTCCGACGATCTGATCGTACCCCACCACCCGGATCTCGCCGTCACCGCTTTGCAGCCGGAAATCATAGGCATCCACGCCGGTTTCCAACAGTTCGGTCAGGCTCGCAGGGTCGGCGGCGGGGGTAATCAACGTCTCGCGCACGCCCTGAAACACGTGAAAGGTTTCCAGCCACTGCGTCTCGTAATCGATCTTGTCGATGTACACGGGCCCGTCAGTGTCAAAGGTCACGCTCCAGTTCACGCCCGGCGCGTCGCCCTCGCAGGCATAGACATGCGTGACCTCGCAATTCTTCGACTGCACGGTCAACGACGCAGTACAGCCCGCGGGCGGCACGAACTGGTCGGCCATCGCGGGCGTCGCGATCAGGGTCAGGGCCAGCGCGCGGATCATTGCACGCACTCCAGATCGGGGTTGATGGCCAGAACTTCGGCGCAGCTCAGCCGTTTTTGCCCGGCGTCCGCGGTGCGGATGCACGCCTCATCGGTGAATATCTCGTGGCTCAGCGTAAACAGCGCCGGATCGTCAAACAGGCCCAGCGCGATGTCCGTGCCGCCAAACCACTTGTCCTGCGCCGTGTGCCGGAAATACAGCGACGACCCACACACCCGGCACCACGCGCGTTCGGAATGGTCACTGCTGGCGCGGATGGCGATATGCGCGGCCCCCTCCCACGTGATCTGATCGGTGGGCACGCTCACCTCGGCAAAGGTGCTGCCGGTCCAGCGGCGGCACATCTGGCAGTGGCACAGAGAATAGGTCGCCGGCACCTGACGCGCGACAAAGCTTACGGCGCCACACAGGCACCGTCCTCTTGCTTCGTCGATCATGGCGTCAGCCTGCGACATCGTTAACATTCCTTTAGCGTGGCGTTGGGTCAGTCGTGGTGACCTTTAACCTTTACGTTGTCTTCATCTTTGAGGCGGGTGGTGTTTTGTACAAAACCACCCCCATTTTGAACGTTTTGCCCGAAACAAGGTGTTTTGGGCCGTTTTCCGGGCCCGCGTTTTGTACAAAACAGGCCCTCTATTGAACGTTTTACTCCGCTGCGATGACGCTGGAGGTCGCGTTAAGGTTTTCCAGAATGGCCTCGGCACAGTCGCGCCCGTCCCGGATTGCCCAGACCACCAGCGACGCACCCCGCACGATGTCACCCACCGCGTAAACCCCGTCCAGCGCGGTCTTGCCGGTGGTGAATTCTGCCTTGACCGTGCCCCAGCGATTGACCTCCAACCCCTTGGTATCCCACAGTTTTGGCAGCTCCTCCGGCTCAAATCCCAGCGCCTTGATCACCAAGTCCGCCTCCTCGACATAGTCGGCCCCCTCGATCACCTCGGGCGCCTGACGCCCCGTCGCATCCGGCGCGCCCAGCCGCATCTTCTGCACCATCACGCCCGCAACATGGTTTCCGTCGGTGGTGAACCCCTTGGGCGCGCTAAGCCATTCAAAAACAACGCCTTCTTCCTCGGCATTCTGCACTTCCCGCTGGCTCCCCGGCATGTTCGCCCGGTCCCGGCGGTACAGGCATTTGACGCTTGTCGCCCCCTGCCGGATGCTGGTCCGAACACAGTCCATCGCGGTGTCGCCACCGCCGATCACAACCACCTTCTTGCCTTCGGCATTCAGCGTCCCATCGGTGAATTCCGGCACATCGTCGCCAAAGCTCTTGCGGTTGGAAACCGTAAGGAAATCAATGGCTTTCACGACACCCGCCGCCTCGGCATTGGGCATGTCAAGATCCCGGCTCTTATACACGCCCGTGGCGATGATCACCGCATCATGCGCGCTCCGGATCTCCTCGAACGAGATGTCCTCACCCACATTGCAATTCAGCCGGAACGTCACCCCCGCATCCTCAAGCTGCTTGTTGCGACGCATCACAACATCCTTCTCCAGCTTGAAGCCCGGAATGCCATAGGTCAGCAGCCCGCCCGCGCGGTCATAACGGTCATAGATCGTCACCTGCACACCCGCCCGGCGCAGCACATCCGCAGCGGCCAGACCGCCAGGGCCTGCGCCAATTATCCCAACAGATTCAGTACGTTCGCGGATCGGCGTGATAGGCTGTACCCAGCCTTCCTCCCACGCGGTGTCGGTGATGTACTTCTCCACCGACCCAATCGTGACAGTGCCGTGACCCGACTGTTCAATCACGCAATTCCCTTCGCACAACCGGTCCTGCGGACAGATCCGACCGCAGATTTCCGGGAACGTATTGGTCGCCTGCGACACCTCATACGCCTCGCGCAACCGCCCCTCGGCCGTCAGCTTCAGCCAGTCGGGGATGTTGTTGTGCAACGGGCAATGGCTCTGGCAATACGGCACCCCGCACTGCGAACACCGCGACGCCTGCTCCTTGGCCTTGGCATCGGCGTATTCGGCATAGATCTCCCGAAAATCCTCGCGCCGCACATCTGCCGACCGCTTCTCGGGCATGTCCCGATCAATCGTCACAAATTTCAGCATGGGCTGTTCAGCCATGTCCGCCTCCGGGTAATGCGTTGGGTCCGCGGGGGATACGCTATATCAAAGGGGAATAAAAGTCAGCAATGCTGACATAAATGAAGAAAACGTGAACCGATCGACCGCTTTATTGACGTTTCGCTGACTTTTTCAGGTCCGAATCGGACTTAAATACATCATTTGCGTTTAGAATCATGCGCTTGTAACCCTTGTATATCACAAGTGGTGGCAGCGCATGACACTCTTTCAACTGCTGATCGTGGCGATCATCCAGGGGCTGACCGAATTCTTGCCGGTCTCCTCCTCTGGGCACCTCATCTTGTTACCGACGTTGACAGGCACACCAGATCAGGGGCTCGCCATAGATGTGGCCGTGCATGTCGGCACGCTTTTGGCCGTCATCCTGTACTTTTGGGCCGATGTACGGATGGCCGCCGGTGGCGCCGTACGGCTGGCCCGCGGCAAGGTCGACAGCCCCGGCGCGTTCCTTGCCCTGTGCCTGATCATCGCAACGATTCCCGCTGTGATCGTGGGCTTTGTGATCAAGATCACCGGCATGGACGCGGCGCTGCGCTCGGCGGCGGTGATCGGCTGGACCATGGTGATCTTTGGCCTAGTGCTTTACTGGGCCGACCGCACCGGCGCCACCGACCGCACCGCCGACCGCTGGAGCCTGCGCGACGCAGCGCTCATGGGGCTGGCCCAATGCATTGCCCTGATCCCCGGTACCTCCCGGTCAGGCATCACGATCACCGCGGCCCGCCGCCTGGGTTATGGCCGCGAAGGTGCGGCCAAGCTGGCCATGCTGATGTCGATCCCGGTAATTATCGCGTCGGGTACGTTGCTGGCCATCGACGTGGTCGGCCAAGCCAACTGGGCCGTCATGCGCGACGCGACCATTGCCGCCGCGTTCGCCTTTCTCGCCGCGCTGCTTGCGCTCACCCTGATGATGCGCCTGTTGCGCACCGTCAGCTTTACACCTTACGTGATCTACCGCGTGATCCTTGGGATCGGCATCCTGATCTGGGCCTACACCTAAGTCTTCAGGTTCTTTGCGCTTTCCTTGATGGCATCGTACTGCCCGGACGGGCGGAAGCGCCACAGATAGTCCGGCAGCACCGCCTCAAGCGCGGTGGGCACGATGCCCAGATCGTCAAAGCCCTTGGCGCCCTCGGACACCACATTGTCGCGGCGCAGGTTGCGCACCTGATCGCGGGTGATCTGCGCCGGCACAAGGCCAAGCGTCACCGTGTTCAGCAGATCAAACCCGAAGCCCATGATCGACGCGGCCCAGAACGGAATATTGAGCACCAGCCGACGCCGCCGGATCACCCCCAGCATCTGCTGCATCAACGCGCGGAATGTATGCACCTCCGGTCCACCCAGTTCGTACACCCCGGGCGCCACGTCACCGGTCAACGCCTGTTCCGCCGCCGCGGCAACGTCATCGACATAAACCGGCTGAAACCGCGTGTCAGCGCCGACGACGGGCAGCACCGGACCAAGCCGGGCCATGGATGCAAACCGGTTAAAGAACTGATCCTCCGCCCCGAACACGATCGACGGGCGCAGGATGACCGCGCCCGGCATGTGCTCTTGGACTGCCGCTTCGCCCTTGGCCTTGGTGCGGGCATAGATGCTGGCGCTGTCAGCGTCGGACCCGATCGCAGACACCTGAACCATGCGCGTAACGCCGTGTTCGGATGCAATGCGCGCGATCCGCGCGGCGCCTTCGGCCTGCACCGCTTCGAACCCGTTTTTGCCGCTGGGGGCTAGGATACCGACGCAATTCACCACCGCATCCGCGCCCTTGGTCACCTCGGCCACCGATGCATCATCGCGAATGTTGCACAGCACCGGTTCGACCTGCCCGACGACCCCATAGGTTTTGACAAACATCGCTTCGTTCGGGCGCCGCACCGCCACCCGCACGCGCCACCCGGCCTTGGCCATGCGGCGTGCGATATACCGCCCGACAAACCCCGAACCGCCGAAAATGGTGACCAGCTTGGACATGAGATGCTCCTTGCGTTGCTTGGCCAGTGTCTTAGCCCACTCCGGCAAATTCGCAACCACGCGTATTGGCGCATCACGCGATATGCACCATCCGCAAGAGCCGCCCAAAATCCCCAGAATCGCATTGACAGCCCCCACCCCCGGTCTTAAACGCCCCTCTACTACCCCGTGCCCAGATGGCGGAATTGGTAGACGCGCTAGCTTCAGGTGCTAGTGTCCGTATGGACGTGGAGGTTCGAGTCCTCTTCTGGGCACCAAATCACCCCTCCAAAGTCACTTGCGATCCCAGCTGACCAGCCCCGGCGGTCCCGGTATGTTTGGCGTGTCGGCAAGGAACGCTTCGGCCAGTGGGTCACTGCGGACGTGCCAGTCCAGAAACGCGGATACCGTTTGCTTCAGACCGTCGAACATGAGGGCGCATTGCGCATCCTGCGTCTGGCCGCCCCCGGACACGCAGGTGTTGTTGGACAGTTTGAAAATCGTGTGCGCCGCGCGCCAGTCGTCGATGAAATAGCGGTACTTGTTCTCGGAACCGGGTGCGCCCGCTGGCAGGAAATCAAAGACTGCCTTGCGGTTTGACGGCACCGGCCCGAGGTTTGAACAAAAATGTATCGTGCTTGAGCTTGTGCTTCTCGGGTTCTGGTCACACCCGTTGTCGCCCGCGCCGGTGCCCACATACACAGGCCGATCCACCGCATCCCAGGACGTCTCGCCGCCCTGTTTCCAACCCTCGAAAAAACCATCGACCCCAGGGCCCTGCGGCGACAGCGCAATGAACGCAATGGGCCGCGTGTCGGACAAATCCATGACTTCGATAAAGTCCTGGTTCATGTCACCAGACCGAAACGCCCGCGTCGCACCGGCGACCATCATCGCGCCACCGGCACCGCCGGAATGACCGCCGACCACAATCTTCGTCGGGTCCACAAGGCCGGGATAGGCGTTTTCCAGATGGGTGATGACAGCGGCGATATCGTGCGGGCGCAGATAGCTGAGCATCTTGACCGACCCCGCCTGCGTCCCGCAAAAACTCGGATCGGCCAGCTCGAACACATCCTCGCACACTTCCTTTGAGACTTTCTTGCGCGGCCAGGTGTGGCCAATCGTGACCGAGACATAGCAGGCCTCGGTGGTGGCGGCGCGCCAGTCAGCCAGATTGCCAATGCCACCACCTGTTGCCCCGCCGTGCGACCAGATGACCGCGGGCAGCGGCAAGGTGACCCCCGCCGGCAAGCCGGTTGGTTCCGCTATGGCAATGTCCAGCTGACGCATCCGCGTTGTGCCCGGAACCGTGTAGGGGACGGTGTCGGTGATGCCCGGGCTCGGCAGCCCACAAGACAGTGACGTGTAGGTCTGCGCGCGCGCCATACCGCCTGCACCAACGCTGATGAGAAAAGACAGAAAAACGCCGAAAAAACGGTTCATGACAAATGCTCCATTTAAAAAATATGGCAAGCATAAATTGAAAGCGAACAAACGGTCAAATCGGCGCGGCAGGCGGTTCGGTCGCCGGGCAGAACGCGACAGGGCGAAGCTGACGCAGGGGCAGGTTTTTTGTGGATCGACGCGCGGGGCTTGTCTAACCTCCTCATATAAATAGGGAGGAAACCAAAAAATGTTCAAACGAACACTATTGAAAGCGATGGTCGCAGGGGCTTTGACCCTGACGCCGATGGCCACGCTAGCCGATGGTCATCTTGAGAAATATAACCTTCTGCCCGGCAAACCGTTCGAAGGCACCAAGCTGAACATCCTCAGCGTGGTGACCCCGCAATTCGACGGCCTAATGCTGCGCGACGAAGAATTTACCGAACTGACCGGGATCGAAACCGAATGGACGTTCATCCCGTTCGGCAGCCTGCAGGAAAAGATCAACGCCGAAGGTGTGGCTGCGAACGGCACTTTTGACGTGGTCAACTATCTCGACAGCTGGGGCCCGCCGAACGCGCATTGGCTCAAGCGGATCGACGAGTTGATGGCGCGTGATGGCATTTCGATGGACCGCTATCCAGCGGCATTCGCCCGGTCGGCACAGTTCGAGGGCGAAACGCTCGGCTTTCCGCTGCGCGCGCACCCGCAGCTGATGTTCTATCGAAAGGACCTGATCCCCGAGCCGCCGACAAGCTGGGCCGACGTGATCCGCATCGGGCAGGAGCTGAAGGAAAGCAATCCGGACATCTCGCCGCTGGCGCTCTATTACAACAACGACGGCAACCGGCAGAACCTGTTCATCTGGATCAACTTCCTGTGGGCCGCGGGGGCTGACATCTTCAACGACGACTGGACCGCCGCATGGGCGAGCGAAGAAGGCATCGCCGCGACCGAAGCCTACATCGCGCTGCACACCCAGCACGAGGTGACCAATCCCAACAGCCTCGCCTTTGTCGAACAGGACGCGCGGCAGTCGTTCATGCAGGGCAATTCGGCCATGATCCCCGTGTGGTGGTGGGCCTATTCGGGCTTCTACAACCCCGACAGCTCGACCCTGACTAAGGATCAGGTGGGCTTCGTCGGCATGCCGTCCTTCGAGGGCACGACCAAGACCTACGCGATCTCGATGCCGTTCTCGATCTCGGAATATTCGCAAAACCAGGACGCCGCTTGGGAATTCCTGAAATGGCTGTCGAACCCCGAGATGGACAAAGCCAACGCAACCGTGCGTGAAGTTGGCGGCAAGAGCATCGTCAACAACGTGGTCACCCACATCTCGTCCCTGCAGGACCCGGATGTGAACGCCGCCAATGACGGCATTCAGGCCGCCGCTTGGGATTCGCTGAAACAGTCAGACATCATGCCGCAGATCCCCGAATGGCCCGAGGTGGGCGACATTCTGTCCGCCGCCATTGCCGAGGCTGCGGCCGGTGGTGATGTCCGCCAGTTGATGACCGAAGCGGCCGAACGGTCCGACAAGGTGCTGCGCCGCGCGGGCCGGATCGAATAAGACCTTTCGGGGCGCGGCACCTGTCGCGCCCCGCATACCCTGATGCGTGATCACACCCTCAAATACCTGCTGGTTCTGCCCGCGGTCGTGGTGGTCTTTGCCACCGCAATCTGGCCGCTGATCGAGGCCGCGCGCCTGTCCTTTACCATCGGACGGCTCAACCGGCCCGACAGCCTGAACCAGTATCTGGGGTGGGAAAACTACACCTGGGCCATTTTCGAAGAACCGGCATTCTGGAATTCGGTCTGGGTCACCGCGGTCTACACCGTGGTCACGGTGGGCCTGACGACATTGCTGGCGCTGGGTCTTGCGATGCTGCTGGCCCCCGGCGGGCGGCTGCGGTCCACGGCGCAGACGCTGCTGATCCTGCCCTTTGCCATGAGCCCCGCGCTGATCGGCGTGTCGTTCCGGTTCATGTTCAACCCCGAATTTGGCCTGTTTGACGCGTTCTTTGGCATCGTGTTCCCGCCGCTTGCCGATGTCAGCTGGCTGGCCGATCCCACGCTCGCCTTTGCGGTGGTGGTAATGGCCGACGTCTGGGGCTGGATCCCGTTTCTGACACTGGTGCTGATCGGCGGGCTGGCAAGCGTGCCGCGCGACACGATCGAGGCCGCACAGGTCGACGGTGCGTCCAGCTGGCGGGTGTTCCGCGACATCACCCTGCCGCAACTGGGGCCGGTGCTGGCCGTGGTGATCATCCTGAAATCCATCTTCAGCCTGAAAACCTTTGACCAGGTGTTCATGCTGACCAATGGCGGGCCGGGCACAGCGACCCAGACGCTCAGCCACTACATCTATTTCAACGGCATGAAATACGGGCAGATCGGGTATTCCGCGTCCGTGGCATGGATGATGGTGATCCCGATGATCTTCCTCACCTACGCCTATGCCAAATTCGTGTTCAGAAAGGCCTGAGCGATGACCGGCAAGCAGCGCAAACAGCTTTGGGGTGCTGTGCACACGGTGCTGATCCTGCTGGCGATTTTCGTGATGCTGGTGCCGATCTTCTGGATCTTTCTCGCCGCATTCAAAAGCCACGTGGATGTGTATCAGCTCAAGCTGTTCTTTTCGCCCACGGTCGAGAATTTCCGCACCGTGTTCGATGATCCCTACCGGCTGGGCGAAAAGCTGTGGAATTCGACCATCGTGGCCTTTGTCACCGTACTGTTTGCGATCCCGGTGGCGACGCTTGCGGCCTATTCCTTCAGCCGGTTCCGGCTGGTGGGCGAAACCGCGATGCTGGTCACGATCCTCGCCACGCAGTTCGTGCCCGCGGTGGTGATCATCCTGCCGTTTTTCGTGATGTTCCGCGACATTGGCCTGCTCGACACCCGCGTCGGACTGATCCTCGTGAACCTCGCCATCGTGATGCCCTTTGCCATCTGGATGATCAAAGGGTTCATCGACGGCATTCCCATGGACACCGAAGAGGCCGCGATGGTCGACGGGTCGTCGCGCCTGCAGGTGATCCGCAACATCGTGCTGCCCATGGCAGCCCCCGGCCTTCTGACCAGCGCGATCTTCTGTTTCATCATCGCATGGAACGAATTTCTGTTCGCGCTGATCCTGACCAACAAGGACGCAGTAACGCTGCCCATCGGCCTCGCGCTGTTCAAAGGCGAAGAGGGCGATCTGTGGAACCTGCTGTCCGCCGCGGGCATCATCATCATGGCCCCGATGTTCGTGCTGGCGCTGATGATCCGGAAATACTTTGTGCAAGGCATGACGATGGGGGCGGTGCGGTGACGCAAATGGTTTTGGACCAATGGCATAGGTGCGCGTGCGCCATGCCCGACCTCGGGTGGGCCGTGCCGCATCTCGGACGGTTGCTCTCCCAAGCACGGATGCCGCACAGGTCGCCGGTGCCGCACCATATGCCCTGCCGGGGGGGAGGTCGGGCATGGCGCATGCGCGCCGGTCTCGCGCGGCGG
>JBCBCR010000041.1:0-2268 GCA_038530495.1 Pseudomonadota bacterium | reverse complement strand
GCAAACACTCTCCACAGGACATCTCGCAAAGGCGCCCTAATGGCTGAAGTCATCCTCAAAAACCTGACCAAGCGCTGGGGCGATTTCATCGGCGTGGACGACCAGTCGCTGCACATCGAGGATCAGGAATTCCTCGTGCTGCTCGGCCCCTCGGGCTGCGGCAAGACCACGACCATGCGCATGATCGCAGGGCTTGAGGAGCCAACAAAGGGCGAGGTCTGGATCGGCGACCGTGTGGTCAATGACGACCTGCCCAAGGACCGCGACGTGGCCATGGTGTTCCAGAACTACGGCCTCTACCCGCACATGTCGGTGTTTGAAAACATCGCCTACCCCCTGCGCGTACGCGGCACGCCCAAGGGCGAGATCGCACCGCGCGTCCAGCGCGCCGCTGAACAGGTGGAACTGACCGACTTTCTCGACCGCAAGCCCAAGGCGCTGTCGGGCGGCCAGCGCCAGCGCGTCGCCCTCGCCCGCGCCATCGTGCGCACGCCCAAGGTGTTCCTGATGGACGAACCGCTGTCGAACCTCGACGCCAAGCTGCGCGTGACCATGCGGGCCGAGTTGAAACACCTGAGCCGCCAGTTGAAAATCACGACCGTCTACGTCACCCACGACCAGATCGAGGCGATGACACTCGCCGACCGCGTCGCGGTGATGAAAAACGGCGTGATCCAGCAACTGGGCACCCCTGACGAGATCTACAACGACCCCGCCAACCTGTTTGTCGCCGGGTTCATCGGCTCGCCCGCCATGAACCTGATCGAGGGCGGCATCGAATCCGGCCGCTTCAAGACCAGCACCGGGGTCAGCGTCGCCGATGTCCACCGACCCGATCAGGCGGGCGCGGTCCTTGGCGTGCGCGCCGATGATCTGAGCGTCGGTGACCCGGGCAGCGGCGACATCGACGTTGAGGTTTATGCCTTTGAAAACACTGGCGAGGCGACGTTCACCACCTTTCGCTGGGGCAACCAGCGCGTGATCGCCCGCGGCGACCGGCATCTGCGCAAGAACCAGGGCGACACCGTGGGCATCACCGTCAACCCCGAACACCTCTACCTCTTCGATCAAACCTCGGGGGAGCGGCTGCGATGACCCAAGCGGACCTGTCACCAGAACTGCTCGCGCTCTTGCGCAGCGTCGACACCCCCACCGTGTGCAACGCGATCGAGGTCGTGCACGGCACCCGCGGCTTCAACCGGTTCACCCGCGGCACCATGCAGCACAGCCGCCCCGGTGCCCCGGCCATGGTCGGCCGCGCGACCACAGCGCGCATCGCGGGCGTCGCACCGCCGACCGAAGACCCCGAGGTGATCAAGGCGCGGCGGCTGGATTACTACCGCGCGATGGCCACCGGGCCGTTTCCGCGTGTCGCGGTGATCGAGGATCTGGATTACCCCAACGCCATCGCAGGCTGGTGGGGCGAGGTGAACGTGGCCGTGCACAAGGGCCTTGGCCTGTCCGGGGCGGTCACCAACGGGGTGATGCGCGACCTTGATGTCGTGGACCCGGGCTTTCCGGTGCTGGCGGGGTCCATCGGGGTCAGCCACGGCTTTGTCCACGTGGTCGAGATAGGCACCGAAGTGTCCGTCATGGGCCTGCGCGTGGCTCAGGGCGAGATGATCCACGCCGACCGCCATGGCGCGCTGGTGATCCCCGAAGACGTGATCCCGGACCTCGGCGACGCGATCGACACCGTTGTGCGTAACGAACAGATCATCCTTGGCCCCGCGAAGGACCCTGACTTCGACATCGACAAGCTGCTGGGTGCTTGGGCCGAGTTCGAGCGACGCCGGACCTAACCGCGCGCGCGGCGGGCGTCGACAAAGCTCTTGATGAAAAACACCAGCGCCAGCAGCCCGGTCGCAACCATCAGCACCGACCGCAGGATGCGCGCCATGTCACCCGAACCGAGCGCAGAGGTCAGCGGCATGTAAAGCGCCACGAGGATCACCAGCGTCAGCAGCACCGCGATATGCGCGACGATCTTGTTCTGCGCCTTCACCCCGCCGTAGCATACCAGCAGGGCGACCCCGAACCCCACCGGGATCAACGCCGTCAGCGATTTGAAATCATTGGCAATATAACCCCACACCCCGCAAACCATGAGGGTCAGCGCGTTGATCAGGTTGGCGTGATGTGCGGTCATGAACGGGGTCCTTTTGCTTCGCCTTTCGATATAGGCAAGCACGCCGCACATGCCACCGAAATCAGGAGCGCAGGCCGAGGATTTCGCGCGCCTGATCGGTGGTGGCCACGGGACGGTCG
>JBCBCR010000040.1:0-20370 GCA_038530495.1 Pseudomonadota bacterium | reverse complement strand
CGGGATTTTCCGAGCGCGTGATCTTTCGCGAGCTGTTTCCGCGCGGGCTGACGCTCTTGGACCTCAAGGATATCGGGGTGAAGCAGCTGAACATCTCGAACGTGGCAGCGCGGCAGGAATTGCGCGACCTGATGAAGGCGCTGCATCTGCCCGGTGTCGAGGTGGATTTCTGAACGATCCGGTATCGTAACGGCCGTCCCGGGTTTGACCCGGGACGTCGGCGGGCGGGTCAGCCGAGACCGGCTTCGAACCAGTCCATCATGCGGGCGGCCCAGCCTTTGGGCGCGCCGTGGCCGCCCTGATGCAGCATCAGCTGGATCTCTCCGGCGGCGCAGTCGGTCCAGTGGCGCAGCCACAGATCGCCGTCATAGCTGGAGCGTTCGGGCTGGCGGGCGGCGCAGCCGTTGGTTGCGCGCAGGATCTTGAGCGACGCCCAGACGTCGCCCTGCACCACTGTGCCGCCGCCAAAGCTGCGCCCTTCGAGAGGGACGGTGCGGTCGTTCCAGCCATGGGTGTGAAAGAGGCGCACGGGCGCTGCGCAGCTTTCGGGCAGCGCGTCCCAGAACGCGCCCGCCAGCGGGGCGTAGGCGTCAGCGAAATCGGGTGTGCGGCAAGCCATGTCCCACACCATCGAGCCGCCGCGCGAGAACCCCGCGAGCAGCACCGGCCCTGTGGCGCCGGTTTTGGCGCGCACATCGGCGAGGACAGAGGCGAGAAAGGCCGCGTCGTCACGATTGTGGCTGGTGTTGGTGGCGCGCACGGACCAGTCGCGTTGCCAGCGGTTTTCCGGGTGCCAGCCATTAGGTGCCACAAAGACGTAACCGCGCGCTGCCGCCTCGCGCGCGAGGCCGGAATTCAAGAGCCCCCTGCCCCGGCCCCCGCCGCCGTGCAGGTGGATGACGATGCCGCGCGGGGCCGCGGTGGGGGCGGTCATGTGGTAGTCGCCGGTGGCGACGGTGCAGGGCGTGTCGGCGTCACCGCAGCTTTGTGCCTGTGCGGGTAGGGCAAAGAGCGCAAGGGCGAGGATAAGGGGGGCAAGTCGCATGCTGGGCTTTCGTGTTGCGTCGGTCCAGCAGACGCCGGGCGCGCGACAGACGCAAGTCACATCCGCGCCAGCCCCGGTTTGGCAGCGGCGAGTGTGGCGAGATGCTGTTTGAGTGCGCGCGCATCGCTCGCGCCAAGGCCCGCGAGCAGTTGCGCGTCGTAGCGGTCGGCCACAGCGCGCAGATCGTCAAAGGCGGCGCGGCCCGCCGCCGTGAGGTGCAGGTGTTCGACGCGGCGGTCGTCTTCGTCCCGGCGGCGTTGCAGAAAGCGGCGGGCCTCAAGCTTGGCCACGGCGCGGCTGATCTTGGTCTTGTGCAGGCGGGCGCGGGTGCTGATGGCGCTGGCGGTCATGGGACCGAACTGGCCCAGGTGAAACAGCACGCGCCATTCGTTGCGCAGCATGCCGTAGCGGTCCTTGTAGACCTGCTGGAAGGCGAGGCTCGATGCCTCGGCCGCCTGGTTCAGAAGGTAGGGCAGGAACTGTTCGAGATCGAAATTTGACATGGGGCTGCCCCTTGTTAGTTACAAAAACAACTATTACGCCACAGCTATCGCGGCAAGCCACACTGGGAGGGGCTGAGATGAATCGTCAGAACGCAGTGTCGGGCATGGTGCAGGCCCCGTCGGGCGCGGGCATCACCGACGGGTACATGCCCGGATTTGGCAATGATTTCGAGACCGAGGCCCTGCCCGGCGCGCTGCCCGAGGGGATGAACAGCCCGCAAAAGTGCAACTATGGCCTTTATGGCGAACAGCTGAGCGGGACCGCATTCACCGATGTGCGGCCCGAGCGCACGTGGTGCTATCGCATCAGGCCGTCGGTGAAACATTCGGGGCGGTATGCGCGCATCGACCTGCCGCATTGGAAGACCGCGCCGCATGTGGTCGAAGACGTCACCAGCCTGGGCCAGTATCGCTGGGACCCGGTGCCGCATACGGATGCGGATCTGACGTGGCTGACGGGTATGCGCACGATGACCACGGCGGGCGACGTGAACACGCAGACCGGCATGGCGAGCCATATCTATCTGGTGACGGCGTCGATGCAGGACGCCTATTTCTACTCCGCCGACAGCGAGATGCTGGTGGTGCCGCAAGAGGGCACACTGCGGTTTTGTACCGAGTTGGGGATCATCGATGTCGCCCCCAAGGAGATCGCGATACTGCCGCGGGGCCTTGTCTACCGCGTCGAGGTGCTGGAGGGGCTGTGCCGCGGCTTTGTCTGCGAAAACTACGGCCAAAAGTTCGAGCTGCCCGGGCGCGGGCCCATCGGGGCCAACTGCATGGCCAACCCGCGTGATTTCAAAGCCCCCGTCGCGGCGTTCGAGGATCGCGAGGCGCCATCGACCCTGACCATCAAGTGGTGCGGCCAGTTTCATGAGACGCAGATCGGGCACAGCCCGCTCGACGTGGTGGCCTGGCACGGCAACTATGCGCCGCTGAAATACGACCTGCGCACCTATTGCCCGGTGGGCGCGGTGCTGTTTGACCATCCCGATCCGTCGATCTTTACCGTGCTGACAGCACCCTCGGGACAGCCGGGGGTGGCCAATATCGATTTTGTCCTGTTCCGCGAGCGCTGGATGGTGGCGGAAAACACGTTCCGCCCGCCGTGGTATCACAAGAACATCATGTCCGAGCTGATGGGCAACATCTATGGCCAGTACGATGCCAAACCCAAGGGGTTTGTCCCCGGCGGCATGTCCCTGCACAACATGATGCTGCCGCACGGGCCGGACAAAAACGCGTTCGAGGGGGCGAGCAACGCCAACCTTGGCCCCGACAAGCTGGACAACACCATGTCGTTCATGTTTGAAACGCGGTTTCCGCAGCACTTGACCCGCTTTGCCGCCGACGAGGCGCCGCTGCAGGACGATTACATCGACTGCTGGACGTCGCTGGAAAAGAAATTCGACGGGACACCGGGCAAGAAATGATGTGCAAGCACCTGATGCAGCGTCGCCCACTGACGCATGGCGGCACGCCATGACACTGATGCGATCCTGGGTGGACAGCGCCAACAGCGCCGAGACCGATTTTCCGCTGAACAACCTGCCCTATGGCGTGTTTTCCACCGACACGCTGGAGGCCCGCTGCGGCGTGGCGGTCGGGGACATGATCCTTGATATGGCCGCCGCCGAAGAGGCGGGTGTGGTCGATCTGGGCGATGAGCCGCTGTTCGACGTGCCGTTCTGGAACGAGGTGATGGAGCAGGGCCCCGCCGTGTGGGCCGCGCTGCGCAACCGGTTGACAGCCCTGCTGGCCGAGGGGGCGCGCGACCGTGCGCTGGTTGAGCCGCTGCTGGTGCCGATGGCCGAGGCGACGCTGCAAATGCCGCTCGTGGTGTCGGAGTTCACCGATTTCTATGCCGGACGGCACCACGCCACGAATGTGGGCACCATGTTCCGCGGGCCGGAAAACGCGTTGCCGCCCAATTGGTTACACATCCCCATCGGGTATAATGGTCGTGCGTCATCGGTGGTGGTGTCGGGCACGGGAATCCGCCGCCCGTGGGGGCAGTTGAAGGCGCCGGATCAGGACATGCCGGTCTTTGCCCCTTGCCGCCGCTTCGACATGGAGTTGGAGATGGGCGCCATCGTGGGCACCTCGTCCCAGGGACCGCTGAGCGTGGCGCAGGCGGATGCGGCGATCTTTGGCTATGTGCTGCTGAACGACTGGTCGGCGCGCGACATTCAGGCGTGGGAATACCAGCCGCTGGGCCCGTTTCAGGCCAAGGCCACGGCGACGACGATCAGCCCGTGGATCGTGACAGCGGCGGCTCTTCAACCCTTTCGGGTTTCATCGCCCCAGCGTGTCGTGCCGTTGCTGCCCTATCTCGAAGAGCCCGGCCCGATGCTCTATGACATTAACCTGACCGCCAGCCTGACACCCGCAGACGGGGCCGCCACGGTGATCACCCGCACGAATTATCGCGAGATGTACTATTCCGCCGCCCAGCAACTGGCGCATCACAGCACATCCGGTTGCCCGATGAACGCGGGCGATCTGCTCGGCTCGGGCACCATCTCGGGTGCTGCAAAACCCGAGCGCGGCAGTCTCTTGGAGCTGAGCTGGGGCGGCACAGAGCCGCTGACGCTCGACACCGGCGAGACGCGCAGTTTCCTTGAGGACGGCGACACCGTCACGCTGGCGGGGCACGCGCAGGGCGACGGCTACCGCGTGGGCTTTGGCACCTGCGCGGGGACACTGCTGCCCGCACTTGACGACCCATTCTTGCGATCTTCTTCTGGCTAAAAATACCTCGGGGGTCCGGGGGCTGGCCCCCGGTCCTGCACTTTCAAAAAAGGACCACACACATGGCCAAAGCCTTTGCCTCCCAAGGGGACATGACCGAAAAAACCATCACCTTTGAAGAGGTCGGCCCAGGGCTGTGGGCGTTCACCGCCGAGGGCGATCCGAACTCCGGCGTGATCATCGGCGATGACAGCGTCATGATCGTGGAGGCGCAGGCCACGCCGCGACTGGCCCACAAGGTGATCGAAAAGGTGCGCGAGGTCACTGACAAGCCGATCACCCATTTGGTGCTGACCCATTACCACGCGGTGCGGGTGCTGGGCGCGTCGGCCTATGGCGCGCCGCAGATCATCATGAGCGAGAAGGCCCGCGCCATGGTCGCCGAACGCGGGCAGGAGGATTGGGACAGCGAGTTCCAGCGCTTTCCGCGCCTGTTCGAAGGGCACGAGAGCATTCCGGGCCTGACATGGCCCACCACCACGTTCAACGGGCGGATGAGCGTTTACCTCGGCAACCGCCGCGTCGACATCATGCAGGTGGGCCGTGCCCATACGGCAGGGGATGCGGTGATCTATGTGCCGGATGCGAACGTGATGTTTACGGGTGACATCGTGGAATACCGCTCCGCCTGCTATTGCGGCGACGGACATTTCCACGACTGGCCCGGCACGCTCGAGGCGATCCGCCGTTTTGATCTGGATGCCATTGCACCGGGGCGTGGCGACGCGCTGGTGGGGCGCGACATGGTGAATGCTGCGCTCGACAGCACCGCGGATTTCGTCCGCTCGACCTACCGCCCCGCCGCCCGCGTGGCCCTGCGCGGCGGCACGCTCAAGGAGGCATGGGACGCCGTGCGCGCCGAATGCGACCCCAAGTTCCACGATTACGCGATTTATGAGCACTGCCTGCCCTTCAACGTCGCCCGCGCCTATGACGAAGCGCAAGACATCGACACGCCAAGGATCTGGACCGCCGAGCGGGACCTGAAGATGTGGGAGGCGTTGCAGGGGTGACGGGTGCCGTCGCCATACTGCTGCGCATGGCTCAGAACAATGCATGGGCCAATGGTCGGCTCTACGGTGCACTGCAGGGCATGGACCGCGCCACGTTTCATGCGCCGCGCCCCGGCTTTTTCCCGTCGCTCAAGGCGACGCTGAACCATATCCACCAGGTCGATCTCTACTACCTCGATGCACTGGAAGGCGCTGGCCTGGGACGCCGCGTTTATGACGCGCCCGAGATCGACGATGTTGCCCCCCTGCGCGCCGCACAGGCCGCCGCCGATGCGCGATTGATCGCGTTTTGCGCGGGCCTGACGCCCGATACCCTCGCCCGCCCCTGCACCACAGACCGCCCCGATGGCCCCGTGATCAAGACCGTGACCGAGACCACCGGCGCCCTAGTTCTGCACCTGATCCAACATCAGATTCACCATCGCGGGCAGGCGCATGTGCAGGTGCAGGATGCAGGCGTGGACCCGCCGCAACTTGACGATTTCCACCTCGACTACGGCCGCCACGCAGACGCAGAGAGGTATTTCGAATGAACAAGTACGGCCCCACCCGTTCCGAGCTGAAGACCCGTCTGGCCATCTCCATCGCGGGGTTGGCGCTGATGATCGGCGGATTGCTCTACCGCGGTCTGCCCACCGGCATCGGCGGCTGGGAGGCGGTGGTGATCGCCACACTGTTTTTTGGCGGCACCACCCTGTGGACCCTGAAAAAACTCATCCGGCGAGAGCATCCCGATGGCCTTTGACTATGCACCCTTTCCCTACATCGCCCCGCCCGGACTGACCGCGCCCGAGCCGCGTGCGCCCGTGGCCATCGTGGGCGCAGGCCCCATCGGTCTGGCCATGGCGATTGATCTTGCGCAGCGCGGGATCGCGTCGGTTGTGCTCGACGACAACAACGTGGTGTCCGTGGGCAGCCGCGCGATCTGCTGGGCCAAGCGCACGCTCGAGATTTTCGACCGGCTGGGCGTGGGCGCGCGGATGCTGGAAAAGGGCGTGACATGGAAGGTCGGGCGGCTCTTTCACGGCGCCGAAGAGGTCTACAGCTTTGATCTGTTGCCCGAGGCGGGCCACAAATACCCGGCCTTCATCAACCTGCAACAGTATTACGTCGAACAATACCTTGTGGAACGCGCGCAAGACTTCGCTGACCTGATCGACCTGCGGTTTCTCAACCGCGTGACCGCGCATCACGATCACGGCGACCACGTCACGCTCGACATCGAGACACCCGATGGCCCCTACATGCTTGAGGCCGACTATCTGATCGCCGCCGATGGCGCGGGCAGCCCGACGCGCACGCGCATGGGGCTGCCGTTCGAGGGCCAGACGTTCGAGGAACACTTCCTGATCGTCGACGTGGAACTGCCAGAGAGCCCCTTTGCCACCGACGACCCGGAACGGTGGTTCTGGTTCGCGCCACCCTTTCACAACGGGCAGTCGGCGCTGCTGCACAAGCAGCCTGACAACATCTACCGCATCGACCTGCAGCTTGGACCCGAAACCGACCCCAAGCTTGAGGCGACCGAGGACAAGGTGATCCCGCGGATCAAAGCGATCATCGGCGACATGCCGTTTCGGCTGGACTGGATGAGCGTTTACAAGTTCCGCTGTGCGCGGCTCGACCGGTTCGTGCATGGCCGCGTGATCTTTGTCGGCGACAGCGCACATGTGGTGTCGCCCTTTGGCGCGCGCGGTGGCAATGGCGGCATTCAGGACGTGGACAATCTGGGCTG
The DNA here is from genome assembly GCA_038530495.1 of Pseudomonadota bacterium. GTDB lineage: Bacteria > Pseudomonadota > Alphaproteobacteria > Rhodobacterales > Rhodobacteraceae > Tateyamaria. The sequence continues at coordinate 13,323 of JBCBCR010000040.1, read as the reverse complement.
GAAACTGGCCCAGGTGCTGCGCGGCGGCGCGCCTGCGCTTCTCGATAGCTATGACGAGGAACGCCATCACGGCGCGCTGGAAAACATCGCCAACTCATCCCGCGCAACCAACTTCATGACGCCGAAATCCGAGATCGACATGCTGTTTCGCAACGAAACCCTGCGGCTGGCGCATGATCACCCCTTTGCCCGCAAGCTGATCAATTCGGGCCGGCTCAGCACACCGTGTTCGCTGGCCGGGATGCGCCTGCAAAGCGGGGATCACCCGCTGGTGGGCCGCAGCCTGATTGACCTGCCTTTGGGCAATAGCTGGCTGGTGGAACAGGCCCACGGCGGGTTCAGCCTGCTTTGTGCAGATGATCAACACTGGCAGGTGCCCGACGATGTCACGCTGATCCCCCTGCCCGACACGGACATGCGCCGCACCCGCTACGGCGATACCGGCGCCTTTCTCGTCCGCCCCGACAGCCATATCTGCGCCTTTCTCGCCAGCCCGGATGCACTGCCCGCTGCCCTCGCGCGCGCAAAAGGGGGCAAACCATGACCTTCGAAGACAACCTCGGCCCCAACGGCGACGCACTTTACGCCGAACTCATCGCCACACATGAAGGGCTCGATCTCGACGCCTCGCACGCGCTCAACGCGCGCCTCGTGCTGATGCTGATGAACGAGGTGGGCGATCCTGCCCGCATCAGCGCCATCCTCAAGGCTGCGCGGGCTTCTTCTGGCTAAAAATACCTCGGGGGAGTCGCCAAGGGCGACGGGGGCAGCGCCCCCCAAATAGAATGGTGTCGCGTCAGCGTCATTCGGATCAAGGGCGGGTCACGGGGCGGCGGCCCAAGCCTCGACCTCGACGACAAATTCGGGCCGGGTGAAGCCCGACACGATCATCAGGGTTGATGTTGGCAGCACCGTGCGGGCCGCCAGATAGGCATCGCGCGCGGCCATGTAGCCCGCCATGTGCGCACGGTCGGTGACATAGGCGCTGAGGTGAAAGATATCGCCCGGCCCCATCCCGGCCTCGCCCAGGATCGCGGTGATGTTGGCAAAGCAGATCTCGGCCTGTGCTGCAGCCCCCGCGGGCACCGTGTCGCCCGCCAACCCCAACTGCCCCGATGTCCGCACGACCCGCGCGCCAGCGCGCAGTTCGATGCCGTGGGCATAGCGGGCAAAGGGCGGGGCGATGGTGGCAGGGGTCAGCGCTTTCATGGCAGCAGACTTGCGCAGTGCGATGCGATTTGAAAGGCTGGGCGCATATCTCTGGCACAGATTTCAGGGCCGCTGGTGACCAATCCTGCGAGGAGGGGCATGTGATGGCCTTTGTCTTGTCCGATTTCAACGCTTTGGCAGCGGCATGATCCCGCTTTGGGCCGACCTGTCGCGCGCGGCGTTCGACGCGATGGACCCCGACACCATCGCGGTGCTGCCGCTGGGGGCCACGGAACAGCACGGGCCGCATTTGCCCTATGGTGTGGACACTGACCTGACCTGCGCGGTGCTGGCACGGGTCGAGACGCAGGCGCGCGCGGTGCAGTTGCCCGTGCTGAGCATCACCAAGAGCGACGAGCATGGCGCGGTGCCCGGAACGCTGAGCCTGAGCGCCGAAACGATGCTTGCCGTGCTGCGCGAGGTGGTGACCGGCGTGGCCGCCGCGGGGGTACAGCGGCTGGTGTTCTTCAATGGCCACGGCGGGAACACGGCACTGCTTGAGATCGCGGTGCGTGCGGCGCGGCGTGATCACGGGATGATCGCGGCACATACCGGTTGGTTTGCCTTTGCCGACCACACCGGCATTGCACGGCCCGCGCATGACCTGCATGCCGGGCAGATCGAAACCAGCGCGATGCGCGCCGTGCGGCCCGATCTGGTGGATATGGCGCTGGCGCAGGATTTCGCGCCCGCCCTGCAGGACTGGGAGGCTGCGGGTCGCCTGACCGGGCTCACCGGCCAGCCCGCGCGGCCCGGCTGGGTGATCGGGGATCTCCATCCGGCAGGCGCGGTTGGCAATGCGGCTGCGGCCACCAAGGCGCTTGGACAGCAGCTGATTGACAGCGCGGCTGCGGGCTTTGGGCGCTGGCTCGAAGATTTTGCAACCTTCGAGATGGGCGCATGAGCGACGTTCTGGTGCCGCGCGCGGTGCTGCGCGACCCCGCGCGCTTTGGCGGCGTGGCCGTTGGGGAGATGCTGCGCGGTGTTCCCATCATCGAAAAGGACAGGATCGCGGGGCTTGCCCCGCCGCGCGGTGGCGACGCGCGCATCGTGATCCCAAGGCTGGTCGAGGCGCATTGCCATCTCGACAAGTGTCACAGCGCGCATCGGCTGGGCGTGATCGGTGGTGATCTGACCACAGCCATCGACCGCCAGCGCGCCGACAAGGAAAACTGGACCCGCGAGGATCTGACCACGCGGGCCACACGCGGGCTGGCCGAGGCGCGGGCCGCGGGCTGCACTGTCGTGCGCAGCCACGTGGATTGGGGCGACGGGCCCGAGGCGCCGCTCGCTTGGCAGGTGCTGCCCGAGTGCGTGCCCGAGGGTGTGAGCTTGCAGCGTGCAGCGCTGACCGGGGTGCGCAGCTGGGCTGATCCGGCCTTTGCCAGACCTGTGGCCCGCCTCATTGCGCGCGACAACGCCGTGCTTGGGGCCTTTGTCTTTGATCAGCCCGGGTATCGCGACGGGTTGCGGGCGATGTTTGACCATGCCACGCGGCTGGGCCTGCCGCTCGATTTCCACGTCGACGAAGGTTTAGGCGATCTCAACGGGCTCGAGGCGATTGCGGATGCGGCGCTGGCCGTGGGGTTCGAAGGACCGATCCTGTGCGGCCACGCGGTGAGCCTGATGGACCGCGACGGGGAGGATCTGGCGCGGATCACCGACAAGCTGTTGGCCGCGCGCATCGCGGTTTGCGCCTTGCCGACCACCAATCTTTATCTGCAGGGCCGCACCGGTGGTACACCGGACCGGCGCGGGATCACGCGACTGCGTGAACTGCGGGCGGCGGGCGTGCCCATCCTTGTTGGGTCCGACAATGTCAGCGACGCGTTTTGTCCGACCGGGGCGCATGATCCGATGGCCGCGCTCAATCTCGCGGTGCTGGGCGCGCATCTGGATCCGCCGCTGGAACAGTGGCTGCCCGCGATCACCACCGATGCGGCGACAGCGCTGGGACTTGACCCGCCCCATGTGGACATCACATCGCTGGAACATCTGGTGGTCCATGACACCGCGCACTGCGCCGACATCGTCGCGGGGCGGGCGGCGGTCCGGCCTGCCACAGAGGAGCTGACGTGACATCCGTTTCGACATCCATTTCCGGCAAGACGGATATCGACTGGACGGCCTTTGCCGCTGCTCTTGCACCAGTGGCGACGATCGCGGAACCGGTGCTGGTCAAGAAACGCAGCCGCGATTTTTTCTGGTATTCGCCGATCCTGAATGACCGGTTGCGCCACGCGTTTGGCGATCTGGTGGCACAGCCCGCGTCACAGGCCGAGATGGCGCACGTGCTGGCCACGGCCTATGCGCACGACGCGCCAATGGTGCTGCGCGGCGGCGGGACGGGCAATTACGGGCAGGCCGTGCCGCTGGCGGGCGGGTTGATCGTCGAGACCGGCGGGCTGAACCGGGTGCTTGAGATCGGGGACGGGTATGTCACCGCCGAGGCGGGCGCGCTCATGCGCGATGTGAACGCGGCCCTTGCCGCACACGGGCAGGAACTGGCGATGTTTCCATCGACGCAGGATATCGCCACCATCGGCGGCTTTGTCGCGGGCGGCAGTGCCGGGATCGGGTCGATTGCCAACGGCGCGTTGCGCGATGTGGGGAACCTGATCCGGCTCAAGGCGCTGTCGGTGGAGGAAAGCCCGCAGGAGCACGTGTTCAACGGCGCAGACACGCTGAACCTGCATCACGCCTGGGGTCTGAACGGCGTGATCACCGAGGTGACGATGCGCACGGTGCCCGCGCGCGACTGGGTCGGCTGCATTTCCAGTTTCGACAGCTATGAGGCCGCATATGCCGCGGGGTTGGCGCTGGCGCAGAACAAAGACGCCGCGGCCAAGCTGATCAGCACGATTGACGCCCGGATCGCGGCCTATTTCCCCAAGCTCGACGGTCATGTGCGCGCAGGCAAGGACCTGTTGATCGCCATGGTGCCCCGTGAAGAAAGCCCGCGTTTCGAGGGCTTGATGAGCGGGGCTGGAGGGCATGTGGATCTGGTGCTGGACGAGGCGGCGCGGGCCGCACGCGGGCTGCCGCATGTCTATGATTTCAGCTACAACCACACGACGTTGCAGGTGCTGAAGGCCGACCGAAGGGCCACCTATCAGCAGGTCGGCTGCCCGGTGCCGCCTGACCCCGCAGCCATTGCCGCGCTGCGCCCGAAACTGGGCGACGACGTTTGGATGCACCACGAATACGCGCGGGTGGGCGGGCAGATCGTCACCTTTGACCTGCCGATCATCTGGTATGCAGGCCCCAACCGTCTGGCCGAGATCAACGCAACCTACGAGGCCAATGGTTTTCCGGTTTATGACGCGCACACAAGTGCGGTCGAAGGCGGCGGGCTGAAACCCGATTACAGCCACCTCGCGTGGAAGAAGCGGATGGACCCCAAAGGCCTGCTGAACAGCCCGAAATCGCGGTTTTGGGCCGGGGTGGCGCATCTGGACGCAGACGCCATTGCCGCCCTTGGCCAGACCGAAGCCCAGACCAGCGGTTGAGCGCGCGCGATACAGGCGCTCACATTCCAATCAGGCGCACGGAACTAAGGCTTGACGCCATGGCTGTGATCGTTTGAACTCGCCCCGTCTCCCGCAGGGGAAGGCGATAAAACGCAGGTCAACTGCATCACCGAAGGGCGGCGAAAACATGCCGCGGATATGGGTCGCCACGCATATGACAGGCGACACCAACAGAGAGGAAGATCATGACATTCTACACCCGCACCGGGAAGCCGATGCCCAAGGTCATCACGGACCAGGTCGACAAGGTCGGCAACGATCCGGTCAATCGCCGCGAGTTCCTGGCCATGGCAAGCACCTTTGGCGCCACTGCTGCGACCGCCTATGGCATGCTGGGCCTTGCCGCGCCTGCGCAGGCCGCTGGTCACAAGATGGGCGGCACCGTCCGCATCCAGCAGGAAGTGCGCGCGCTGAAGGATCCCCGCACCTATGACTGGAGCCAGATCGCCAACTTCTCGCGCGGCTGGATCGAGTACCTGGTCACCTACGAGAACGACGGTACGTTCTTGCCGTCGCTGGTGGAAAGCTGGGAGATCAACGACGACGCGACCGAGTACACGCTGAATGTCCGCAAGGGCGTGAAGTGGAACAACGGCGACGATTTCACCGCCGAAGACGTGGCGCGCAACATCACCGGCTGGTGCGACAAGAGCGTCGAGGGCAACTCGATGGCGGGACGCTTTGCCACGCTGATCGATCCCGAGACCGAAAAGGCCATCGAAGGTGCCATCGAGGTTGTCGACAGCCACACCGTGAAGCTGAAGCTGCCCAGCTCGGACATCTCGCTGATCGCGGGTATGGCGGACTATCCGGCTGCCATCGTGCACAAGGACTACAACTTTGAAACCGCGCTGGAAAACCCGCTGGGAACCGGCCCGTACCTGCCCGAAAAGCTCGAAGTGGGCGTCGAAGGCAAGCTGGTGCGCAACCCCAACCACACATGGTGGAACGAGGGCAATGGCGCGTGGATGGACGAGGTCATCTATGTCGACTACGGGCAGGATCCTGCCGCGTGGCTGGCCGGTGCCGAGGCTGGCGAATACGACATGAACTGGTCGGTTGACGGCGAATTCGTTGATCTGCTGGGATCGGTCGATGGTCTGAACACCAACACCATCACCACCGCATCCACCGTCGTGATCCGCCCCAACCAGCTGGCCGAAGTGGACGGCAAGAAGCCTTATGCCGACGCCCGTGTGCGCCGCGCGCTGACCATGGCTGTCGACAATTCGATCCTGCTGGAACTGGGCATCGACAACCGTGGCGAAGTGGCCGAAAACCACCACGTCTGCCCGCTGCACCCCGAATATGCCGAGCTGCCCGCCCAAAAGGTGGACCCCGCTGGCGCCAAGGCGCTGATGGAAGAGGCCGGCATGGGTGATTTCGAGCACGAGTTGATCTCGATCGACGATGATTACCGCAAGAACACCACCGACGCGGTGGCCGCACAGCTGCGCGACGCGGGCATCAACGTAAAGCGAACCATCCTTCCCGGCTCGACCTTCTGGAATGACTGGGCCAAGTATCCGTTCAGCTCGACCAACTGGAACCACCGTCCTCTGGGCGTGCAGGTCTGGGCGCTGGCCTATCGTTCTGGCGAAGCGTGGAACGAGTTCGGTTGGGCCAATGCCGAGTTTGACGCGCTGCTGGAAGAGGCTCTTGCCACGGCCGACGTCGAAAAGCGTCGCGCGCTGATGGCCAAAGGTCAGAAGCTGATCCAGGACGAAGGTGTCACGATCCAGCCTTACTGGCGCGCCGTGTCGAACCACACCCGCGACGGCTTGGTCGGCGGTGAGCACCACATCTCGTTCGAGATCCGGCCGCAACGCCTGGCCTGGACCTGATCCGGTTCAGCTGAAACGATTGGGGCCGCCTTTGGGCGGCCCTTTTTTATTGCGGGCCCGGTGGCCTCTTCGCTGTGCTCATCGGCCCGAACAGCCTCAGACGGCGCCGATACGTTCCAGAAAGCGATGCTTGGCAATCACGGTTAGCACGTCGTTGACAGACATCTGTATCGGTTTTGACGTGGTATCGACCTGTGCCAGCGCCCGTTCGTACGCGGGACCACGAGACGCCAGCAGAGTTTTCACCTGATCCATTGCAGCGGCGGTGGGATTGCTGCGCCCGGCCTCTCCTCTCGCGCGCACGCGCGCGATGTGTTCGGCGGCGCTGGTGCGCACCCAGATGGTGTGGCAGCGCTCGAGCACCTGGTTGTAGTTGTCCGGCGAGCCGACGATGCCGCCAGAAACGGCCATGATCAGCTTGTCGTGACTGCTGATGACCTGTTCGAGCACTTCGGCTTCGATGTTGCGGTAACCATCTTCGCCGTAGAGCGCGATGATCTCGCTGGTGGGGATGCCTGCCTTGGCCTCGATCCGGTCGCTCAGCTCGACAAACGGCACCTTGAGTTTGGATGCCACCGCGGCGCCGAGCGTGGATTTGCCAGCCCCACGCAGCCCGACAAGGCAGACCCGCTGGGCCCGGAGCGCCTGCGGGTTTTCCGGGGCGAGAATGGCGCGGACCCGGCCCTGAACGGTCGCCGGTGCATCAGCATAAAGCTGCGCAACGCGGGATACATCAGCGGGCATTTGTGCGGTTTCGCGCAGCAGATCCTCGACCGCGACATCAAGGGCCGCCGCCACGCGGCTTAGCAGGACGATGGAAATGTTCCCTTCGCCCGCTTCGAGCTGGGCAAGATAGCGCGGTGACACACCGGAGCGTTCCGACAGTTCGCGCCGGGGCAGGCCCAGCGCCGCGCGCGCGGCACGAACACGAGAGGCGAGACGGGTTACAACTGCCCTGGACGGGTCAAGGATCAGATCGGGTTTTGTCATTTGCGCACGTGATTTCTCAACGACGCACGACTTAGTACCTGCCCCCTGCCCTTCAAGGCGCGCATGCGCCGCAGGGTGCGACCTGATGCCCCTGTTTACCATGATATTTTGACGCACTCAGGCGGGGATCAGGAACAGCGTAATGGCCGGAAAAAGCACGAGCAAAACCACGCGCATGATGTCGGAACCGACAAAGAACAGGACGGCCTTGTAGGTCTCGGCCATGGGTGTATCGCGATCCATGTTGTTGATGATGAAGAGGTTCATGCCAACCGGCGGCGTGATCAGCCCCACCTCGACCACGATGAGCACGAGGATGCCGAACCAGATCGCCACGTGTTCCGGTGTCATGCCGAAATCGAGGCCCGAGATCACCGGGAAGAAGATCGGTACGGTGAGCAGGATCATCGACAGGCTGTCCATGATACAGCCGAACACAAGGTAGAAAGCGAGCACAACGCTGAGCACCAAAAGCGGCGCAAAGCCTTGGCCCAAGACGACGTCAGCCAGCCATTGCGGGGCACCGGACAGGGCGAGGAAGTTGTTGTAGAGCGAGGCCCCCAGCACGATGAAAAAGATCATGGCGGTGGTCTTGGCCGTGCCGATCAGCGCCTCACCCAAGAGCCGCCATGTGAGGTTGCCACCCAGCAGGGCAACGAGACCGGTGCCAGCGGCCCCGATGGCCGCACCTTCGGTCGGGGTGAACCAGCCTGCATAGATGCCCCCCACGACGATGCCAAAGATCGCCAGCACCGGCCACGTGTCGGCCAGCGCGCGCCAGCGATCTGGCCATGGCACCGGGGGCCGTGTGCCCGCCGACGCCGGGAACAGGCGCACGTAGATCGAGATGGTGATCACATAGCCGATGGCAGCAAGGATGCCGGGCACGAAGGCGGCGAGAAACAGCTTGGCGATGTTCTGTTCGGTGATGATCGCGTAGATCACCAGGATCACCGATGGCGGGATCAGGATGCCCAACGTGCCGCCCGCAGCCAGGGTGGCCGTCGAAAAGCCGCCCGAATAGCCATAGCGGCGCAGTTCAGGCAGCGCGGTGCGGCCCATGGTGGCCGCGGTGGCAAGTGACGAGCCGCAGATCGCGCCAAAGCCCGCGCAAGCCCCGACCGACGCCATGGCAACACCGCCGCGTCGGTGGCCCAGGAACCCTTCGGCGGCGCGGAAGAGGGCCGATGACATGCCCGACAGCGTCGCGAACTGCCCCATCAGCAGAAACATCGGGATGATCGTCAGCGAGTAGTTAGAGAAGGTGGTGTAGGTCTCGGATTTCAGCTTGGCCAGAATTGGCGTGGGGTTGCCGTTCATGGCAAAGATCCAGCCCAGCAGGCCTATCAGGAACATCGCGAGCCCGATGGGGGCGCGCAGAAAGATCAGGCCCAGCAGGATCGGGAAGGACCAGAAGCCAAGCTCGAGCCGTGACAGGCCCACCCACTGAACAATCTCGCGCAGAATATCCATGGATCAGCCTTCGGGCAGGATCGCGCGGCCGGTGGCCGCCTCGACCACGCGGGCAAAGGCGCAATAGAGCGCCACAACGCTGGCAATGGTCGCGGCCCCCACGGCGAGCGCATAGGCCCACCAGACCGGGAATTGCAGGAACAGAGTCGTCTCGCCATTGCCGAGATAGCGTTGCATGCCCTCAAAGAGCCGCAGCGCGATGAACAGGATCACGCCCGTGAGCACGATTTCCCAGAACGCGCGCAGCCAGCCCAGCGCGCGGGGGCGCAGGCCGGAGGTGAAGACATCAACGGTGGCGTGCTGGCCATAGAACTGGCAGACCGGCAGAAAGGCGAAGATGGCAAAGGCCACGCCCGCCTCGGTCAGTTCGTAGGTTCCGCGGATCTCGTCAACGCCGAGGGCCACGATGGCAGCACCGATGCCGTTGTCCATGGCGTGGCCCAGCTTGGACAACTCGCGCCCGATGATCGACAGGGTCGTCAGCACGATGAGACCCAGCAACACGATGCCGCCGATCATCGCCGAAGCGCGTGCAAGCCATTTGACCAGTTGGTGCATCAGCCCATCCCCAGACGTAGAAAACGTGGCCACAAGGGGTATGTGGCCACGTCTTTTGGGCAAGGTTGCGTGATCAGCCGTCGAAATCGGCCATCAGCGATTTCGCCTCGTCGATCAGGGCCTGACCGTCGATGCCCTTACTTTGCATGTCAGCGACCCATTCGGCGTAGATCGGCTGCGCCGCTGCCTGCCATGCGGTGAGGTTGTCACCCGACACGGTCACGATGGTGTTGCCGTTGTCCACGGCGGCCTGACGGGCGGGGCCGTCGGCCTCGGCCATGGTGCCACCGGCAAAGACGCTGAAGTCGAGGCCGGACACGCTGTCCACTGCGGCCTTGAGATCATCGGGCAGGCCATCGTAGCGGTCCTTGTTCATCGCCAGCACGAAGGTCAAGGTATAAAGCGCCGTGCCTTCAAATTCGGTGTGGTTGCCGACCAGTTCCGGCACCGTGAGCGCGCCGGTGACTTCCCACGGGATGGTAGTGCCGTCGATCACGCTTTTGCTGAGTGCTTCGGGGATGGCGGGCACAGGCATGCCGACGGGGGTGGAGCCCATCTTCTCAAGCAGCGAGTTCACGAGGCGCGAGCCGCCGCGGATTTTCAGGCCCTGCATGTCGTCGGGCGTGCTGACCGGGGTGCTGGTGTGCAGCATGCCCGGCCCGTGCACCCATGTGCCGAGGATCTTGAGATCCTTGAATTCGGTGTCGGCCATGTGCTTTTCGAACATCTGCCAATAGGCGCTGGAGGCCGCGCGGGCATCATCGACCATGAAGGGCAGTTCGAACACCTCGGTGCTGGGGAAGCGGCCGGGCGTGTAACCCACCACGGTCCAGACGATGTCGGCCACGCCGTCGATGGCCTGATCCATCAGTTCGGGCGGGCGCCCGCCCAGTTGCATTGACGGGAAGTGATCGACGGCGATGCGGCCGCCGCTGGCCTCTTGGACGTCGGCGATCCACTTGTCGAGGATCAGGCTGGGCACGTTGGCCTGCCGCGGCAGGAACTGGTGCAGGCTGAGCGTGACCTCTTGGGCCTGTGCCGGGGCGCCAAGGCCCAGCGCCATGGCAGCCGCACCCGCCAGACCGAGGAATGATTTACGTGTCAGGTTCATGATGTCCTCCCATATCGGACAAGCGTCTTGTGCGCTTGACTCGGTGTGATGCGGAAAGTGTTAGGCAAAGGGACGGGGAGTGTCACCCGTCTTTCTTGCGCAGAACCGCAGTCAGGGGGTGCCGGTATAGGGCGGGTCGCAGATGGTGGCGGGGATCAGGTCGCCCAGCACGTCTAAGAGGGTCCGCGTGCCCGGGGTTGCGTACTCCGGCGCGACAAAGGCAAGCGCGAGGTTCAAACCGGTGCGGTGCCCCATGGCGGCGGAGGTGACGGTGCCCACAACCACGCCGTCCTGCATCACGGATGCACCCGGCTGTGCCGTGGCGTGGGTCGCATCAAGCTGCATCAGCGCCAGTTGGCGGTGCGACCCGGCCTGCTGGCGCGCCTTGAGCGCTGGTTTGCCGATGAAATCCTTCTCCATCTTTACGAACCGTTGCAGCCCGGTCTCGAACGGGTCGAATTCGGTGATCAGGTCGGCTTTCCAGTGGAGATACCCCATCTCCATACGCATCGACTCCACTGCGCGCGCGCCAAAGAGGCGCAAGCCGTGTCCCTCGCCTGCAGCCCGCAGGGCGAGGTAGGCCGCATAGGCCTGCGCCATGGGCACGTGGATTTCATAAGCCAGTTCGCCAGAATAGCTGACTCGCATGATCACGGCCGGGGTGATCCCGACATAGGCGCGGCGCACTGACAGCCATGGAAAGCCCGCGTCCGACCAATCACCACGGCAGGCAGCCGCCAGCACGTCGCGCGCGCGGGGGCCTGCGAGCAGCAGGATGGTGTGGCTTTCGGTCATGGGCGTCAGGGACACGTCAAACCCGTCGGCGTTGGAACGCAGCCAGTCGAGGTCGTGCCATTCGGAGGCCGCCGCCGACCCGTACCAAACCGGCCCATCGGGCAGGTTGGCGATTGTCGCCTCCAGCTTCACACAGCCCTGATGGTTCAGGCCGTAACACAGCCCCAACCGGCCCGGGCGCGTCGGCACGCGGCTGCACATGATGTGGTCGAGAAAGCGGTGCGTGTCAGCGCCGGTGATCTCGATCCGGTTGAACCCGTTGACCTCGGCCAACCCGACGCCTGTGTGCGCCGCGTTCACCTCGGCGGCGACGATCGGTTCGGCCTCGTCCAAATGAAAGCCGTGGGTGACGTGGAAATCGGGCGTGGGTTTGTAGAACTCTGCCCGTTCCCAGCCGTTCACGGTGGTAAACTCGGCCCCTTCGGCGGCAAGGATCGGGGTCAACGGTGTGGTCTTCATCGGGCGCCCGGCGGGGCGGTGTTCGTTGGGGTAGTGAAAGCGGAATTCGTTCTGGTAGTCTTCGATGGCCTTGAGCGCTGTCAGTTCCACGTTGCCCTGTGACGTGAACCGGCGCGGGTCTAGCACCCAGGTGTCATAGCACGCCTCGCCATGCACGATCTGTTGCGCCAGCAGCCAGCCGTGGCCGCCCCCCTCGCCCAGACCGGCACGCAGGCCGATGATGCAAAACGCATTGCGTTTGCCCGGGATGGGGCCGACGAGCGGGGCGCCGTCGATGGTGTAGGTGATCGGGCCGTTGACCACAGTGTGCACGCCAGCCTCGGCCAGCACCGGCATGCGGGCAATGGCGCCTTCGAGCACGTCGGTGACACGGTCGAGATCATCGGGGCACAGGGCGTTGGTGAAATCGGGCGAAATGCCGTCCATGCCCCATGTCTTGCAATCCTGTTCGTAGAACCCCAGCAACAGGCCGTTTTTCTCTTGTCGGCAGTAGTAATCGCTGATCGGGCAGCGCAAAAGCGGCATACGGTGGCCCGCGTCGCGGATCGCGGGGATTTCCTCGGTCAGGAAATACTGGTGCTCCATCGACGCCACAGGGTGGTGCACGCCCATCATCGCGCCGACCTCGTTCACGCGGTAGCCGCAGGCGTTGATCACCACCTCGCAGTCGATGTCGCCCTTGGTCGTGTGCACGGTCCAGCTGTGATCGCGGTGCTGGGTCAGGCCGGTGACGGGCGTGTGGCGATACACCTCGGCCCCGGCCTTGCGCGCGCGGCGGGCCAGCGCCTGACACAGCTGCGCGGGGTCGATGTCACCATCCATCGGATCCCACAGCCCGCCGATCAGGTTATCGGTCGAGATCAGCGGATGGCGGCGCGCGCATTCGGCGGCATCGAGCACTTCGAAATGCACATCCATCCCGCGCGCCATCGACGCAAAGTGGCGGTAGCCATCGATCTGCGCCTCGGTGTTGGCCAGCCGGATGCCGCCATCGCCGTGGTGGTAGTTGATCGGGTAATCCGGGTCGTTCGCCAGGTCCTGATACAGGTTGATCGAGTGCGTCTTGAGGCCCACCATCGTCTGGTTCATGCCGAAGTTGGTGACCTGTGCTGCGGAATGCCAGGTGGTGCCGCTGGTCAGCTCGTCCCGTTCGACGAGGACCACGTCGGTCCAGCCCTCTTGGGTCAGGTGATAGAGCGTTGAACAGCCGGCGATGCCGCCGCCGATCACCACGGCTCTGGTCGTTGATTTCATGGCCTCGCCTCCCCGCAATGGCGACAGAATGAGGGTGCGATGGATACGGTCAATCGTTGCAGCATAGCTTCAGCTTTCTGAAAACCGTGTTTTGCAGGTG
>JBCBCR010000039.1:0-20592 GCA_038530495.1 Pseudomonadota bacterium | reverse complement strand
GTTTGTTCACGATGCGAGGCGAATCTGCGCGGATGCTTGCGCGTTCGCTGCTGCAAAGAGGTCGCGCACGTCGTCCTGTTTGAAGAACGGAAAGTCGCTTTCCATGTATTGGGCGATTTGCGTGTGCGCCGCCTCGGACCCCACGGCAAAGCCGCTGGCGGCCTGAAACTTGTGCTGCTGGCGGCGGCCGTAGCGGGCGGTGTCGGTGGTTTCGGTAAAGGTCTGCAGATAGGCGCAGATGCCCGGGTCGGTCAGCGACGGGACACGGTGCGCCACAACGGTGTGCGGGATGGTCAGAATGCTGCGGCGGCTGCGGCGGCCCGACGACAGTGCCAGCCCCACGGCGGTCATGCCGCGGTGCATCGGGTGCAGGATCGCCGCGCCGTCCTGATCGCAGGCCATGATCCCCTTGGGCATGGTGACATAGATGCGCCCCTTGAGGCTGTGCGCCCAGACGTGCAGCCGTTCGATATAGCGTTGGCTGATGGCGTCATCGTCGTCGATGCGGAACTGCATCAGGCCGGTCCGGTCAAGCGCAGTGTCGCCGATGATCGGGTTGACCACGGCCCGGATATCGACCGTGTCGGCAAAGATCAGTCTGATTTGCGGCACGGTCTGGCACAGGGCTGTCAGGCGCCGTTTATAATGGTCGGGCATGCAGGACGAGGTCAGCACGTAGAGCGTGAAGCGGGTGTCGAGCTGCGCGCGCAAGCTGGGCAGGAGCAGGTGTTCGAACAGCAGAAACCGGGTTTCCATGCGGTCGGGCGCGTAGAGCGCGTTGAACGCTGCTGTGCGGTCGTCATAGCTGAGCTTTGTGTCGGACCGCCCGAAGAACGAGAACCGACAAAATCCAAGGACCTGCGCGGTCATGGAAACCTCCTGGGGGTACTGCTGCCTGCCTGATGCGCGGTTTTGCGCTGTTGTTTGGCCAACCGTAGCGGGCGAGGATCGCGGCGGCAACGCGGGTTTTGGCGATTGCGACGGGGCGTGGCATGGTTGCGCCACTGGGTGTCGGACGGGGCGACACGGCAGTCAGGCGCAAGTGACGTAACGTACCCTTTACGTCAACGTCAGGTCGCGGTTGCAAGAGTGCCGCCAGATGCGCATGTCCGGGTCAGACACAGTCCGCACCACCGATGAGTGAGACGATGACACAAGATGCACTGACAATCCGCGAGATGTGTGACGCCTTTGACGTCACGCCGCGCACCCTGCGATTCTACGAAGCCAAGGAACTGTTGTTCCCGATCCGCGAAGGCACCCGCCGCCTGTTTACCAAGCGCGACCGCGCACGGCTGAAGCTGATCCTGCGCGGCAAGCGCTTTGGCTTTTCGCTGGAGGAGATCCGGCAGCTTCTGGACCTGTACCACATGGGCGACCAGCAGCTGACGCAGATGACCCGCACCTATGAGATCGCGCAGGAGCGTCTGGCCGACATGGAGCGTCAGCGCAACGAGCTGGATGAGGCCATCGCCGATCTGCAGGACCAGTTGAAGTGGGGCGAGAAGATGATCGCCTCGATGAATTCCACGAAAAAAGCCGCTGAATAAGCGGTCATTCAAGACAAAGGGAGAGAGACATGCCCACATACACGCCGCCCACCAAGGACCTGCAATTCGTGCTGCACGAGGTGCTGAACGTGTCCCAGCAATCCGTGCCCGGGTTTGACGAGATGGACGCCGATTTCACCGGTGCCGTGCTGGACGAGGCGGGCAAGATTGCCGCCGACGTGCTTGCGCCGCTGAACCCTGTCGGGGACGAGGAAGGATGCACGCTGGAGAACGGCGTGGTGCGCACGCCCAAGGGCTTCAAGGAAGCCTTTGATCAGGTGCGCGAGGGCGGTTGGACAGCCCTCGATTGTGATCCGGAATATGGCGGTCAGGGCCTGCCCTACGTGCTGGCCACCGGCGTGGGCGAGATGTTTTCGTCGGCCAACATGGCGTTCAACATGTATCAGGGTCTGACCCACGGCGCCTATAACGCGATCCACGCCCACGGCTCGGCCGAGCAAAAGGCGACCTATCTGCCCAAGATGGTCACCTGCGAGTGGGGCGGCACCATGAACCTGACCGAGCCGCATTGCGGCACCGATCTGGGCCTGATCCGCACCAAGGCGGAGCCAGCGGGCGACGGCACCTACAAGATTTCCGGCCAGAAGATCTGGATCAGTGCCGGTGAGCACGACATGGTCGACAACATCATTCACCTCGTGCTGGCCAAGCTGCCGGACGCGCCCGAGGGCGTCAAAGGTATCTCTCTGTTTATCGTGCCCAAGTTCCTCGTGAACGAAGACGGGTCGCTGGGCGAGCGGAACAGCCTGTCCTGCGGTGGTCTTGAGAAAAAGATGGGCATCCACGGCAACGCCACCTGCGTGATGAACTATGACGGCGCGACCGGGTATCTGGTCGGTGAGGCGCACAAGGGGATGCGCGCGATGTTCACCATGATGAACGAGGCGCGTCTGGGTGTGGGCCTGCAAGGCTATGCGCAGGGCGAGGTCGCCTATCAGAACGCGTTGGGCTTTGCCCGCGACCGTCTGCAGGGCCGTGACGTGACCGGCACCAAGGCGCCCGAAAAGGCCGCCGATCCGATCATCGTGCACCCCGATGTGCGCCGCAACCTGATGGACCAAAAGGCATTTGTCGAAGGCGCGCGGGCGTTCACCCTGTGGGGTGCGTCGCTGATTGACGCGTCGCACCGCGCCGATGATGCCGACGCCGAGGCGATGATTTCGCTGCTGACCCCGGTCATCAAGGGGTTCCTGACCGACAAGGGGTTCGAGACGACCGTGCTGGCGCAGCAGACGCTGGGTGGGTCCGGCTTTACCCGCGAGTGGGGGCTGGAGCAGTTCGTGCGTGATGCGCGGATCACCATGATCTACGAGGGCACCAACGGCATTCAGTCGCTTGACCTTGTGGGCCGCAAGCTGGCCGCCGATGGCGGCAAGCCGATCATGGCGTTCTTTGACATGGTGAAATCCTACATCAAGGACAATGCCGGTCAGGACGACGCGTTTGACCGCGACTTTCTCGATCCGCTCAAGGCGGCGTCAAAGGACCTGCAGGCGGCAGGGATGTATTTCATGCAGAACGGCATGAAGAACCCCAACAACGCGCTGTCGGGCTCGTATGACTTTATGCACATGTTTGGCCATGTCTGCCTCGGCCTGATGTGGGCGCGCATGGGCAAGGCGTCGATTGACGCGTTGGCCGGTGGTGCGTCAGACAAAGAGTTCTACGAAACCAAGCTCGCCACCGGACGCTACTACATGGCGCGGCAACTGCCCGCCACAGCGCTGCACCTGACCCGCATCGAATCCGGTGCCGAACCGGTGATGGCGCTGGAAGCGGCAAACTTCTAAGGTGCGGGCGGGGTTCAACCCCGCCCTGCCACGTATCTGGAGCCGGTGATGCGCGTGACCCCCCTGTACCGTGACGGTGTTCAAGTCGCCGAAATCGGGATCACCCAAGAGGGCAACCCCGTGGCGCCGGCGCTGGATGGGTTGCGGTGTGAGGCCGAGGTACTGTCCGTCACAGCGCAGCTGGATCTGGCAGACCTGATGAACCACACCATGCGCGAACAGAACCGGGCGCAGAACAACGGCCCCGCTGTACCCGATCCCAAAGGTTATGGTGCGTTGGGTCGGTGGAGCGTGAACCTTGGCACAGGGCGCCATTTTGTGACGCATTTAGAAGCGGACAGTCTGACCCGGATGCGCTTTGTCTTCCAGATCAACGGGGCAGTGTGACATGCCCAAACGGTTTCGCCTGACCCGCCGCTTTCCCGTGGCCATGACCGAAGACGGGTTTCGCCGGCTAAAACAGTTCGCAAACGAGGCCGGGCTGGATGAGGGCGAAGCGCTGTCGTTCTTGTTCGAAAACTTCGGATCGGTGATCAACGAGGAAAACCTGACCGCGCGGCTGCGGCTGTTCAATGCCGAGCTGGAGGCGCGCAAGCGGTGACATGTCTGGGAGGACGGAGATGAAGGATTTGGCAGGCGCCCCCACGGGCTGGATGACCGAAGAGCACCAGATGATCGCCGACATGACGGCGCAATTCATCGCCAATGAATGGGCGCCGCAATTCGACCGCTGGCGCGAACAGGGCGAGATGGATCGCGAGACGTGGGCGCAGGCAGGCGAGCTGGGTCTGCTGTGCCCCTCGATCCCCGAAGAGTTTGGCGGCGCGGGCGGGGATTTCGGCCACGAGGCCGCGATCCTGATCGAAGCGGCGCGGGGCAACCTGGCGTCCTGGGGTCACGGCATCCATTCGGGCATCGTGGCGCATTACATCCTCGCCTATGGCACCGACGAGCAAAAGGCGCGCTGGCTGCCCAAGATGGTCACCGGCGAACTGGTCGGTGCGCTGGCGATGACCGAGCCGTCGACCGGGTCGGACGTGCAGGCGATCAAGACCCGCGCGATCCGCGAGGGCAACGCTTACCGCCTGACCGGGTCCAAGACGTTCATCACCAACGGCCAGCACGCCAACCTGATCGTGGTGGCGGCCAAGACCGACCCGTCCTTGGGGTCAAAAGGCGTGTCGCTGGTGGTGGTCGAAACCGACGGCGCCGAGGGCTTTGCCCGCGGCCGCAACCTCGACAAGATCGGGATGCACGCGTCGGACACGTCCGAGCTGTTTTTCGACAACGTGGAGATTGCGCCGGAGAACATTCTGGGCGGCGAAGAAGGTCAGGGGTTTTACCAGCTGATGCAGCAGTTGCCGCAGGAACGGCTGATCATTGCCTGCTCCGCCGTTGGCGCAATGGAGGGTGCCGTGGAGCGCACCATCGCCTATTGCAAGGAGCGCGAGGCCTTTGGCGGGACGCTGATGCAGTTCCAGAACACGCGGTTCAAGCTCGCCGAAGCTAAGACCCGCACCATGGTCAGCCGCGCGTTTTTCGACGAATGCGTGGCCGAGCATCTGGCGGGCCAGCTGACCGTCGACAAGGCCGCGATGTGCAAATACTGGACCACCGACACGCAAGGCCAGGTGCTGGACGAATGCCTGCAACTGCACGGTGGCTACGGGTTCACCAATGACTATGACATCGGCGGGATGTGGACGGATGCGCGGGTGCAGCGGATCTATGGCGGCACCAACGAGATCATGAAAGAGCTGATTGCCCGGGCGTTCTGACGCCGCAGCCCGAGCGGCCTTGTGGCTGGCCGGCCCTCCGGGGGGAGTTTTCTGGGCAAGATGAAGAGGGGTCCACCTCGCACGCTGTGGGCGGTATCCACCGAGGCCGCAGGTGCGAGGCTTCACCTTGCACATGGCTCAGCTCTCCAGCCTGCCATGCCTCTTCACGGTAAGCGCATTAACCTTAATCTTGCGTAAACGCCGAAAATGCCCCTTCATCTTGCAAGATAAACTCCACGGGGGGTCCGGGGGGTGTGAAACCCACCGGTCCTGCCCTTTGCCACACGCGCCACGGAAAGGATCTGGCCCATGACCATCACCCTGCACTGTTTCGGTGAAAGCGGACATTCCTACAAGGCGGCGCTGGCCTTGGAGTTGTCGGGGTTGGACTGGGCGCCGGTGCAAGTGGATTTCTTTGGCGGCGAGACGCGCAGTGACGCCTACCGCGCCGAAGTCAACGAGATGGGCGAGTGTCCGGTGCTGACCGACGGGGACGTAAGGCTGACCCAATCCGGCGTGATCCAACAGTACATCACCGACAAAACCGGCAAGTTCGGCGGCGCAGATGCGGCGGAGGCGCGCGAGGTCCTGCGCTGGGTGTTGTGGGACAATCACAAGCTCAGTTCCATGGCCGGGATGACGCGGTTCCTGATTAACTTTCTGCCGCCCGACAAACAGCCCAAGGAGGTCATTGCCTTCAACCAGGGGCGGCTGAAGGGCGCCTATGCGATCCTGAACCAGCATCTGGAGGGGCGCGACTGGATCGTGGGCGACAGGATCACCAATGCGGATCTGACCTGTTGCGGATACCTCTACTATCCGGAGCCGTTTGGCTTTGACCGGGCGGACTGGCCCAATATTGACCGCTGGCTCGACACCATTGCTGCGGTGCCGGGCTGGAAGGCGCCCTATGATCTGATGCCGGGGTCGCCTGCCGATCGGGCCTGAGCCGCCGCAGGATCGCGCCGCACCAGCGGCGCCACCCGCCCCGCGCGAGAATGACCCCACGTCGCAAGCTGACCTTTACGTAACTCGTCGCTACGTCACTCTTGATTCCGCGCCTGCCAAAGGCCCACTTAGAGATAACCGCTCATACCTGTCAAAGGACCGCTTTCATGACCGAAGCCTATATCTACGATGCGCTGCGCACCCCGCGCGGCAAGGGACGCAAGGACGGTGCGCTGCACGAAGTCACCGCG
Source organism: Pseudomonadota bacterium (assembly GCA_038530495.1). GTDB lineage: Bacteria > Pseudomonadota > Alphaproteobacteria > Rhodobacterales > Rhodobacteraceae > Tateyamaria. The sequence goes on along the minus strand of JBCBCR010000039.1, from coordinate 14,254 downwards.
CTGCGTTTGTCGGCGCTGACGCTCAACGCGCTGAAAGAGCGTAACAATCTTGATGGGCACGCGGTCGAGGACGTGATCTGGGGCAACGTCACGCAAGTCATGGAGCAAGGTGGCAACCTTGCGCGGACCGCCGTGCTGGCGTCGGATCTGGATGAGAGCATTCCCGGCATTGCCATCAACCGCTTTTGTGCCAGTGGCCTTGAGGCGGTAAACATTGCCGCCAACCAGGTGCGTGGTGGTGCGGGCGATGGGTATATCGCCGGTGGGGTCGAGATGATGGGCCGCGTGGCCATGGGGTCGGACGGGGCTGCGATTGCCGCCGATCCGAGCATTGCGATGGAGAGCTATTTTGCGCCGCAGGGCATCGGGGCCGACCTGATTGCCACCGAATACGGGTTTTCGCGCGATGACGTGGACACCTATTCCGTCGAGAGCCAGCGCCGCGCCAAGGCGGCTTGGGACGACAAGCGGTTTGCCAAGTCGGTGATCACCGTGCGCGACCAGAACGGTCTGCCGATCCTGGATCACGACGAATACATGCGCCCGCAGACCGACATGCAGAGCCTCGGGTCGCTCAACCCCGCGTTTCAGGCGATGGGTGAGGTCATGCCCGGTTTCGACAAGGTCGCGATCATGAAATACCCGCATCTGGAGCGGATCAACCACGTGCACCATGCGGGCAATTCGTCGGGCATCGTGGATGGTGCCGCTGCTGTGCTGATCGGCAACGAGGCGTTGGGCAAGAAGCTGGGCCTGAAGCCGCGGGCACGCATCCGCGCCACGGCCAAGATCGGGACCGATCCCACCATCAACCTTACGGGCCCCGTGCCGGTGACCGAAAAAATTCTGGCCGACAATGGCATGAACATTGGCGACATCGACCTGTTCGAGGTCAACGAAGCCTTTGCGTCGGTCGTGCTGCGTTTCCTGCAGGCTTTTGACGTGGATCATGATAAGGTCAACGTGAATGGTGGTGCGATTGCCATGGGTCACCCCCTTGGTGCCACGGGCGCAATGATCCTGGGCACGCTTCTCGATGAGATGGAGCGGGCCGACAAGGAAACGGGTCTGGCGACGCTGTGCGTGGCCTCGGGCATGGGTGCTGCAACCATCATCGAGAGGGTCTGACGGCATGGGGAAAAGGCATCTTGGAGGCGGACAGCGCTGAAATCGTGCAGAGCTTTCTGGACCGTCAGTCAGATCTCATTCTGGCAGGCGATGCGGACGGCTACGCCAAAACGGTTTTACTACCGCATCGGCGGCTGACGCTGACCCATGATGCCCTGATCGAAACCCCGCAGCAGACAAACGCCACGTTGCGCCAGTCTGCCGAGGGGTTGCGGAACCTCGGGATCGATTTGTTCATGCGACATCTGGAAACATCACGCTGGTTGGGCCGCGATTATGTCGAGGGCATTTATGTCTCGCATTTGTGGCGCGGCTCGTCGCTGGCCTTGCCGTCCTATGAGGGGCGGGTGGTGCTGGCGCGGCGCGATGGCGGCTGGCGCATGGTCGAAAACGAGCGCGCCATTCGCACCATCGGGGGCGCGGTCAATTTCACCGCCATGCAGCAGCACGCGGGCCCGGACATTTCGTTCATCAAGGGCGATGTGCGCGAAAGCGGGGCGGACCCGCTGCGGGTCTATGTGGACTATCTCGGGACGCTGGGCACGACCGAGCGCGAGAATGATTTCGACGGCTACATGCAGATGATGCGGCTGCCGCTGACCGCGCATTGGCATGCGCGTGACATCATCATCACCCAGCCCGAAGATTGCCGCCCGTTCTTTGACATGGTGCGGCGCACCTATGACGGCGAGGTCAGCGATGACCTTGTACGCCGGGTCAGCCATGCCGAGTTTGTCGGTGCCGACATGTTGGTGGGTTATCACACCGCGCATGCGTTGCGCGACGGGGCCGAGACGATGGACGCCGTCGCGTCCCGATACATTCTGAAATTCATCAAGGGGCGCTGGCAGGCGATGAACATTGCCAACGCCCTGAGCGGAGACGACACCCCGTCGGCCCTTGAGGCGCCGCGCGCGCCGCTGCCGACGGACCTAGACATTCAGGAGAGGACCAAGGAATGGCCGAATTTTCTGCGCACACGAACAGTGACGGCGTAAGCATCATCACGTGGGACTGCCCCGGCAAGTCCATGAACGTGATGTCGATCGAAGGGTTGCAGGAGCTTGATGCCTGCATCGACGCCGCGTTGGCAGACGATGCGGTCAAGGGAATCGTGATCACGTCGGGCAAGGACAGCTTTGCCGGCGGCATGGACCTGAACCTGCTGGCCAAGATGAAGGAAGAGGCGGGCGACAACCCTGCGCAGGGCCTGTTTGACGGCACGATGCGGATGCACGCGCTGCTGCGCAAGATCGAGCGCGCGGGCATGGACCCCAAGACCAACAAGGGCGGCAAGCCGATTGCCGCCGCCCTGCCCGGCACCGCCGCGGGCATCGGGTTGGAATTGCCGCTGGCCACGCACCGCACGTTCCTGGCCAACAACCCCAAGGCCAAGGTTGGCCTGCCCGAGATCCTCGTCGGCATTTTCCCCGGGGCCGGTGGCACCACGCGTCTGGCGCGCAAGCTGGGCGCGATGGAAGCCTCGCCTTTCCTGCTGGAGGGCCGGATGGTCAGCCCCGACAAGGCCAAGGGCAAGCTGGTCGATGAGGTGGTCGAGGACCCGCTGGCGGCTGCCTGCGACTGGGTGCTGAATGCCACCGACGCGGACATCGTGAAGCCTTGGGATCAGAAGGGATACAAGTTCCCCGGGGGCGCGCCGTATCATCCGTCGGGCTTCATGACCTTTGTCGGGGCGTCCGCCATGATCAATGGCAAGACCCAAGGCGTCTACCCCGCCGCCAAGGCGCTGCTGAGTGCCGTGTACGAAGGCGCGCTGGTGCCGTTTGACACGGCGCTGAAGATCGAGGCGCGGTGGTTCACCAATGTGCTGATGAACCCATCATCAAGCGCGATGATCCGGTCGCTGTTCCTGAACAAGGAAGCGCTGGAAAAGGGGGCTGTGCGTCCCGCGGACGTGCCGGACCAGCGCGTGAAGAAGCTGGGCGTGCTGGGCGCGGGCCTGATGGGCGCGGGCATCGCGCTGGTGTCGGCGCAGGCGGGCATCGAGGTCGTGCTGATCGACCGCGATCAGGAGGCTGCGGACCGTGGCAAGGGCTATGCCCAGAAATACACCGATGGCGGCATCAAGCGCGGCAAGACCACGGCTGAGAAGGCGCAGGCTCTGCTGGACCGGATCACGCCGACCCCCGATCTGGACGCGCTGAAGGGCTGTGATCTGATCATCGAGGCGGTGTTCGAGGACCCAGCCGTCAAGGCCGAGATGACCCAAAAGGTCGAAGCGGTGATCCCCGAGGACTGCATCTTTGCCTCCAACACCTCGACCCTGCCGATCACGGAGCTGGCCAAGGCCTCTTCACGTGCTGCGCAGTTCATCGGCATCCACTTCTTCTCGCCGGTGGAGAAGATGGCGCTGGTGGAGATCATCAAGGGCAAGGAGACCGGCGACCGGGCCGTGGCCAAGGCGCTGGATTACGTGCGCCAGATCCGCAAGACACCCATCGTGGTCAACGACGCGCGGTTCTTCTATGCCAACCGCTGCATCATCCCTTACGTGAACGAGGGCGCGCGGATGCTGACCGAGGGTGTGGAGCCCGCGCTGATCGAGAACGCGGCCAAGATGGTCGGCATGCCGCTGGGTCCGCTGCAGCTGACCGATGAGACGGCAATTGATCTGGGCGCCAAGATCGCGCGCGCGACCAAGGCGGCGATGGGCGATGCGTACCCTGACAGCCCGGCGGATGACCTGATCTTTTGGATGGAAGAAGAGGGCCGGTTGGGCCGCAAGGCGAACGCCGGCTTCTACGACTACGACGACAAGGGCAAGCGCACGGGCCTGTGGCGCGGGGTGCATGACCGCTATCCGCTGATGGACGACCAGCCCGAACTGGTCGAGGTGCAGCACCGGTTGCTCTTTGCACAGGTGCTGGAGGCCGTACGCGCGCTGGAGGAAGGCGTGCTGATGGACATCCGCGAAGGCGATGTGGGCGCGATTTTGGGCTGGGGTTTTGCCCCGTGGTCCGGTGGCCCGTTGAGCTGGCTCGACATCATCGGCGCGCCCTATGCCGCCGAACGCTGCGACCAGTTGGCCGCCACCTATGGCGACCGGTTCGCCTGTCCCGACCTGCTGCGCGAGATGGCGCAGAAAGGCCAGAGTTTCTACGGACGGTTCGGGCCCGAAGCCAAAGCCGCCTGAAGCGCCCAAAAAACAGACGAAAACGCCCTGCATGTGCGGGGCGTTTTTTTGTCACCAAACTGTTGGCCTGATGTCACGCGCGCTTCAAAAACCGCCGCTACGCCGGGCACGGGCGCGTTCCTGCTTTTCGGGAATATTGCCTGCGTCAACAAAAACGGGAGTTATAGACACATGTCGCGGCGAGACATCATCCAGAGTTCCGAATACGGCAACAAGGCCGAAGCCTTTGAAGCCTTCGACGATATTCCGACCAACCCCAACCTTGAGGGTACCATTGGCGACGTGATCGGCGCGCGCTATGGCCGCCGCGATTTTCTGCGCGGTGCGTTGGGGGTGACCGCCACCACGGCCCTGTTCGGCACCACCGCGCTGACCGCGCAAAAGGCGCAGGCCGCCACGGCTGCTGACAGCCGTTACATCTTTGACGAGTTGGCGTGGGGCAATGATGAAAGCCACCACATCGCGGACGGCTACAGGGCCGACATCCTCGTGCGCTGGGGCGATCCGATCACCGCGGATGCGCCCGAATTCGACGTCATGAACCAGACCGCCGAGGCACAGGCACAGCAGTTCGGCTACAACAACGACTATGTCGGCTTTGCCGAGATCGAGCCGGGCCGGGGCATGCTGTGCGTGAACCACGAATACACCAACGAAGAGGTGATGTTCGCCGGCCTAGGCCGTCAGGACCGCGCCGATTTCGTCGGCATGACCAAGGAACTGGTGGACATCGAGATGGCCGCCCACGGCGGGTCGGTGTTCGAGATCGTCAAAACGGATGGCGCGTGGTCCGTGAACCGTGCCAACCCGGCCAACCGCCGGATCACCGCCAATACGCCGATGACCTTTGACGGCCCCGCCGCGGGCCACCCGCGCCTGCGCACCAACGCCGACCCCGAGGGCATGACCGTGCTGGGCACGATCAACAACTGTGCGGGCGGTATGACGCCGTGGGGCACTTACCTGATGGCCGAAGAGAACTTCCACGGCTATTTCTGGTCGGACGTTGTGGATGGCGAGGGCAAGGTCGACGTGTCCGCGCAACCCGAGGCCGAGAGCATGAAACGCTATGGCGTGCCGGGCCGCTGGTACGCGTGGGGCAAGTATCACGACCGGTTCAACATCGACAAAGAGCCCAATGAACCCAACCGGTTCGGCTATATCGTCGAGGTGGACCCGATGAACCCCAACGCGATGCCGATCAAGCACACAGCCCTTGGCCGGTTCCGTCACGAGGGGGCCGAGACCACGGTGGCCAGCGATGGGCGGCTGGTGATTTATTCGGGCGACGACAACCGCTTTGACTATCAGTACAAGTGGGTGTCGCGCGATCCGGTGACCGAGCAGAACAGCCATTTCGGGTCCAGCCTGCTGAGCGAAGGGACGCTGTATGTGGCGCGTTTTGATCCTGATGGCACGATCCAGTGGCTGCCGCTGGTGCAGGGCGAAGGGCCGCTGACGGCCGAAAACGGGTTTGACACGCAGGCCGATGTCGCCATCGACACGCGTCTGGCCGCGGACCTGTTGGGTGCGACGCCGATGGACCGGCCCGAGGATGCGCAGCCGCGCGGCGACGGCACGGCCTATATCATGCTGACCAACAACTCGCGCCGCGGCGCGGATCAGCTGGACCCGGCCAACCCCCGCCCCGAAAGCCGGTTTGGCCACATCATCGAGATCAAGGAAGATGGCGGCAACCATTCGGCGACGTTTGGCACGTGGTCGATCCTGGTGCTGTGTGGCGATCCCAAGATCGAAGAGGTGGGTGCGATGTGGAACCCCGAGACCTCGGACAACGGGTGGTTCGGGTCACCGGACAACTGCGCGATCGACAATGACGGACGGCTGTGGATTTCGACCGATCAGGGATCGGGCTGGGGCCGCACGGGCAAGTCGGACGGGCTTTATAGCCTTGAGACCGAGGGCGCGTTGCGCGGGCATTCCAAGCTGTTCTTCCGCTGCCCGGTAGGTGGTGAGCTGTGCGGGCCGTATTTTGCCGACGAGAGCAAGACGCTGTTTCTGGCCGTGCAGCACCCCGGCACCGACGGGACCAAGGATTTCAAAGGGTTCGAACGCGATTCGACCTTTGAGGATCCGGCGACCCGCTGGCCCGATTTCGACCCCGCGATGCCGCCGCGCCCGTCGGTGGTGGTGGTCACCAAGGCCGATGGCGGCGTGATCGCGGTCTAGGCTATCGCGCGGTGCCCCGGTTTATGCCGGGGCACCGTTTGCCCCTGAACGGGGTCAGATTGGCGTCGCTTACGCGGCCCAGAGGGTCAGGGCCTTGTCCTTGCCCGCGGCGGTAAAGTCCGGCAGGCGGCGCAGCGATGCGCGGGTGTTTGCGGGCAGGCCTGTGGCCACCACGTCCGACAGCACCGTGCTGACGTTGTTGACCCGTGCCGCGCCTTCGAGCCGGGCGGCGGTGTTCATCGTGTCACCGAGAAGTGCGATTTCGATCTTCCAGTCGCCCATTTCGCCCGCGGCGACGGGGCCGCCGTGGATCGCGATGCGCAGCGCGGCAGAGGTGCCAAAGCGGGTCTGGTAGTGCGGCGCGGCGGCGGCCAGCGCGCTGTGCATGGCCAGCGCGCAGGTCAGGCAGGCGCCGTCTGCCAGCCCTTGATCCAGCGGCCAGGTCACGATGGTCGCGTCGCCCACATAGGAATGCACGTTGCCGCCGGTGGCATAGATCGGTTCGGCCAGATCGTAGGCCACCTCTTGCAGGAAGCTGTGGAATGCGGCGTCGCCGACGCGTTCGGCCAGCGCGGTCGAACCCACGACATCCGCAATCAGCACCACGCGGTCTTCGATCTGCGGGCGGCTGTAGCGTCCGGTCAGCAGGGCGCGGGTGGCTTCGGGTCCCAAGAGGCGGTTGATCTCGACCGCGGTGGAGACGACGAAGGCCACGGCGGCGGCGATGCCAAAGGCCAGCGGCGTGTCGGGGTCGCGCCAGAGCGGCGGCGCATCGGTGAGCACCCCGGGCAAGGCGAGGGCCGCGAGGATCACCGCGCTGTAGGTCAGGGCGCGCAACACCAGAAGCTGCAGCGGCGGCAGGCGCCGGGTCCAACGGCGGCCTGCGTTCGAGAAGATGTAGAGATCCGACAGGGTGCAGCCCACACCGATCGTCAGCCCCATCAGCGCGCCAACGCCCACGCTGGCGAGCCGTGCGTCCGGGGCGCCCTGCGCCAGCCCGATGCCCGCGCCGATCAGCACGGACCATGCGGCGATCACGGCGGTGATCTGCGCGTTGCGGCGGTGGCGGGCGGTGCTGTCGGTCATGCCGCGATGATGCGGGATCGGTGCGGCGATGCAAAGGGGCGGTTGCGCGGTGCGTCCGGCGGGGACGTTTTGGGAAAGGTCTGGGAAACCAGACACACCGCGCGCCGTTCAAGGGCGGGGCTGGCCTGTAGCGGGGCCGCCCCGCCCTGTCGCCATCAAGCCGGGCTTTCTGGCGATGGGGGTCTCTGCACCCGGCGACTGCTTTGCAGTTGGGGGGCAAAGCGCCGGGGTCACCGGCAACCGGGTGCAGAGGAATGAGGCGCCCCCTCCAGTTGGAACGCCAATTCGGTACTGGTTACGCTGCGGCCACGTTGGGCGCGATGGTGCCGCCGCGGGCCTCGATGACCATGCAGTCGACGATGAAGGCACCCGCGTGGTCATCAAGCACGTCATACGCGGGCAGGTCGGCACCCAGATCTTCGAGCCGGACGATGGCGCGGGGGCAATGCACCAGCACGCCGGCCTCGGCATAGATCACTTCTTCGGCGTCGAAGATCAGGGTGATGATTTCCATTTGGCGGGGGGCGTCGATGCGGTGGGTCCCGCGGAAGCCTTCGAGAACCTTGGCGCGGACCACGGCGAAGGGGTCGCCGTGGGCGTCGCAGGCCGCCTCGCTTTCGATGAGCACGCCCTGGTCGGGCAGCAGTTCCACGTCCACCGCGTTGCCCATGGCACCGGCGGGGATCAGCACGGTTTCGAGCCCGGTTTCGGGGGTGACCCAGAAGATCTCGCGGCGGATTTCCACCAGCGGCTGCAGGCCGTTGTCGAAGGTCAGAACAAGGTCACCGGCTTGCAGCGCTTCGACCGTGCGCCAGCCCATCGCGGTGCCCACACGGGTGCCGGCCATCAGGCCGCGGGTGTGGAAAAATCCGCCATCCAGAGCACCCGAGGTCTCGGGCATGCGGCGCGGTGTCGGTTCCTTGTTCCATCCAAACATCTGTCTATCCCCTTCGGTCAGCGCCTGGGTTTGGCAGCGGCGCCGGTTGCGTTCGATGTATCCAATTGGAGTGATTCCCGGGGCGGAGGCGGGACTTGATCAGGGCAGGATTGGGGCATTGTTTCAGCGCACGGGAACAGTGACCGGAGGCCGCACGGAATTGTCGCCGGATGGTGCGCAATCGGGCCGGGTGGCCGCGCAGTTAAGTCAAATGCGGCGCAGTTTACGCTTTGCGGTGGAATCAGTTTGGCACGTCACCGAAGCGGTAGTCGAAGCGCGCGATGTCTTCGGCGCAGTCAGTGGCCACCGCCTGACGCGCGGCATCGGTGAAGTAGCGGGTATAGTCCGCATCGCGGTCCGAGGCGTTCACATGCGGCACCTCCAGCGCAAAGCCGAGATGGTCCCAGAGCGGGGCGGCGTCTGTGGCCAGAGCCTCGAGCCGGATATAGGCGTTGCACTGTTCCAGCCCGGCGGCGGTGGTCATGTAGTGCCGCGCGGGCGCGGCCTGGTTGGCGCGCCGTGTGGCGGGGCTGGTGATGAAATCGGCAAAGTCCAGGCTTTGGGCCAGACCCACCGCCGGGTGGTCAAAGCGCTGATCCCGCAGCCAGTGGTAATAGCTGACCATCCGGTCCCACGGATTGCGCACAAGCGTGAAGGTGAAAAACCCAGACAGATCCGGCACGATCCCGTCGATGTCGGCGAGCGTGGAGTGTTTCCACAACCGCCCCCGCGCAGGCAATTTCTGCGCGCGGTGGCGGCGGCGCGCGGCTTTGGGCGTATCGCCCAGCATGATGTCATCCTTTTTCGCGCGACTTTCGAGTGCGAGCGCCATGGCAGTGCCCCCGGTTTTGGGCGCGTGGATAAAGATGTAGTTGCGGCCGGGGCTGAGGATCATGGGCGTGAGCCTATCGCTTGGCGGTGCGGCTGTGAATCGCAAAGCGTGCCTGCCCTTGCAGGGCCGGGTCCCAATACGCTACATCGCGCGACCAGAAACATGGAGGGTCACATGGGCTGGATGGCGGACGAAACCGGGTTAGGAAAACGGGCAGCGAATTATGTGCCGCTGACCCCGCTGAGCCATTTGCGGCGCGCGGCAAAGGTGTTTCCGGACCGGATGGCCGTGATCTATGGCGATCATCGCGTGACCTATGCGCAGTACTATGCGCGCTGTTCGCAGCTGGCGTCGGCGCTGGCGGGCATGGGCGTGGCCCCCGGTGATGTGGTTGCCACGCTGATCCCCAACCTGCCCGCGCAGGCCGAGGCGCATTTCGGTGTGCCTGCCTGTGGTGCGGTGCTGAACACGATCAACACGCGGCTGGATGTGGGCACGGTCGCCTATATCTTTGACCACGGCGCGGCCAAGGTGGTGCTGGTGGACCCGCAGTTCATCGATCTGGCCGAAGCGGCCATTGCGCAGATGGACGGCCCACCCCCCAAGATCATCGAAGTGGCCGATGCATCCGCTGGCTTTCCCGCGACGGGGCGGCATCCGGAATACGAGGACGTGCTGGCGGGCGGTGACCCGGATTATGACTGGATCATGCCCGAGGACGAGTGGGAGAGCCTTGCGCTGAACTATACCTCGGGCACCACGGGGCGGCCCAAGGGGGTCGTGTACCACCACCGCGGGGCCTACCTGATGACCATGGGCACGGTGGTGAGCTGGCGCATGGTGCTGCACCCGGTGTTCATGGCGATTGTGCCGCTGTTTCACTGCAATGGCTGGAACCACACATGGATGATGCCGATGCTGGGCGGCACGCTGGTGTGCTGCCGGGACATCACGGCGACCGCCATCTATGACGCGATCGCGGATCATGGCGTCACGCATTTCGGTGGCGCACCCATCGTGCTGAACATGATCGTGAACGCGCCCGAAACGGAGCGCCGCGCCTTTGACCACCAGATCGAGGTGTTCACCGCGGGCGCGCCCCCTGCCCCGGCCACGCTGGCCAAGATCGAAAAGCTGGGGTTCAACGTCACGCAGGTCTACGGGCTGACCGAAACCTATGGCCACGTGACCGAGTGCCTGTGGAATGACGCGTGGGACGGAACCGAAGACCGCGCGGCGATCAAGGCGCGGCAAGGCGTGGCCTTTCCCATGATGGAGGACATCACGGTGATGGATGCCGGCATGGTTCAGATCCCGATGGACAGCACCGCGCAAGGCGAGATCATGATCCGCGGCAATTCGGTGATGAAAGGATACTTCAAGAACGAGGCGGCCACTGAAGAGGCATTTGCGGGCGGCTATTTCCATTCCGGCGACATCGCGGTGCAGCATCCCGACGGCTATATCCAGATCGCCGACCGGGCCAAGGACATCATCATCTCTGGCGGCGAAAACATCAGCTCGGTCGAAGTCGAGGGCGTGCTGATGGCGCATGACGACGTGAACCTTGCCGCCGTGGTGGCCAAGCCGGACGAGAAATGGGGCGAGGTGCCCTGCGCCTTTGTCGAGTTGAAGCCGGGGGCGGCGGGGGACGCGGCGGCGCTGATCGCCTTTGCCCGCAGCCAACTGGCCGGGTTCAAGACGCCGAAACAAGTGGTGTTCCAGGAACTGCCCAAGACCTCGACCGGCAAGATCCAGAAGTTCGAGCTGCGCAAGCTGGCACAAGAGATGTGAGGGGCGGTGCGCGCAGAGCGCACACCCTACACGGCCTTGTAGGGTGCGCCTTTACGGCGCACCGCAACCTCAGCGGGCAAATGCATCCGAAAAGCCCAAGGCCCGCGCCTTGCGCAGGCCCGTGGTGAGATCGCCCGAGGACGCAAACGGGCCGGCCAGCACCACTCTGTAGCTTTTGCCGCCGCGTTTCAGCGTGCCGATGCGCGCAGGCAGGCCCGCACGGGCCAGTTTCTGCGCGGTGCTGCGCGCGTTGGCGTCGACACCAAAGGTGCCCACCTGCACGTACCGCCCCTTTGTCGCCTTCGGCTTGGGTGCAGCACGTTCCACCTTGGTCGTTGTCGCCGGTTCAGCGGCCCGAGTGCGGGTGCGATTGCGCTGGATGCGTTTGATCAGTTGCCCGTCGCGGCGCACCAGCGTCACGGTGCCCAGATCGCGCTGCTGCGTGTCCACATCCGTGTAGGGGTAGACCAGCGCGATCTCGGCGGTCACGTCGCGCCCGCTGCTGTGATCGATCAGGCGGCGCGGCACGGTGTTGGTCCAGAACAGGCGGGTCTGCGCGATGCCGCGCAGGCTTTGTTCGGCGCGGCGCGGGTTCAGGCGGTCATCGGTCCAGACCGGGCGGTAGCCCGGCGGGATCTGGTCCGCGCCCTGCTCCTGCAACCGTTTGTCATAGACCTGACGTGGCACCACGCGGGTGTCGGCATCGACGGTGACCGCAGATGCAGCCGCCCCGCCATGCGATGCCAATGGCTGCGGACCACAGCGCACGGGATAGCGCGTGCCGGAATTGATGTAACGGCTGCTGATCGAGGACGCACCGGGACAGGCCGGGGCCGCGCGCACTGTGGCTTGCGGTGCAGGCGCGGGCACCGGTCTGGGCGCAGCAGCCACGCGCGCAGGCGCAGGGGCCGGTTGCGGCGCGGGGCGCGTCACGCGCACGGCTGCGATTTGTGTCGCCGGTTTGGTCGCGACGCGCGATGCGGGTTTCGGCGTTGGCTTGGGCGCGGGCGCCGGAGTGGCGACGACACGCGGTTGCGTCCGCGTGGTGCGCGGCGCGGGCGCGGGGGCCGGTGTAGGTGGCGCCACGGTGATCTGCTCGACCTTGGGCGCTGCCGCCGCGGGTGCGGTTTGCGCCCGCGCGGTGGCCGTCAGCGACGGGGTCTGACCGCAGATCTGGCGGCGCTGGCGGTTGACCCGCGGCACCCACGTGGTGTTGCCGTCGATCCCTGCGCGGATGAACACGCAACCGGCGCTGTCGACATATTGTGTGCCTGTGAAAGAGCTGGGCGGAAACTCTGCCGGGACCTGCGCCGACCGCAGCGTTTGCGCGCTGGCCCCTGCTGCAAAAACCCCGCAGCCCAAGGCCGCCAATGCAATAATTCTGGTAATACGCATCATATGCCCCGCAAGATATGGTGTGCACGATGCCTCAACTGCGCGCGCGAGTAAAGCGTTTGCGCACCGACCGGAGGGTCCGATTCGCGGATTTTCAAATGGTCTTGCGTGATATCAGGGGTTTGGCCGCCACAGTGCATGTAGCGGCAATCAAACCGCGCCTATTTGGTGCCAAACATCCGGTCACCCGCATCGCCCAGTCCGGGCACGATGTAGCCCTTGCCATTGAGCCGTTCGTCCAGCGCCGCGGTGACGATGGGCACATCGGGATGCGCCTCTTTCATCCGCGCCACACCTTCAGGGGCGGCGAGCAAGCACATAAAGCGGATGTTGGTCGCTCCCGCCTCTTTCAACAGGTCAATCGCCGCCGCTGACGAGTTGCCCGTGGCCAGCATCGGGTCCACTGCGATCACCAGCCGGTCCTCCAGCGCCTCGGGCGCCTTGTAGTAGTACTGCACCGGTTTCAGCGTCTCTTCGTCCCGATACAACCCCACAAACCCGACCCGCGCCGACGGGATCAGTTCCAGCACACCGTCCAGCAACCCGTTGCCCGCCCGCAGGATCGAGATCAGCGCCAGCTTCTTGCCCGCAAGCGTGGGGGCCTGCATCTCGGTCATGGGCGTGCGGATGGTCTTGGTCGTCATCTCCAACTCGCGCGTGATCTCGTAGGCCAAAAGCTGGCTGATCTCGCGCAAAAGCTGACGAAACACGGCGGTGGGCGTGGCCTCATCGCGCATGATGGTGAGCTTGTGCTGCACCAGCGGGTGATCAACGACGGTCAGATGCTCGGACATGTGGCTCTCCTGATATTCACTTTGCCCGGTAAACTCCGGGGGTTTGGGGGCTGGCCCCCAAGGCCCATGCGGCCTGAGCATGATAAAATCAAGTGCGCGCGTGCGCGCTCATTGCGGGGGAACGCCCAGATGCTGCGCCACAAGGGTTGCGACGTCGCGGAAGGCCATGTGACCCAGCGTGCCGTCATACCCGGAGGTCAGCACCGGCACGCGTTCGCGGGTGTGATCGGTGCCGACCCATGTGGGATCGTTGCCGTGATCGGCGGTGATGACCAGCAGATCGCCGTCGCGCAGCCGCGGCAGCAGCGCACCGATGGCGGCATCAAACCATTCCAAATGCCGCGCATAACCAGCCACATCGCGGCGGTGACCATAAAGGCTGTCGAATTCGACAAAATTGGCAAAGACCAGCGCGCCGTCTTCGGCGCTGTCCACCAGATCGGTCAGATGCCGCATCAGCGTGGCATCATCGCCCTTGCGCACATCGTCAAAGCCCCGCCCGGCAAAGATGTCGCCGACCTTGCCCACGCCATAGGATTTCCGCCCCGCCGCCTGCACCCATTCGCCCAGCACTGGTGCTGGCGGCGGCAGGGCAAAGTCGCGGCGGTTTCCGGTGCGGGTGAACGCGCCCTCGGTTCCGACAAAAGGCCGCGCGATGACCCGGCCCACGCGCATATCGTGAAGCAGCGGGGCGACGGCGGCACAGAGATCCATCAACCGGTCGCGGCCAAAGTGATCCTCGTGCGCTGCGATCTGGAACACGCTGTCGGCAGAGGTGTAGCAGATGGGCATTCCGGTCCGGACATGCTCGGCCCCAAGGCGGGCGATGATCTCTGTCCCTGATGCATGGCAATTGCCCAGAATGCCCTGGGTGCCCGCAGCGTCGCACACGGCACGCACCACCTCATCGGGAAAGGCCGGCTCCGTGTCGGGAAAATAGTGCC
>JBCBCR010000038.1:0-20767 GCA_038530495.1 Pseudomonadota bacterium | reverse complement strand
TATAGAGGCTGCCGTCGGGGCCCAGCACAACCGAGCGGAAGCGACCCGCATCCATACCGGCGGGAAGGGTCATTTCGACCACGTCGGTCACGATCAGCTCTTCGTCATCCAGCAGAAAGACGTCCATACGCTGCCCGATAGGTGTGCCACCAAAGCCGATGCCCATGAGGCCCACAACCATGGCCCCGTTCCAGTCACCCCATGCCTCGCCTTCGAGGAACACCGCGGATGAGGTGCCTTGGGACCAGCCATTGTTGTCCCATATCGGCACCATGGCGTCTGGAAAGCTGACCAGATCGGTCATGGGCATATAGGCACGGCGTTCGTAGCGGTTCATGCCTTCCATCTGCATCGGCTCGTAGCCGCAATAGCCTGATGGGCAATCGCCACGGCCGGCCTTGTTTGGGGCCGGATCCCAGCCCGCGTTGCCGCCGTTTTGCAGAACCGTAATCTCGTCCGAATGCCATGGACCGTGCTCTGCCGTGATTGGCGTACCGGTGGCGGGATGGAATGCGATCCCTTGGATGTTGCGATGACCGTAGGTGTAGACGCGGGCGTCAAAGCCTTCGGGCGGCGCATTGCCCGCTGCGGCGTTGCCATCGGTGTCCATCCGCATCACCTTGCCGCCCATAAGCGTCGGGCTTTGCGGCACGTCGGCGCCGTGGATGTCGCCGGTGGTCAGATACAAAAAGCCGTCCGGGCCAAAACGCACCCGTCCGCCATTGTGCGCGCCGGGCCCGCCAAAGGGCTGGTCGCTGGCTTTGGGCTTGTAGGGCACATCCTCGACGATATCGACGCGGTCGCCTACGCCAGAGAAGTCATCGTTCACCGTCATCCGCAACAGCCGGTTTGTGCCCGGTGCTGTCAGGCTGGATGTGGAATAGACGTAGATGCGGCGGTTGTTGGCAAAATCGGGGTCAACGGCGACCCCCTGCATCCCGGCCTGTCCTTCGCAAAAAAGATCATCAGCGGTGCTGGCATAGCCTTCGGATTCGTTCGTGCCGAGCAGCGCGGTCACCGACCCGTCCGGCATGCGCACCGAAAGCCCGTCGCATTTTTCGGTGTAAAACATCGTTCCGTCATCAAGGAACGCCATGTCCCAAGGGCTTTCGAGCCCCTCCATGACCAGCGTGTGGGTCAGGCTTGTCGTGTTTTGTGCAAGTGCGGGGGTCACACTCATCACCGTCCCGGCGATCAAGGGTAAAAGGTGTTTGGTCATTTTTTCCTCCCAGTGGATTTGCCGCTCTTGATCACCTCTTTGATTTTGCAAGTCACACGCCGCTGCGGGCGCTTGGACGGTCCCGTCGGATGCTATGCCTCCCCCTCAGCTGCCAGCATCTCGTCGGCCATCGCGAACAGGTCTTTGAAGCGCTGCCGCGACTTGCCGCGTTGGCGCACTTCTTTCAGAGCCTCGTAGTTGCCCGACACGTCACCGACGAGCAAAAGGCCGACCATTCCCAGACCCTTGTGTGGCGTACAAAAGAAGCCGTACGCCCCCTCTGCCTCGACCGTCAGATCGAAATCCTTGCCGATCGTGCTTTTCCAAGGCTCTACACCCATTGGTAGCATTTCGTCGAAGGCCTGGCTATTGTGATTGTTGTCGATGGACAGGAACCGGACCACGTCACCGGGTTGCGCGCGCACGATTTCGGGATAGAAAACCATCAGCCGACCAGCCGTTTCGGGATGGGTGTTGAGCATCTGAACATCGTGGGTGGTTTGCGCTTGGGCCTGTGTGGCAAGGAGCGGAGCGCTTGCGGCGGCCCCCGTGAGGGCAAGATACTGGCGTCGTGTCAGTGTCATTTCTTTGTCTCCTTTTTGCGGCCCGATGCACCGCCCTGCCACGGTGGCCTCGCGGGTCAATACGACGACGGACGGCACAACCCATAGTCGAAGACACCGGTTGATCCTGTCCAGCCTTTTGTTGCGGCAAGCGGTTTCGCGCCGTTGTGAGACGCTTTTGAAGGGACGTCCGGCTACGGGCGGGGCGGGCGGCATTTTGAAGTATCGTCGTCCAAGCCCGCGGCCAAAGCATCGAGCGCCTGCTGGGCGCGGATGTTGATCCTTTCGACACCCTTCGTAGCGGTCGCCGGTGGGCGTTGTTTTCATACCGAAGCCACATGTGCCAAAGCGGCGGATAATGTGTCCTTGCGCCGGTGGCCCTTCAGCCTGCCATCACTTGCGAACCAGCCTTGGCGACCTGGGCCAAAAGCCAGTCCTTGAAGGCCGCCGCGGCTTCGGACCGGGACGTTATGGCGAGAAAGTAACCTTCCTGACTGGGCAACCTGGTTTCGGAAATCAGGGCCAGTCGACCGTCCGCGAGGGCGTTCGCCGCGAGCAGGGAACTGGTCAGAGCGGCTCCCGTGCCGCCGACGGCAAGATCAAGCGCGGCGCCGTAGGAGTCCACGAAAACCGATGGTGCGATGTCCGCGGCTTGACCGTCACGTATGGTCCAATCGCGCCAGCTGTTGGACGTGCCGACCGTTTCGATCCGTACTGTGCTGGCTTTTCGATCGGGCCGTGCGACGGCCACCAGATCGTCGGGCATCAGGCGATCCGCCCCCTTGCCGACCTGCTGCGCAGAGCCAAAGCGAATCTCGACATCGGCCAGCGACGCGCTGAATTCGTCAGGCCAGATCGTGCCGATCAGGCGCAGGCGCAGTCCCGGGTGGGCGCCCAGAAAATCCTGCAGGTGCGGTGAGATCAACCAACGCGACACGCTGACCGACGCTGCCACGGTCAGCAGATCCGCCTGCGACCCGGTTTCGAAACCGGACACGGCGCGCGCCAACTGATCCAGTGCGGCACCGACCTGCGGCAGAAAGCGGCGCCCGTCATCGGTCAGGGCCAGTCCCCGCGGTTTGCGCACAAACAGTTGCACGCCCAGCCGCAATTCCAGCGCGCGCACCTGCTGGCTGATTGCGGATTGCGTCAGGCCGAGTTCCTGCGCTGCGGCAGTGAAGTTCAGGTGCCGCGCCGATGCTTCGAACGAACGCAGCCATGTCAGCGGGGGCAGGGATCGGGCCATAGGGTCAACTGTACCATTACGATTACTAATAGCAGTGATCCCATATTCGTCGTTTGTCAATTGCGGTCGCGCCGGTGTTCCTTGGGGTGGAGGAAAGGGGAGACGGCGATGCAGCCAGAAATCCGCAAATTCGTGACATATGACGAAGAGGTCCTGATCGAAGGGTATAAACCTGCGGATGTACCGTGGCGTATGTTCGCGGTTGCCGCGGTGGTCAAAAACCCGTGGGCGGGACGGTTTGTCGAGGATCTGAAGCCGGAAATTCAGGCCTTTGGTCCGGTCTTGGGCGCGCTGCTGACCGCGCGGATGATTGCAATCGCCGGCTCGGGTGAGGCGATCGAAGCCTATGGCAAGGCAGCGGTCGTCGGGCTTGACGGTGAGATCGAGCACGCGTCGGGACTGATCCACACTTTGCGCTTTGGCAATCACTACCGCGAGGCTGTTGGCGCGAAATCCTATCTCGCCTTCACCAATACGCGCGGCCCGGCCAATGCGCCGATCATGGTGCCGCTGATGGACAAGAACGATGCCGGACGCCGGTCACATTACCTGACGTTGCAGTTCGCCATTCCGGACGCGCCGCGCGCGGACGAGATCGTCGTGGTGTTGGGCGGTGCGTTGAACGGGCGACCGCACCACCGGATTGGCGACCGGTATCAAGACCTCAAGGACCTGGGCCATGACGTGGACAACCCGGCCGCGGTCTGAGTTCGGCCCGTTGCGCGGTATCCGCGCGGGTGCGGGGCCGTCCGTTGTCCTGCTGCACGGCGTGGGATTGCGGGCAGAGGCATGGGCCGCGGCGATGGACGCATTGGGATCGGAATACCATCTCACTGCATTTGATCTGCCGGGACACGGGGCCAGCCCCCCGTTGCCAAAGACCGCGGGGCTGTGTGACTTCACCGACGCCGTGGCTGCTGCGATGGACGGGCCTGCGGTGGTGGTGGGGCATTCCATGGGCGCGATGATTGCCTTGGATTTGGCGGTCCGCCATTCCGGACTGGTGCAGGGTGTGGCCGCACTGAGCGCGATTTTTCAACGCACGTGCGACGCGGCGCAGGCGGTTCAGGCGCGGGCGTCTGCTTTGGATGGCAAGACACCGGTTGATCCCACGATCACGCTGCAGCGTTGGTTCGGTCATGCGACCACAGCCGAGGCGCAGGCATGTCGCGGCTGGCTCAGCACGGTTGATCCCGCAGCTTACAAACAGGCCTACACGATTTTTGCGCACGCGGATGGTCCCGATGCGCAAGCGCTGTCTGACCTGCACTGTCCCGCCCTGTTTTGCACGGGCGCGGACGAACCAAATTCGACACCGGACATGTCGCGGCGCATGGCGCAGATTGCGCCGCGGGGCCGGGCCGAGATCGTCGCGGGAGCGGCGCACATGATGCCGATGACGCACGCCGCGCAGGTAACGGCGATCCTGCGTCGATTTCTGAACGACTGCGCTGCACTGGACCAGGGGAGGTAGCCGATGGAATTCTCACTTTTTGCCCATATGGAACGCACCGCGCCGGATCAGGCGCATGATGTGCTGTACGAAGAGTTCATTTCACTGTGCCAAATGGCCGATCAGGGCGGGATGCGCGCGATCTGGACCGGTGAGCATCACGGGATGGATTTCACCATCGCGCCCAGCCCTTTCCTGTCGATCATGGACCTGTCGCACCACACCAAGAACGTGAAGCTGGGCACCGGGACCGTGGTGGCGCCGTTCTGGCACCCGATCAAGTTGGCCGGCGAGGCGGCAGCGACCGACCTGATGACCGGTGGCAGGTTGGAGTTGGGGATTGCGCGCGGGGCCTATTCCTTTGAATACGAACGGCTGATGCCGGGCATGGATGCGTGGGAAGCCGGTCAGCGCATGCGCGAAACAGCGCCGCTCTTGCGCCCGATCTGGGAAGGGGACTGCGCCCATGAAGGTGAGTTTTACAGCTTTCCCGCCACGACCGCCGCGCCAAAGCCGGTGCAAGACGGTGGCCCGCCGATCTGGATCGCGGCGCGCGATCCCAACAGCCACCAGTTTGCGGTCGACAGCGGATTTCACGTGCAGGTCACGCCGCTGTGGCAGGGGATCGAAGAGATTGAAACGCTGATGGGCCGGTTCACCGACGCCGTGGCACAGAACGGTGGCGCGCGACCCAAGATCATGCTGCTTCACCACACCTTTGTCGGATCGGACGCAGATGACGTGGAATGGGCAGCGCACGAGCTGTCGCGGTTCTACTGCTATTTCGGTGCGTGGTTTCAGAACAAACGGACCGTGAGCCAGGGCATGATTGATCCGCTGTCTGAGGATGAGATGGCGGCCAATACGATGATGTCGCCCGGCAACATGCACCGCGATCTGACCATCGGGACTGCGCAAGAGGTCATTGACCAGATCAAACGATACGAAGACCTTGGCTATGACGAATATTCGTTCTGGATCGACAGCGGGATGAGTGCTGAGCGCAAGCGCGCCTCACTCGCGCGGTTCATGGACGAGGTCATGCCCGCCTTTCACTGAGGATGTCCCAATGACGCACTACCAATTGTTCATCGACGGGGCATGGTCTGACGGCAGCGCGGGCCAGGTGATGCAAAGCCTGAATCCGGCCACGGGCGAACCTTGGGCGACGTTTGCCTGCGCATCGCCCGATGATGTGGATCGCGCAGTGACCGCAGCGGCGCGCGCTCTCGACGATCCGGCGTGGCGCGACATGACCCAGACGGCACGGGGCAAGCTGTTGTTTCGGTTGGCCGATCTGATCGAGGCACATGCCCAGGAGATCGGGCGGATCGAGACGAGAGACAGCGGCAAGCTGCTGGCCGAAACTGCAAGCCAGACGGCCTATGTCGCGGACTACTATCGTTACTTTGCCGGGCTCGCGGACAAGCTCGAAGG
Source organism: Pseudomonadota bacterium (assembly GCA_038530495.1). Taxonomy (GTDB): domain Bacteria; phylum Pseudomonadota; class Alphaproteobacteria; order Rhodobacterales; family Rhodobacteraceae; genus Tateyamaria. Next base: position 14,849 of record JBCBCR010000038.1, on the reverse strand, counting down.
CAGCGTCATACCCATCGACAAACCCGACATGCATGTCTTTACCACCCGCGAACCCATCGGGGTCGTCGCCGCGGTTGTGCCGTGGAATGCGCAGATGTTTCTGACGGCGACCAAGCTGGGTCCGGCGCTGGCGGCGGGGTGCACGGTTGTGCTGAAAGCGTCGGAAGTGGCGCCCGCGCCGATGCTGGAATTTGCCAAACTGATCGAACAGGCCGGGTTCCCCGCGGGTGTCGTTTCTGTCATCACAGGCGATGCCGAATGCTGCGCCATCCCGCTGACGCGGCACCCGCGTGTCGATCGGATCGCCTTTACCGGCGGCCCCGACACCGCACGGCATGTTGTCCGGAACTCGGCCGAGAACTTCGCGGTCACGTCGCTGGAGCTTGGGGGCAAGTCGCCGATCCTGGTATTTGAGGACGCCGATCTGGACAGCGCAGCAAATGGGCTGATCGCCGGGAATTTCGGCGCGTCGGGGCAGTCTTGTGTGGCGGGGTCCCGCGGCCTTGTGCATCGCAGCATCATTGGCGCCCTGTCCGAGCGGATTGAAGCGCGGGCGCGGGATATCGTGGTTGGCGATCCGCTTGAGGCGCAGACCCATGTCGGCCCGCTCTGCACCGAAGCGCAGGTGCGTACCATTGAAGCGACCCTTGCCAAAGCGCGGGAGCAGGGCGCGCGCGTCCGGTTTGGTGGCGCGCGGCTGGATCAGCCCGGCAATTATGTGGCCCCAACCCTGGTTGAGTGTCCCAACGCCGAGATCGAGACCCTGAAGGTCGAGATGTTCGGGCCGGTTATGTCGCTGTTGCCGTTTGACACCGAAGACGAGGCCATCGCGCTGGCCAACGGATCTGACTATGCGCTGGGGTCTGGGGTGTTCACCGCGAACCTCGCGCGGGCGCACCGCGTTTCATCGCGATTGTGGGCCGGGATGTGCTGGGTCAACACGTATCGCGCCGTCTCGCCACTTGCGCCGTTCGGGGGGTTCAACCACTCCGGCTATGGGCGCGAAGCGGGGCGCGAGGCGTTGCTGGATTACACGCGGACCAAGACGACGTGGATCAATACGTCGGATGCGCCGATGGCGAACCCGTTTGTCATGCGGTGATGCGGCTCGTCAGGTTGGTTGCCGTTCGGCCCAGCCCGCGAACGTTTTTTCCAGCGCGACCACGATGTAGTAGAGCACGATCCCCAGAAACGCGAGCGCGATCAGCACCGCGAACATCAGCGGATAGTCCGAATTGGTCTTGCCACTGTCAAACAGCGCACCCAGCCCGCGGCCATGGGGGCTGACGATCTCCATCAGGTTGGTGCCGATAAAGGCCAGCGTGACTGCAACCTTGAGCGCGCCAAAGAACTCGGGCAGCGTTTTGGGCAGGGCGATCTTCCAGAACACCGTGGTCTGGCTGGCACCGAGCGACCGCAGGATATCGCGATATTCGGGTTCCAGCGTCGACAGGCCGATCGAGACAGACACCGCGATGGGAAAGAACGAAATCATGAAGGCGATCATGATCGTGTTGAAATCATGCGCGCCAACGAACAGCAGCGCCACGATGGGCACCACCGTCGCTTTGGGGATCGCGTTAAAGCCGACAAGCAGAGGGTAAAGCGCATCGCGCATAGTGCGGGAAAAGCCCATGATCATGCCGACAAGAACGCCGAAGACGATGGCAATCAGCAACCCCACCACCGTGCGCCAAAGCGTCTGCCAGCCCATCACCAGGAACAGTTCCCAGAACTTGGCATAGGCCGCCGGCAGGTCAGAGGGCGAGGCCATGATGTAGTTGGGCCAGCCATTGGCCCAGACCAGCAATTCCCACAGCGCCAGGAACACGATCATTGCAATGATGGGCACAGCGATCTTTTGCGCGGTCATGTGCCTGCCTCCTCATGTGGCGCGCGGCCCTGGGCGATCTCGATCTGGTGGCGCAGAATGTTGAGCCGGTCGGCCGCCTCGGGCGTGTAGAGGTCATCGATCTTGGGCGCACCGTCGCGGGGGATGTCCATCACGTATTGCGTGCGGGCAGGGCGGCCCGAAAGCACGACCACCTGGTCGGCCAGAAAGATGGACTCGCGCAGATCGTGGGTGATCAGCACGCCGGTAAAGGGCTCTTCGGCCTTGAGCGCGTGCATGGTCTGCCACAGGTCTTCGCGGGTGAACGCATCGAGTGCGCCGAAAGGTTCATCGAGGATCAGCACCTCGGGTTTGTGCACCAGCGACCGGCACAGGGACGCACGTTGGCGCATGCCGCCCGACAGCTCGGAGGGGCGTTTGTCTTCGAACCCCTTGAGGCCCACAAGTTCCAGCAGGTGGCGGGCACGTTCTTCCTGCGCCGCCTTGGACAGCTTGGTGGGCACAATCTCGAGCGGGAGCATCACGTTTTTAAGGATCGTGCGCCATTCCAGCAGCACGGGGTTCTGAAAAGCCATTCCCACGGTCGAGCGGGGGGACTTCACCCGCTCGCCATGCAGCCAGACCTCGCCTGTGTCGGGTTTCATCAACCCGGCGATCAAGCGTGTCAGCGTGGATTTTCCGCAGCCCGATGGTCCGACAACGGCGACAAAGCCGCCTTCGGGCACGGACACGTTCAGGCCGTTGAGCACAGGCAGGGGGCCTGCCTTTGTCGTGTAGGCGTGGTGGACATCTTTGATGTCGATCAGTGCGTTCGTCATGGCAGCTGTGGCGCGGCCCGAAAGGGCAGGCCGCGCCAAATCCGCTTACTGCATTGCAAATCCGCCCTCGGGCAGGAATGCGTCGGTGAAGTAAAGCGACGCGTCGGGCGCGTTCTGGAAATCGTAGGTCTCGCCCAGTTGCGCGATGGCCTGTTCCATACGCGCGGCGTCAATGCCCCCCATGCCGTTGGCTTTGACATAGTCGGTGAAGACGTTCTGATCGATGGCCATCTGCAGGCGCTCTTGTTCCAGCGCGCTGTCGGCTGCCGGGTTGCGTTCGATCAGCGACTCGATACCCGCCGCGGGATCGTTCGCCACGGCCTGCCAGCCGGCCGCGACCGCACGCAGGAAGCCGCGCAGCAGGTCACCATTGGCTTCAGCCCAATCGGTGTTGACCAGGATCGCGTTGCCATAAAGCGCGAGGCCATGATCCGCCATCAGGATGTTCGAGATGTCGTCATCCGCCACGCCCAATCGCTTGAGATTGACGACGGACGAGAACGAGAAGCCTGTTATGGCATCAACATTGCCTTCGGCCAGCATCGGCTCGCGGGTCGGAAAGCCCACAGGTTCCACGGTGACCGCGGCAGGGTCGATGCCCGTTTCCTTGGCAAAAACCGGGAATTGCGCCCACGCGCCATCGGGGGGCGGGGCGCCCAGAATACGACCCTCGAGGTCCTTGGGTTCGGATACGCCCTGGCTCTTGCGGCCAACCACGGCGAAAGGCGGCTTGTCATAGATCATCATGACCGCCGTCACTGGCGCGCCGGGGTTCTGATCAAGAAAGCGGATGACCGAATTGATATCGCCAAATCCGACCGGGAACGCGCCTGTGGCAATCTTGGGGATGGTTTGCACAGACCCTGCGCCCGCTTCGATTGTGACGTTCAGCCCCTCGTTGGCGAAGTGGCCGTTGTCGATTGCAGCAAAATAAGCGGCCGACGGACCTTCGAATTTCCAGTCGAGCGCAAAGGGCAGGTCGGTCTGGGCAGTGGCAGCGGTCGCAACAAATAATCCGGCCGCAACTGCGATGGCACGGTGAAACATGGGGCAGCATCCTCCTGTTGTGGTGTTTGGTTTGGCCGAACACCTTGTTGTAATTCGTCAGATACACCACCGAACTTGCCCTGACCATGGCATCTGCGCACCGAATGCCCGTCGATTGGGCAGGTGGTCGGCGGATTGCCTGTTCATTCAGCTTTTGCGCGAGGGCGATCGGGTGGGTTCACTCGGTTTCGGATGAGCGCGCCCAGAGGTTGATGTCTTCCTCGGACGAAATCTCGTCGATGCGCTTCAATTCGTCGTCGGTAAAGTCGAGATTGTGGATGGCGCCCACGCAATCCACAATCTGCGACGGCTTCGATGCGCCGATCAATGCGGTTGTCACGCGGCCACCACGCAGCACCCACGCCAGCGCCATCTGCGCCAGCGTCTGGCCGCGGTTTTCCGCTATCTCGTTCAGCGCGCGCACGGATGCAAGTGACCGCTCGTTGATCATACCGTCGAGCAGCGATTTGCCTTGGGTCGCGCGGCTGCCATCCGGTACGCCGCCAAGGTATTTGCTGGTCAGGATCCCCTGCGCCAATGGCGTAAAGGCGATGGACCCGACACCCAGATCGTCGAGCGTGTCGAGCAGTCCGTCATGTTCGACCCAACGGTTCAGGATGTTGTAAGATGGCTGATGGATCAGGCACGGCGTGCCCAGATCCTCGAGAATTGCGATGGCTTCGCGCGTGCGCTTTGAATTGTAGCTTGAAATGCCGACATATTGCGCGCGGCCCGACCGCACGATGTGATCGAGCGCGCCCATCGTTTCTTCGAGCGGCGTGTTCGGATCGAACCGATGCGAATAGAAGATGTCGACATAATCCACGCCCATCCGCTTGAGCGACTGATCACAGGAGGCAACCAGACACTTGCGGCTGCCCCATTCGCCATAGGGCCCGGGCCACATGAGGTAGCCTGCCTTGGACGAAATAACCAACTCATCTCTGTAGCCCGCGAAATCGGTCCTGAGGATTTCGCCAAAGGCTTCCTCTGCGCTGCCGGGCGGCGGGCCATAATTGTTTGCAAGGTCGAAATGCGTGATCCCGTGGTCGAACGCAGCCCGACACATATCCCGTTTGACCTGATGCGGTGTGTCGTGCCCGAAGTTGTGCCACAACCCCAAGGAGACAACCGGCAACCGCAGCCCAGATTTGCCGCACCGGCGGTAAACCATTGAATCGTAACGGGTGTCGGACGGGGTATATGTCATTGGCGCTCGGTGATTGGGTTGCTGAAGTTGCCAATGTGTAGGAGGTGGGGGGCTGGGACGTCAACGCGCATCAGTTTTTTGAACCCGCAGCCATTCGCGTGTTTCGTTCCTATGCCAAATCCCGCAGCACCGACCGTGCGGCGCGGTAGACCAGTGCGGCAATTGTGAGCGTGGGGTTGCCGGTGGCAATGGTTGGGAAAGTGCCGCTGCCGAGCAGGTAAAGGTTCTTGTGGTCCCAGCTGCGCAGGTCGGAATTCACCACGGAATCCCGAGGGGTAAATCCCATGCGGTATGTCCCCACGATGTGGCCCGCGCCGTAAAGATTGGCCTGATAGTGCGTGCCATCCACGCAAAACGAAATGCCGGGAAAGCCCGCGGCATCAACGAATTTGGAATAATCCGAGCTGTGGTGCGGAAAGACCCGATTTGCACCGATCTTGTCAAAGATAAGGTCCGTCATCTGTGCCGCCGCCGTGATCCCGCGCAAGGTGTATTTGCTGCTCGTGACCGTATAGTTGATCTCGGGGCGGGGCAGGCCAAGACCGTCGGTGTAGGTCTTTGACAGAGTGATCCGGTTGCACTGCTGCGGTTCCTGTTCGACAAGGTAGCACAGCCGAAACATACGCGTGTTGGCAGCGTTCAAGCGCTCGACCAGATCTTGACCAAACAGCTTTTCGTTCTTTGGATTCAGGCGCGACGCGTTGGTGCCATTTACGAAATCCTTGAGCGACGTGGACGGATCGTCGTCAGCCCACTCCCAGCCGACATTGCCCACGTCGACGCGCCATGCGGACCGCCGCGCGCGAAATGCGCCGTCGCGCAGGCTTTCGATGCCGGACCCACTGCGCGGGCCGCGATAGGGGAACCCCTGTTTGTTTCCCAGCCCGTAGCCAAGGTAGCACAGGTGATCCATCAGGTTGCAGCCCAGCTGCCCGGACGTGTTGGCAATGCCCTGGCGGTCACGCGACATTTGCAGAATCTTGACCGTCTCGATGGCGTGCGCGGCCAGGATAACGATGGTCCCCGACACGCTTTCATGGGTGCAGGTGTAATTGCCCGCCTCACCCTCGTAGGCAATGTAATTGACCCGCGTGATCCTGCCGCTTTCATCCACTTCGAGGCCGGTTACAACGGCTTGCGTGATCGTGCGGACGTGATATCCATTCTCCGCTTCGCGCAACGTGGCGGTGGCATCGTATTTCGCCTCGATGGGGCAGATCGGGATGCAGCTGGAATTACCTTGGCATGCGGGCCGACCGCGGCGGTATTCGGAATTCCGTCCCTGCGGTGTACAGGTCATCAGCAGGTCGTGGCCATCAAATTGCAGGCCCTGCATCTCTTCGCCCAGCAGCTTGTCCGACACGCTCATGGGGATGCGTTCCATCGGGTACTCGTAACCCGGTGGGAACTGTACGCCCAAGTATGGTTCCATTGCACGCTGGTCGTTCACATCTGCTGACACGCCGATCTCGTCTTCGGCAGCCGCGTAGTCGTCATAAAGATCCGTCAACTCAAGCGGCCAATCCACCAGCTGATTATAGACCGTTTTCATGTTGAAGTCGTTGGCCGCAAACCGCAGCGACGTGCCCAGCCAGTGCCAGGTGGTACCACCCGCAAGCCGCTCATATGTTGAGAGAAACGGTATTTCCGATGTGGTCTGATAGGTCAGGTAGCTTTGTTCGTTGAACCGGTCGAACGCCTCTTGATTTCCGGCCATGTGCTCATTGAATTCGGTCAGGCCGGGCCATGCAAAGGTCATCGCGGTCATGGCCCGCGGCACCGCTTCTTGATCCGGTTGACCGGATGAATTGTCAAAAGTCCAGTAAGGCGGATAGGGCGCGTTCGGCAGCTTGGCCATGGCCTTGAGATAGGTGTCTTGGAACGGGACCCGGTCGCGGCGGTCGCGCGGGCCGGATTCGAGGATAAGAACGCGCTTGCCGTGCCGGGCCAGTTCCTTGGCCATGATTGCGCCGGCGATGCCTGCGCCAACAATGACCGCATCGTATTCCGGTGATCCTGTTGGCATTGCGGTCTCCTCAGAGAAAGTCTTCGAGGGGCGGCGGTGGGCTGGCCCAGTAGCCGAATTGCAGCGTGCTGACCCCCGTCGGGTGCGCCTGCACCGCGCGCCACGCCAGCCCCTGCGCATAGTGATTGGCCGTGGGTATTTGCATCGCACCTTTGCCCCCCGGTGCAATTTGGCCAAGATACCAGAACACCATCAGCGCTCTGGCGGTTTCTGCGACGGTGCTGCCATCTGCGAGCACCGATTTCGCAAGGTCTGCGCCCGTGTCGCCTTGCGCAGTTATGTCCGCATATGCGGACATCAGCGCATCGAATTCAACTGCGCCATAAATGGATCGGAACGCGCCATAAAAATCGGCGTTCTGCTGCGCGAACTTCAGGGTCTGCACGGTGAAGCCTGTCAGTGCGCTTGAAAGGTCAAAGAAACTGTCCGGCGGTGGCGTTGGCATTGGAGCCTCAATATTTGGCGGTCACCCTCGAAAGGATGTAGGTGAAATCAGAGGGTTTGGCGCTGGCCGTGGTCGTGGCGCGGTTGTGACAGCCCACACAGCTCGAAGACACGGGCGGGGTATCGCCCTGCATGAATGTTTCGAGCGTGGTATTGGCCAGTGACTGTGGAAAAGCGCGGCCCGTGGGGTCGGTCGGATCGCCGGGTCGCTGCGGAAACTGCGTGCCGACCAGCATGTAATTTGCCCAGACCGACAGCGGGTTTGCCTCGCGCAGCAGTTCCTGGAACTTTGTGTTCAGCACGGCTGTGACTGGCCCTATTGGCGTGGTGCGCACCACTTGCGACGGGACTTGATCGGGATTGGAAGGCGCCCACGGCAGCGCTGGCATCGCGTTTTCAACGCACTGCCCGGGACGCTTTACCTCGCAAAACGGATCGAAAAAGTTGTAATGGGCGCGCGGCGTGAGGGTGCCACGATCAGGCACGTTGTCGACATGTTCGAATGTCGACCAGATCCAATGCGGCGCCGACACCGTCTTGGTCGATATGTGGAAGCCCACGAGCCCCAGCCGTTCGATGGCGCAGCTTTGTGCCTGCGCGTCGACCACGTAGGCTTCTGTGACGTGGAACCGCGATGGATCATCCCCGAGGCCCATCACCTTCCACGCCGCCTTGACCATGATCGCGCCAATCTCGCCCGAGCGTGGGTTGCCGGACGGGAAATCAATCGGTCCAAACGCGTCCAGTCCGACCAGATTATACAGCTGGTTGTCGACGATGTAGTCGTACATCGGTTGGTTCACCAGGATCTCATAGCGCACATAAGCACCGTTCTGATCGATCAGTGGCCCGGATTGCGCCTGTTCAAACAGGTTGACCACGCCAGCGGTCTTGGAAGCATGGGTTAGAACGCGCGTTATGTTTGCCTCGGTAGCGATGGCCCGACAGAGAGGCGGAATGTTGCGGGCAGAGCCCCATGGCGGCGGCACTTGCCCGTCCTGCACGAGGATCTGAAAATCCTCCATCCAACCGGCCCATGTCGGCTCACTGTCGGGCGCATCACTGAACTTGGTTTGATCCGCCGGGGCATTCAGCGCGAGAAAGCTGAGCCAGGAAAACGTGTCGTAATCGGCAAGGTCCGGCGCGCCTGCTACCGGATCAACGTCGGCTGGGAGATCGTAAACGACATCGGAAATCGGTTGCGGCGGCGGGACATCTCGCGCAGCAAACCAACCCACCGCCAGGGCCACGACCACAAGAGCGGCAAGTCTAACTGCCGCGCCGTGGTGTGGCGCGGCCGGGATGATATCGTCATATGTCCGCAAAATAGAGCGAGCTTTCCGCGATGACCGGTTGCGATCCGTATGTCATCAGCCCAACGGGTTGGAGTGTGTTGCTTGTACTGAGCATGGTTTTCAAATCGGACACCGCCTGATGGGCGGCATTGCCGATGGTCAGCTCGCAGGGCGGAATGGCCATCCCCGCCGCCTTGGCACTGTCCATCGTCATGCATTTGAACTGGCCAAACACATTGCGGCGCGACGCAACAAGGCGCTGCTGGGGGGGATTGGTCGCAGCGTGCGGGTAAAGCGAAAAGTCGATGATCTCGGACTGGTTCGATGCCACGACCCCAGGACCCTCGGCTATGTCCTGAACCTTGAGCGCGAAAAGCGTCTCGTTGGCGGGTTCATCCACGGTTGCGGGAATGGTGAAATCCCACAGATCGCGCCCGGGATTGTTGGGTGCGGGATTATTGTAGACAAAGGGATAGGTCATCAGCTTGTTTTCGCCGAAATTGTGCATGCCCCAATACACAGCAATGCGGTCATCGCACGGCACCCATAGCCGGTAATTGCCGATCCTCTTGGTGTGGTCGCGCCCCTCGATGAACTGTGAGGAACTCAGCCCAAAGGGCGTTTGCGCTTCTTTCGCGCGCGAATAGGATACGATGTTAATTTCGCATTCGTGCGTCGGCTCAATCCCCATGCTGGCGGGCATCGGATCGTGAAACGTGATCGGCTTGGTGATATCGGCGTAAGATTGCGGGTCATTGACACCAGAATCCGACGCGTAGGTCATGAAATTGATATTCATCAATCCCATGTCGCCGCCCGCCGACAGATCCTCGAAAGGGAATGCGGCGAGGCTGTCGCACTGCGTGCCGAGGATTTCGTTGAGCGTTGCAATCGGGACCGGGAGGTAAACCCACAAGGCAGAGAACGATCCGTACCAAAATGGCGGGTTTCCGACAGTGGGAAGCACGTCGTCTAAGTGTTTTTTCGGTGCCATTGGATCCTCCAAATGCTGGTTCCGATATGTTTAAAACTTAGGATTTCCGGTGAAATCAGAACGGGTTACAAAATAAGATGCGCACGGATTGCGCGAAATACGCGCGGGTACAGGATCAATCTATCCTGCTTCAGAGTCGATCTTTTTTTCCTTTCGATCGGTTTTGCTGCCGATAATCTCCTTATGGCTGCAGAAACTGATTGACGTTAATGTTCATTTGAAACGGGCGAATTTCGGGACTTCAGCACGGCCTTCGCCTCGGTCAGGGCAGGCACGTTTTCCTTGGTTTTTTCGGTAGCCGAACGCACGAGGTCGACCAGTTCGTTCAAACAGCTTGCTGGCGCGTCGAGGTCGACCAATTCCCGGATCGTGTTCAACAGCGGACCATAGTGCCCCAGCGCCGCGGCGAGATGTGCCGCATCTTTCATATGATCAATGCCGGCATCCCGCTCACCGCGTGCGATTGCCAAGCGACCGCGCAGCGTTTTTAGCCCAACGATCCAGAACCGTTCGCCGCTGTCCTTTGCGAACTGGTCCGCGTCGTTCAACATATCCCCAGCGAGGTCAAACTGCTCGTGAACAATGGCGGCATCCGCATAAAGATAGAGAAAAAAGCTCAGGCCCAGCCGACAACCGGTGTCTTTCCACTCGCTCAGGCCCAGTTTTACATCGTCCAGTAATGTTTCCCCGTCAGACGCCCGACGCGCCCATCCATTCATGACGCGCGCCCAACCGCGCCAGAACGCGAACGAATATTCCTCGGACAGGGCGATCAGTTTCGCCGAACTGTCCTGCACGGTTGCAATGTCGCCGCGGAATTGCGCGATCCATCCCAGGAATGCGTGGGCAAAAGACTGGCTGAACGGATGCGAGGTTTCCTCGGCGTGGATGAGTGCCGCCTCAATGGCGTCGAGCGCGCGCGCCTCATCACCCGCGAGCCAACACGACAGTGCCTTGTAGCCGTGCAGCGCAACCGACAAATCGACCACGTCGAAATCAAGCCCGACAAAACGGTGCTCAATCGACATTTTGTACCCGATCCCCTTATCTACATGCTTCAGCGCCTCTGCTGGACGGCCGAGATAAGTGTGCAAAGCGGCATGCGATCGTTCGGTCGCAACCAGCGCCAGCGGGCTGGCCAAATCGGCGCACAGGGTGGTCAGTCGATCGGCGCATTGTTGCGAGGGTCCGTATTCGCCGCCCAGCATATTGGAGCGGAACTGGCCATAGACGACTTTGAACAGTCTTTCGGTTTCGCCATACGCGCGGCACAATTCCTGTGCGCGGGAATAGGCGGAAAGAACAGAGTCATGCGCGTAGCCGCGCACAAATGCCAGCGGTACGGCGATCATGATCTGCAGGTCAATTTCGCGCCGGTCACGATCCTGGGACGGTTCGGATTTCTGCAGGCATTTCAGAGCATGCTGAAGATGCGTGATCGCCTCGACGTTGGCTGAATGTTCAAGCGCCTGACGGGCCGCGGTCATCAATTTGGTCTCTGCCGCGGCATGATCGCCCGCGCGCCAGTAGTGGTGGCCAAGGATCTCCGGTTCGCGCACGACGGTTTCCTTGTGATTTTCCTCCAGAGCCGCTGCAATCTTGCCGTGCCACGTGGCCGCGGTTGAACGCAGCATGGATTGATAGGCGGCATCTTGCACCAGCGCGTGACGAAACCGGTAGCTGTCATCGCCCCCGGCCTGGCCAACCGGAACGATCAATTCGGTGTCGAGCAATTGATCCAGAGCGCTGGCAATGTCGCCTTCGCGCCAGTCCAGCACTTCGGACAAAAGCTGACGGTCAAAAACCCGTCCGATGGCTGATGCGACCTGAACGATCTCGCGATTGGTGGACAAACGATCCAGGCGGGTCATCAGTGAATCCTGCAACGATTCCGGGATGCCGCTGGAAAATTCGGCCTGCGACGGGCCAGAGCCAGCCAGAACACCGGATTCCATGGCCATTTTGGTCAGTTCTTCGACAAAAAGCGGCACGCCGTCGGTACGCTCGGCCAACTGATCCAGCACCTCTTCGGCTGGACGCATGCCCGAGATGCTTTCCACCATTTTGAAGATGTCCCGCCGTGAGAGGCGGTTGAGTTCAAGGCTGGTGACGTGTGGCAGGCTGCGCCACGGTGATTTAAACTCGCTGCGTGCCGTCAGCAGGATCAGGCAACGGCGATTTGACACTTGATTGATCAACGCGTTGACGAACTCCAAGGTCGAGGCATCGAACCAGTGCACGTCATCCAGCAGAACAAGCAGCGGCCTGTGAGCCGCCAAACCGGCACATAAAAGCAAAAGCGCGTCGATCAGCGCACGTTTTTCTCGTTCGGGCGCCATCGGTTCATGTGGTGTTGCGCTGTCCTCCAGACCCAGCAGTCGCAGGATCGGCACAGAACATGTTTCATCGTCCAATCCCAGATCGGACATGAAGCTTTGGACCTTACCCCGGCTTTTGTCCGGCGCGTCATTGGGAAGGACGCCGATCAATGTGGTAAGCGCGTTCTTGATCGGAAAAAACGCGCTGCTGCTATGCAGCGGAGAGCCAAAAAGGACAAATTGACTGGACTCCGCGCCTGCGATTTCCTCTTTCAAACCAAAGGCAATTTTCGATTTTCCGACCCCGGCATCGCCGCTCAGAAGCAGGACCTGCCCCTCCCCCTCAAGCGCGCCCTCCCATCGGGATCGCACCAGAGCGGTTTCGGCAGTTCTGCCGATGATTGGCGTCGAGACATGCGCCAGCGCCTCCCCCGCCTCTTCGAAGCCTGCCAGCTTGAGGCTGAGTTTGAAGATCTCTATCGGCTTGCTGATCCCGGCCAAGGACGGGCTGCCAACGGACGCGTACGCCAGCCGCTCGCCGATCAGCCGCCGCGTGACTTCGGAGACAAGCACGTCGCCAATCTCGGCCAGCGATTGAATCCGCGCTGCGATATTGGGAGTATCGCCAAAGAGCCAGACCTTTTCATCCATCGATGCGCTTGTCGCCGTGCCCACGACAACCGGTCCGGTATGGATGCCGACGCGCACGTTCATCGCAACGGTTTGGGTGGAAAACCCCAAATCCAGATCCTGCGCCTTGCTCGAAATCTCGAGCCCGCAAAGCCCCGCTGAATAGTGGCTCAATTCCTGCGCAATTGGGTAACCAAAGATCGCAACCACACCGTCACCAGCATAGTTGGCAATTTCCCCGCCAAATTTGGCAACTGTTTGGTCGACCAATTCGCGATACCGGGTGATGAGGTCGCGATAATCTTCGGGATCAAATTCTTCTGACAGTGCAGTCGAGCCAACAAGATCGCAGAACATGACTGTCAAAAGACGGCGTTCGGCGACGCTTTCGGGCGCTGTATTTGGCGGGGCACGCGGCGCGCTCAGTTGGGCCGCAGTTTGTTCGGCTTTCGCAGGTTGCGCACCCGTCAAAGGTGTCCCGCATTCGGTGCAGAATTTAGCGTTCGCAACGGCAATTTCACCGCAAGCGGAACAGAAAATAGGTAATGGCTTTCCGCAGTTGTGACAAAACTTGGCCCCGGGCGGGTTCACCGCGCCGCACGCTCGGCAGTCGTTTTGTGCAGTTGGCAAACGAATGACCCCTAAGCCCAAAACACGTCTTGGATGAATCAGACGTGGCTCCCGATCCCCCGTCTATCACAACAATTGCAATATGTCGCATAGTTCAGCGGTGGTGGACTATGTGCCGGGTTTCAATCTCATTCCTGCCGCTTGGTCACGTTAAAATCGATGCCATGATTGCGTGTGGTCAGGCCAGAATTTGCGTCGGTCGTGACGCTGCCGCTTTTCGGTCAATCCTTCCGTTCGCTCAACATCGCGGCACTCGGTCGTTTCGGCTTTCACATTCGAAAACCGAAACCTGCTGCCGGTCGGTGATCCGTTTGCGGCTAAAGTCGCATATGGCTGTCTGCGCGACGGCGTTAGTTTGGCCTTCTAACGAGGAGGAACTTGCGATGGCATGGACAAAACCCAAAGCACGCGAAATCAAGTGCGGGATGGAAATCAACATGTATGGCCCGGGCGAAGACGACGACCGTGGCGCAGAGCGCGACGTGATCTAAGCCAGCTTTCGGCACATGAAACTGATCGTTCTTGGGGCGGCCGCCGGCGGTGGGCTGCCCCAATGGAATTGTGGCTGTCGGAACTGTGCTGATGCGCGGGCTGGGATCATTCCCCGCATGACGCAATCCTCTCTTGCCGTTTCGATCGACGGCAAAACGTGGGCGGTCCTGAACGCCTCGCCTGACATTCGCGCGCAATTGGATGCGTGTCCGGCCATGCATCCGCCGCAGCTGCGCGGATCGCCGATTGCATCGGTGGTGCTGACCAATGGGGACATCGATCACATCGCGGGCCTGTTGACGCTCCGAGAGAAGACGGCGTTTGACGTATACGCGACGGCTGCGGGTCTTGATATCCTGGCATCGAACACGGTTTTTGGCGTTTTGGACCCAGATTTGGTGTCACGGCACGCTATCGTATTGGACCAATCGTTTCAGCCTGTGCCGGGGTTGATCGTTACGCCTTTTGCCGTGCCGGGCAAATTGGCGCTTTTTCTGGAGGGCGACACCGTCAACCTCGAAGAAGTGGGTGACCAAACTGTGGGGCTGATGTTGGAACATGATGGGACGCGTGTGGCGTACGTGCCCGGGTGTGCCGCCATCCCTGATTGGCTGCTGGAGCGGTTCGTGGATATCGATCTGCTGCTGTTTGACGGCACCGTGTGGAACAATGACGACATGCAGCGCACCGGAACAGGCGAAAAGACCGGCGCGCGGATGGGCCATGTGCCACTGAATGGGACGCAGGGCAGTTTGTCCCGCCTGAAGGATCTGGAGGTGCGCAAGGTGTTCATTCACATCAACAACACCAACCCCATTCTGCAACCCGGCAGCGACGCGCGGGCCAAGGTGCTGGCCGCAGGCTGGGAGATTGCCCATGACGGGATGGAGTTAGCGCTGTGACCGACCAGCCCGATCGCCCGGAGGTATTCGAAGCGCGCCTGCGCGCAGTGGGTGAGGCGCAGTATCACGACAAACATCCGTTTCATCACAAACTGCATGCGGGTGGTTGCACACCTGATCAGGTGCGGGCGTGGGTGATCAACCGGTACTATTACCAGTCGCGCATACCGATGAAGGACGCGGCGTTCATG